>JAHEZO010000070.1 GCA_023250995.1 Flavobacteriales bacterium | reverse complement strand
TGAAACAGAAATCAAACAATGCACCCGGTACTTTAATAAACAACAGTGCGGCCATATTTTTCGATTTCAATGCTGCTGTGATTACAGATACGGTGAGGTTGATGGTGATGGATGTTACAATAGGGATTCAAGGGAAGAACCACGACAACAAAAATGAAATAAATATTTTTCCGAATCCGGCAACAACGGCATTATTCATCCGATCAAATGAAAAATTTAAAAATGTATGTTGCCTGAATTATTTAGGAAAGGAAACTGATGTTAAACTCAAAGATGGCTCAATAAATATTTCATTTCTTCCCGAAGGTTTTTATTTCTTAAAAATATTTACTCAGGATGGTAAAACGGTGATGAAAAAGTTTGTGAAGCAATAAAAAAAATATTGCCAAAAATAAATTACAAAACCAACGAACTATGAAAACAAAAACTCTACTCATCTCCCTAAATATTTTTTTGCTAACGGCCGCCTTCCTTTTGCCAACTTTTACCTTTGCCCAATTCACCAAACTTCTCGACTTTGATGGTGTGGCCAATGGAAGTTGGCCTAATGAAAGTGCTCTCATTTCTGACGGAACCTTTCTCTATGGAGTAACATATTCTGGCGGCACATCTCCTTATACTACCGGTGTTGTTACCGGATGTGGAACTGTTTATAAAATAAAACCAGATGGGACAGGATTTTCAAAATTGCTTGACTTCGCAGGCGTAAACGGAAAATGGCCTTTAGGTTCTCTTTTTTCTGATAGTACTTATTTATATGGAACAACAGTATATGGTGGAACCAATGACAGTGGAATCGTTTTTAAAATAAAAACTGATGGAACTGAATATTCTAACTTACTTGATTTTGCTGGTCCTTCAAACGGATCAAGGCCCAGTGGTTCTTTTATTTCTGATGGTACTTTTTTGTTTGGTACTACCCGGACTGGTGGCACAACTTCGAATGGAACCATCTATAAGATAAAACACGATGGAACAGGGTACACCAAGCTGTTTGATTTCTCCGGAACCAACGGAAGTCAACCGAATGGCTCACTTTTATTTGACGGCAATTTTCTCTACGGAATGACTCGATCCGGGGGAACAAATAATTTGGGAACCATTTTTAAAATAAAAACTGATGGAACGGGATATTCAAAATTATTAGACTTTTCGGGTGTTGCAAATGGAAGTGAGCCCTATAGCTCAATAATTTCCGATGGAACTTTTCTCTATGGAACAACCCGACTGGGTGGAACTGGTTCCTGCACAACATCAGGTTGCGGCACCATATTTAAAATAAAACCTGATGGAAGCAGCTATTCCAAAATTTTGGATTTCATCGGTACAAACGGTAAAGTTCCCAGAGGGGATCTTATTTATGACGGAACTTTTCTTTATGGAACTGCTCCCAATGGTGGTACGGCCACTAAAGGAGTACTTTTTAAAATAAAACATGATGGAAAAGAGTATTCCAAATTGTATGATTTTACCGGATCTCCAAACTCAACTAATCCTTACGGTTCTCTTATTTCTGATGGTACTTTTTTGTATGGAACCTCTGGTTTAGGAGGTGCGAACAATCTGAGAACAATTTTTAAATTTAAGGATACAACAAAAACAACCGCTGTAGCAGAGAACCATGCGGAAAGTGGTTTTACCATTTACCCAAACCCCGCCACCTCTATTTTACATATAGAAGCCACTTCGCCTAATGAAGCAGCAACTATAGTTGGTTACAATACACTCGGGGAAAAAGTATTTACTACGGAGAAAACTCCCCTCTCCTTAAGGACAGAGGTTGGGGGTGAGGTCAATGTTTCTTTTCTTCCCACAGGAATGTATTTCTTAAACCTAACCACACAAGAAGGAAAAATCATAATGAAAAAATTGGTGAAAGAATAATAAATCAATTTAAAAATAAAAGCAAAAAAACACTTGCTAAAAATTATTTTTATATGAAAAAAGAAAAAAAAGAAATCATGGGGGGAATACAATACTCCTTTTTAATTTTTAATTTTTTAATTTTTATTTCTCCGGGCAAAAAGATTTTTTCACAATCAATTTCTCCTGAAGTTATTTCTTCGGCAGGAGATTATTTTATAAATGGCAGCAATGCCCTTTCCTGGACGCTGGGAGAACCAGCCATCGGAACTTATTCCAACACAAATAATTTCCTCACTCAGGGTTTTCAGCAGTCATATTATTCTGTTACATCCCTTGCCGAAAATAAACTTGAGCAGATACATATCAACGTTTTTCCTAATCCGGTTGGAGATTATTTAAATATTTCAATAAAACCCGAGGGAAAAAATTCAAATGGGGTAATAGAACTTTTTGATGAAAAGGGCAATTTGATACTGAACGAGAAAATTCACCAACCGATTTTCAATGACCGGTATTTGGTATCTTTAGGGAAGTTGCCTGTTGCATTTTATCTGTTAAAAATTTCTTTCCCCGAAAAAAATATTTTCAACGCTTACAAAATTCAGAAAATGCTTTAAATTTCAAACAAGACAAGTTTGTCTCTAAAACAAATATTTATGAAAACTTTTGCACTTAAATTTTCAAATTCAACCCGAAGGTCAATAAACGATTTTATAAATTGGTTTAAATTTCCCTGTTTGTTATTTTTTATTATTGGGATTTTGGCCCTGGGACTTGAACCTTTATTCGGACAAAGCCCCGAAATGTTCAACTATCAGGGCGTGGCTCGTGATGCGGCTGGCAACCCATTGCCCCCAAACACGAGCATAGGAATTCGGGCCATAATATTGAGCGGTTCTCCTACTGGAAACATTGTGTATTCCGAAACTCATAATGTCAATACCAATTTGCTGGGTTTGTTTACTCTTAAAATTGGCAATGGCTCGGTAGTTTCTGGTAATTTCTCAACTATTGGTTGGGGGGGAAATACTTTTTTTTTAAGGATTGAAATGGATGCTGCAGGAGGAACTAATTATGTTTTAATGGGAATTTCACCATTGCTCTCAGTTCCATTTGCCTTATATTCAAAAACATCAGGAAGCGGAGGTGCAGTTGGACCTACCGGTGCAACTGGGTCAACCGGGGCTCAAGGGTCACCCGGTAACAATGGTATTCAGGGAATACCCGGGATTACTGGTCCAACAGGTGCCAATGGAATTACGGGTGGAATAGGAACACAGGGACCTACCGGAATAAATGGAAATGATGGAGCAATTGGAGCTACCGGGCCTCAGGGTGCAACAGGTGTGCAAGGTCCGCCCGGGAATACCGGCAATGATGGTGTACCGGGAACAACAGGAATTCAAGGGGCCACGGGGCCAACGGGGATTATGGGAAATGACGGAGTAGCTGGGGCAACAGGACCACAAGGAGCCACTGGAAACAATGGATTAGCAGGTCCAACAGGAAACCAGGGTCCCACGGGAAATAACGGAAATGATGGAACAGCTGTTACAATAAAGGGAAGTGTTACTACTTCAAGTAATTTACCTTCTTCCGGAAATATGGTTTCTGATGGTTATTTAACTCAGGATACAGGTCATTTATGGGTATGGGATGGATCTATCTGGGTTGACGCTGGTTTAATTCAAGGTCCTACTGGAGCAACGGGTACACCAGGTGCCACAGGTGCACAGGGACCAACAGGAAATAACGGTGTAGTTGGTGCTACCGGTGCGCAGGGGCCATTAGGAAATGACGGTGCAGTTGGCGCAACGGGTGCGCAAGGGCCAACAGGAAATAACGGTTCGGTTGGTGCAACGGGTGCACAGGGGCCAACAGGTAATAACGGTGCTGTTGGTGCAACAGGTTCGCAAGGCCCTACAGGAAATAACGGTGCAGTTGGTGCTACCGGTGCGCAGGGTCCCACAGGAAATAACGGTGCAGTTGGAGTAACAGGTGCACAGGGGCCCACAGGAAATAACGGAGCAGTTGGTGCTGCCGGTGCCCAGGGGCCAACAGGAAATAACGGTACCGTTGGTGCAACGGGTGCGCAGGGACCAACAGGAAATAACGGTGGTGTTGGTGCAACGGGTGCGCAAGGGCCAACAGGAAACGATGGAGCAGTTGGCGCAACAGGGGTGCAGGGGCCAACAGGAAATGATGGGGCAGTTGGCGCAACAGGGGTGCAGGGGCCAACAGGAAATGATGGGGCAGTTGGCGCAACAGGATCCCAAGGAGCCACGGGTACTCAAGGGCCCCCGGGAAATGATGGAGCAGTTGGGGCAGCAGGTGCACAAGGTGCAACAGGGTCCCAGGGTGCAACCGGAACTTTTGGGGTGGTAGGTACAACAGGTCAAACCATTTATCACAACGGCAACGATTGGGCTGCAACAAGCAACGTATACAATGACGGAACTAAACTACAGTTAAATGGCAGCGCTGACAAAACCCAATTAATAATTAAGGCGAACACTACTCAAAGCAATAACAACCCATTAATTAAATTACAAAATTCAGCCGGCACCGATTTAATGTGGATAAATTCGAATGATGCAAGCAATTTATTTATTGGTATTAACACAGGGGCCACTAGTGGAGGGGCAGCATATAATAATACTTTCGTTGGCAGCAATGCAGGAATTGCAAATTTCACAGGATGGGAAAATTCTGCCTACGGGGCCTTTTCACTTTTTTCCAACACCGATGGGTATGGCAATACAGCCAACGGATCAAATGCACTTTATTCAAACGATGCAGGAGGAGAAAATACCGGAATCGGAGGGTCTGCTCTTTATTCAAACAAAGCAGGATACGACAATACCGCCATTGGCTTTGAGGCAGGATATGGAACCATTTCTAATTCATTTTCCAATAATTCATTGTTTGGATTTCACGCAGGATATGGTTTATCAACCGGTAGTAACAACCTTCTTCTCGGCTATCAGGCAGGTGATGCAATTACTGATGGTTCAAATAATATTATTCTCGGCTACGATATTGATGCTCCGGTGGCAACCAGCAGCAATCAACTTTCAATCGGAAATCTTATTTTCGGAACGGGTGGATTTGGCAATGGAACCGTTTTGGGAACCGGTAATATTGGAATAGGATTGAATTCGCCTTCTTCTAAATTTCATTCGGCCGGTAAAATTAGTATAGGTATTCCCTTTGGTGGTTTGGGTGGGGCTTCAGCTTCTACGGGCTCCTTGTTATTTTATAATGCTGCTAATACCAACACTCTTTCTATTCAATCGGGGAACACTGCTGCCACCTATTCTTTAACGCTTCCGGTTTCGCAAGGAGGTGCATCTACTTTTTTACAAAATGACGGAACCGGAAATCTTTCATGGGCAGGCGGGTGGTTGCTTCTAGGCAATTCCCAAACTGTAGACGGCACTAACTTTATTGGCACCACAGATAACGTACCATTTAATATCAGAGTGAATTCTGCAAAAGCAGGGAGATTGGATAATACATTATTTAATGCATTTTACGGATGTCTTGCAGGAAATAATATTACCACCGGTACAAGAAATACTGGAATGGGGCAGGCTGCATTGAGTACTATCACCACCAATGGAACAGGAAACGACAATACTGCCCTCGGTTTTCAGGCACTTTCCGCAAACACAGCTGCTGAAAACACGGCCGTAGGAAGCGGTGCATTGAAAGCTAACACGAGTGCAGGAAAAAATACCGCAATGGGTTATCTGGCTTTGAATTTAAATCAAACAGGAAAAGAAAATGTTGCTTATGGGCATAGTGCTCTTCCGAATAATGTTTCAGGTGGCAGCTTAACAGCCATAGGATTTGAGGCGCTAAAATCGTTTTCGTGGAATGGTGGTTTCTCTTACTTTGACAATGTAGCGGTTGGGTACGGCTCCCTTTATTCACTGAACCCGACTTTGATTTCCAACGGACTCCAAAACACTTCAGTTGGGGTTTACGCTGGGGCATGGAATGTTATTGGAAATAATAATACGATTATGGGTTGGGAAGCAGGATACGGTGTTCCTAACAATTCCTTTTCGAATAATTCTCTTTTTGGATTTAAGGCCGGATATAGCAATACTACCGGAACCGATGTAACTGCCATTGGTTACCAGGCTTTACAAAAAAACACCGCAGCTCAGAATACGGGTGTAGGAAGCGGAGCCCTTGCTGCAAACATTGCGGCAACAGGAAATACCGCACTGGGCTACTTGGCCCTTACCACCGTAGTGGCGGCCAATGATAATACTGCTATTGGTTTCAAAGCCCTTACTTTAAGCACAAATGCAAATAATACCGCAGTCGGCAGTAATTCTCTTGCTGCGGCAGCAGGAGCAAATAACACAGCCATTGGTTTCAGCTCTCTTAAATTAAATACAGCCGCCCAAAACACTGCCGTGGGTAGCGGAGCCCTTCAAAGCAATACAACAGGGGCCAACAATACAGCAAACGGAATGAATGCACTTTTTACAAATCTAACAGGAAGTAACGCCACCGCAATTGGGTTTAATGCCATGCGTTATACCAATAACACAGTAACGGCTTTTACGAATTCTAATGTTGCGGTTGGGTATGAGGCATTAAGAGGTTCTCTGGTTCCTGCTTCAAATACAGGAAATAATAATACGGCCATTGGCTACCAAACATTACTTGCAAACACTTCGGGAGGCAGCAACACCGCAACCGGAACTTATGCTCTTACTACCAACGCAGGAGGATCTAACAATACTGCAAACGGTTTATCGGCACTTTTTTCAAATACAGGAGGATCCGGCAATACAGCCACCGGAGCCTCAGCACTTTCTTCTAACAATATTGGAAATTCCAATTCTGCCATTGGAATGTCTGCTCTTGCTCAAAGCATATCTGGTTCCAGCAATACTGCAATCGGAAATAATGCACTGGTTACGAATGTTAGCGGAAGCAACAATACTGCGTTGGGCTTTGGCGCTGATGTATCAACGGGTGCTCTTTCAAATGCCACTGCAATTGGAAATGGGGCAATAGTTACGGCAAATAATAATATGGTATTTGGAAATGCTGCGGTTGTGGGTTGGGGTTTTGGTGCAACTCCAACTGCTTTGGATGCTATTGTAGTAGGCACCGGAGGAACAAACGGCAACGGGGCCAATCTTACTATTGGTGGTGCATGGACGAATGGGTCTTCAGTTTCATTTAAAGATAATATAACTCCGCTTGATGCTCAGGAAATACTTGCAAGTATTTCAAAACTTGAAGTAAAAAGATGGAGGTATAAAGGAACCGAAGAGTATCATATTGGTCCGTTTGCTGAACAGTTTTACGAATTGTTTAATACCGGATTAAATAAAAAATACATCAGCACCATCGACCCGGGCGGGGTGGCATTAATTGGAATCCAGCAACTCATAAAAGATAATGATGCACAGCAAAAACTAATTGAATCAATGCAAAAAGAAATTAATGCTCTTAAATCACAAAATAAAAAATGATATTTAAGAATAGCATAACTTAATATTTAAAAAAACGTTAAGAAAGATTCATTATAGTTCATCAAAAATTTTTCATCAATAAATATTATGTTTAAATCCTTTTTCACAAACGCTTTTTATTAATCAAAAAACTCCCACCTATGGAAAATAATTCTACTAAAAAAGCAAAAACAGGAATTCGAATATTTTTTGTATGCCTGCATTTTTCTGCAATTTTTTTATTCGCCTCTATTCACGCCTCTGCCCAAAAAGTATTTATTCCCGATACAAGTTTCAGGAAATTCCTTGTACTGAAATTTCCTAATTGCATGTCGGTTGACAGCCTTGATACCACCTGCCCCGAGGTTTTAAGCACAACTTCTATTGATGTGAGACATGGTGGAATTGCTGATATAACCGGAATCGAATATTTTACTTCTTTAAAACATTTATATGCATTGGATAATAAACTCACTTCATTGCCACCTCTACCTGCCACTCTCGAATTTATTATGATCCGAAGTAATCCTTTTCCTTCTTTTCCTCAATTACCAATTACGCTGGATTCTTTAAATTACGGGACTACTGATTCGGCCGGATGGATTAATTCTTCCACCCTATTGCCCGATAGTTTAACTTACCTGAGCTGCTCTGGAAATAAATTTAATGCCTTTCCAGCATTTCCATCCGGCTTGAAAGTATTTATTTGTTCCATGTGTCAATTAACCTCAATTTCAGGTTTGCCCCCTTCTTTAGAATATTTGAATTGCTCAAATAATTTACTAACCGATTTAATTGGATTGCCTCAAAAATTAGATACCTTGATTTGTTCGTTAAATAAATTAACCACTATTTCTTCCTTGCCGGATTCTTTAATTTATCTCGATTGCAGCGGCTCTATTTCATATAACAACGGAAGTGGAAATTGGTTAACCTCCCTTCCACCCCTTCCAAACGGGTTAAAGTATTTAAACTGTAGCTTCAACCAGCTTACCTCCTTGCCTCCATTACCAGATTCTCTAAAAACTTTAATTTGCAACGGATCTGCAGCTTATACCAGTAGTGGAAACAATACGGCATTAAATCAAATCGGGTCTCTGCCAAATTTGCCCCTGACTCTTGAAAAACTTGTTGTAAGTCATGCCGGGATAACGAGTCTCCCTCCCCTGCCTTCCACCCTTACCTACCTCGATTGCAACAACACTTTCCAGTACGGAACCTCCTGCATTATTACGGGTTTTCCCCGCCTTTCATCTTTACCCGCTCTCCCGAATGGATTGCAATATTTAGATTGCAGTTCAAATTACCTTACCTCACTTCCATCTCCTCTTCCCGACTCATTAAGAACATTAAATTGCTCTGGTTTTTCTCTTTCACTTACGGGCTATGGATGCGGTAGCCAAGAAAAATATAATCAAATTGGTATTATTCCTCCATTGCCCCCAACCCTGACTTATCTAAACTGCCGAATTAATAATTTAACCACATTGCCGGCTTTGCCCAATGGATTAACTTTTTTTGATTGCAGTTATAATCCGATTAATGGCCTCCCTGTAACTTTACCAGATTCGTTAAAAACTTTTTATTGCCTAAATAATCAATTAACTTCTTTACCTCCCTTACCCCCATCTCTGAACTTCCTAAACTGCGGCAACTGGAACTGCCTTTACCCCCAAAATTATTCTTATCAAAATCAAATTAACAACCTTCCATCTTTCCCCGCAACCTTAACAAATATTAATTATTGCGGTAATAATGTTAGTACTTCCCCAACATTACCGCCCAAGTTGCTTCAGCTGGATTGCAGCAATAATAATTTACCTCAACTTCCAGCTCTACCAGATACTTTATGGTTTCTAAACTGTGAATTAAACCAAATAAATTCTTTGCCGGTTTTACCCAAATACTTAACTTATCTTTATGCTAACCAGAATCAATTACAGAGTTTACCGGTTTTACCATTGGGATTAAAATATTTACAATGTAAAAATAATCTCCTCTCCTGCCTTCCCCTGTTTCCAATTGGGCTGGTGAATCTTTATTGTTCAGGAAATTATCTAACTTGCATTCCAAACCATCCTCCGGGTCTTTCCATAACCGATATGCCCTCCGTGCCTGTTTGCAGCAGCTCAAACAGCACCTGTCATTACAAATTCATTTCGGGGAAGGTTTTTGTGGATGCTAACGATAATTGTCAATATGATACAGGCGAACTGCCCATTGCCAATCAAATAATAAAATTGAATAATTTTCTCTATGCTTCAAGCGATACTTCGGGTTATTTTATTGCCAATACTGATACCGGTGCATACATTGTGGATGCAAAACCGGCTCATCCACTTCTTCAAATAAATTGCCCGGCCATTCCTTATACCGTGCAGCTTAACGACAGTCTGAAAAATATTGATTTCCCCGAGAAGGCATTGTTTAACTGCCCATGGATGTGGGTGGATGTTGCCACCAGCCGGCAACGTGTTTGCCGCAAAAATTTTTATGTGGTTAATTATTGCAATTACGGCTCTGCGGTTGCAAACGGTGCTTATATTGATATTAGTTTCAGTCCTACTACTTTTCCCCTTAGCAGTACTTTACCATGGAGCAGTGTTACCGGAAATACCTATCGTTTTAATTTAGGGAATGTAGGAGTAGGAGAATGTCAGTCATTTACTATCACCGATTCGGTTTCCTGCAGCGCAGCTCAATTTGAAACCGTATGTGCTCATGCCGAAATTTTTCCCAAAAATAATTGCTTTGCTCCAAGCACCAATTGGGATAATTCTCACATCGAGGTAAGCAGTCAATGCGCTAACGACAGTGTAGTTTTTAAAATAAAAAATTCAGGAACAGGTAATATGAGCATGCCCCGAAGCTACCGTGTTTTTGAAGACAATGTTTTAATTTCAGGAAACCAGATTTTTCAACTCCCCAGCGCAGATAGCTTAATTGTAACTTTTGCCTCTGATGGAAAATCATGGAGACTGGAAGCTGACCAGGATACCGCCCATCCGGGCATGAGCAGGCCAAGGGCATTTAAAGAACTCTGCGGGTCGCCCCCTTATTCCATGCAGTTAATAAAAAGTGTACCGCAAGATGACCTGGATGATGATGTAGAAATTCATTGCATTGAGGTGCGCAACTCCTGCGACCCAAATGTTAAATCTGTTCAGCCGGCCGGAATTACTACTGATAATTTAATTTCTGCTGTGGATGAATTAGAATACACCATTGAATTTCAAAATAAAGGAAATGATACCGCTTATAAAGTGGTGGTGGTAGATGATCTGGATGCAAATTCTCTCGATATTTCTTCCATAATAACAGGAGCTGCCAGTGCTCCATACAGTTTTGAAGTATTTGGTACAGGGGTAGTAAAATGGACTTTCGATAACATCAATCTTACGGATACCATTACCAACGATTTGAAAAGCTATGGCTTTGTAAAGTTCAAAGTGAAACAGAAATCAAACAATGCACCCGGTACTTTAATAAACAACAGTGCGGCCATATTTTTCGATTTCAATGCTGCTGTGATTACAGATACGGTGAGGTTGATGGTGATGGATGTTACAATTGGAATGGAGGAAAACAAAGCCAATATTTATCAAGGATATATTATTTACCCTAATCCATCAACAGGTAATTTTTTAATAAAAATTAAAAACTCTCAACCAACAATAAGCAAAATAGAAATAATAAATACTTTGGGAAATACAATTTACAAATCTTTTAAGATACCAATACAAAATTCTGAGCTTAATCTGGATTTGTCTGCTCAGCCGAAGGGTATTTATTTTATAAAAGCTGAATCAGATAAAGGCATTGAAATCCAAAAAATAATTAAATTTTAAAGTTATTTACCTTAATTAATTTTTAAACCGATGAAACAACTCCTGCCATTTTTATTGCTGGCATTTTCAATGAAAGTTTTTGCTCAGCCGAAAATCAAATTATCCGAAAACATAAATATATCTATCCAGCCGAAGGATGAATTTTTTTCCCCCTTTGAAAATAAGAATGGATTTGATTCTCCACTTGACTTAAATTCCCCTTCTCCTAAGCCCATTGGATTAATTAACTTAACCGATAGCATCTACCATTGGCCATGGGATACCCTTACTAACAATTGGGCTGTAAATCCTTTTAAAAAATCCATAAATTATATTTACGATTCCAACCAAAATAACTTAAGTAATTTACTTCAATGGCGGAGTGGTTCCGAATGGGTAAATAAATATAAGTACACTTTTACATACGATATCAATAATAATAACACAAACAGATTGATTGAAGTTTGGATCAGCACAGACAGCACCTGGAAAAAATCAGGACAAACAATTTATTCTTACGATTCAAATAATAACCTTACAAGTCAAATTTCTCAAAGCTGGATTGATTCCTCAGGTCTCTGGAAAAATGGAACCCAATACATATATACCTGTGATCTCAACAAAAATCTACTAAGCCATTTATGGCAAAATTGGGATGGTACCTCGTGGACGAATTTATATTTTTTCACTTATACTTATGATGTCAACAATCATCTTACAAACGATTTATCACAACAATGGAAATTCGGAACATCCTGGGTGAGTTACCATAAAACCACATACACCTACGATGCAAATTTTATCCTCGTAAGCAAGTTAGGTGAAAGCAGCCCGGATGGAACCACTTGGTGGGCTCCATATCTTTTCACTCTTGCTTACGATCTAAACAATAACCTGACAAGCCAAATTGCCCAAAGCTGGATCGACTCCACTAATACATGGAAAAACTATTCTAAATTCACCTATTCCTACGATGGGTTAAATAATATGATTAGCCAATCGTACCAATATTGGAATGACAGCATTCTGGCATGGAGAAATTTCTATCAGTATACTTATTCATTTGATGCCAATAATTTTCAAACCAGTTATGCTACTAAATATTGGAACAACTCGGGAACCAAAATTACCGGAGGGGACAGCGCTTTCTATTACATCCATACTTCAGTGGGAATTTTTGAAAAAGCTTCAACCCAAAAAGAAAATTTAAATATTTTCCCCAACCCGGCCAATTCAACATTATCCATCCAATCCGATGAAAAAATAAAAAATGCAAAATGCATAAATTATTTAGGGCAGGCATTCGAGGTGAAGTTTGAAAATAGTTCTATCAATGTTTCCTCTCTTCTCCCTGGAATTTATTTCTTAAACCTAACAACTCAGGATGGAAAAACTGTGATGAAAAAATTTGTGAAACAATAAAATAATTTCACCACAGACCTGCCTTTTGCCGAACGAAGCTTGGCTTGGCAGGCAGGTTACACTGATTTACACAAATTGTCTGTGAAAATCTGCGAAATCTGTGGTTAAAAAAAATAATTAATTTTGAATTTCCGGAACCATAAAATGGTTTATCAGGTTCAATTCAAATATGCAATCATCATTGCCCAACTCACCATCTAATCCACCTCTTAGGTTTAATCTTATTATTGTTTTTTCCGGTTTAAAATTTTCAGGAGTTTTATTATTAATGGGTTTGCTCATAAACAAAACTCTATTTGCACAAAACCAAAAAGAAATTGATTCCCTTGAAACCATATTGAAAACCCAGAATGACGACACAAATAAAATCAAAACCCTTCTTTATCTGGGAGTAAATATTTCTAAATTGCAGGAAAATGAAAAAGCAAAAAAAATTTTAACAGATGTGATTAACTTATGTGAGAAAATCGAAAAATCAGAAAATAAAATAATTGCAAGGACCGCCAAAACCTGGAAAGGAAAGTGCTATACGGCTATGGGGATTACATTTTTTAATCAAAGCGAGTATTTTTCGGCACTTGAATTCTATTCAAAGGCATTGGATATTTTTAATGATTATAATGTTAAATCTTCAGCATCGGCCACTTTAAATAATATTGGTAACGTTTATTTTACAATTGGTGATTTGCCAAAAGCACTCGACTTTCATTTAAGATCATTAAAATTAACGGAAGAAAATGGGACCAAAGAAGACCTTTCTTCCTCATATGGTAATGTAGGTGATATTTTTTCTGCAATGAAAAATTTTTCTGAAGCAGATAAATATTTTCAAAAATCAATCGATTTTGCGAAAAGCGGGAATGACCTTTTTGAAGTAGGATCATCCAATGAAAAATTTGGTTTGTCCTGCTACAACCAGGGTAAAATCAAGGAATCTATTTTTTACTTTAAAACAGCATTAAAATATTTTCGATCTCTTGATATTTTGCCAAGGATTGTTTGTGAGATTGCTTTTATTTCGGGTGCTTATGTTGAAATTGGAAAGTGCGATTCCGCTCTTTACTTTCTAACCAGTGTGGCAGATGAGGCTGAAAAATTGGAAAAAGATAATATTAAAGTTAATTATCTGAATTGTGCTGCAGGTATTTATGATTGCCTTAACCAACCTGATAAAGCGATAGCTTTTTTAAAAAAATCAATAGAGGTTGGAAGAATTTCGGGTAATAAATTGGCATTGCAAAATTCTTATTTTCAAGTTGCGGAAACTTACAAAAAAATGAAGCAGTACCAATTTGCAATGGAGTATTACCAATTATATTTTGATTTGCAGGACACCCTTTTCAGGGAGACGACTCAAAAACAAATTGCCGAAATGGAAGCCAAATACCAAAACGAAAAAAAACAAAAAGAAATTTCCCTTCTTCAAAAAGACAGTGAAATTAACCAGTTGGCACTGGCCAAAAGAAAAAACCAGATTGTTTCTTTGTCCATTGGAATTGGCTTAATTCTGATCCTTGGGTTTGTATTTTACCAATGGAAACAACTTCGGATAAAACAAAAATTTAATGATGAAATGGTACACCAACAAGAGTTGCGGCTTAAAGCAATTATTCAAACCCAGGAAGAAGAACGCAACCGCATTGCAAAAGATTTACATGACGGGGTTGGGCAATTGCTGGGCGGATTAAAATTATCCTGGCAGAATTTACCCGAGGGTTCAAGCATTCAAAACCCTGAACTAAAAGAAAGAATTACTTCCTCATCAAAAATATTGGATGAAGCTGCGAATGAGGTCCGTTCTATTTCCCACCAAATGATGCCTCAGACATTAATCAATTCAGGCCTTGTGGCGGCACTTAGTGATATGCTTGGAAAATCATTTAATCATTCGGGGATAAAATATCAGTTTTCGCCTTTAAATATTTCCGCCAGGTTTAAACCCGATATTGAATTATGTTTGTACCGCATAGCACAGGAATTGGTTAACAACATACTCAAACATTCAGGAGCAACAGAAGCAACAATTCTTCTTTCGCAAAACGAAAATTTGCTTATTCTGGCTGTTGAAGATAACGGGAAAGGGTTTAACTTTGAAGAACAAAAAGGCAAAGGACTTGGCATGATGAATATTATTACACGCGCTAAATCTATCAATGCCACTGCCGATTTTGAAGCGGGACACAACGGTGGAACTATTGCTACCCTTAAAGTACCCCTCACATGAAAAAAATAAATCTTCTAATAGCTGACGACCATCCTTTGGTATTAACAGGCCTCAAATCCATTTTATCAGAAAATTCCGGATTTAATGTGGTTGCCGAAGTATTTGATGGCCGCGCTGCACTAAAGGCTGCAGGGGAAATGAAAATTGATCTTGCCTTGCTTGATATTGATATGCCAATATTAAACGGAATTGAAACTACCATCCGGATGAAAAAAGAATTTCCTTCGGTAAAAATTATTGGAATTTCAATGCATT
>JAHEZO010000001.1 GCA_023250995.1 Flavobacteriales bacterium | reverse complement strand
AAAAGCTCCACCGCCTTAAAGAAAAAACAGAAGGATTAAAAAATATGATAAAAGAATTATCGGAAGAAGAGAAAACTATCAGGGAAGATACAAGCAAAAAACTTAAGCTCCATTTGCATAAGCCCGGTTATGCAAAGTGGCTTTGCGAAAGAGTGCATAAATGGTCAGCCGAAACAACCCAGGCCTTTATCTCACTTAATCTCATGCATCGCCAGGATCGATCAGTGCCGGATTGTTTCGAAAGCTTTTCGGGCAAAAAAATATTTTTTAATCAATAAAAAAATGAAAATGAAAGGACTTCCATTTTACATAATCATAATTGCAATAATCTCTTCCGCCCTGCTGTTCAGTGCCTGTAATTCCGGCCAGACTATCAGTGAACAATCGGTTTTGATTGACCAGACAGAAGATACTTTCCTGGTTAAGCCGGACCAAAGCCATCACAAGAATCTTTTTGAATTGAAGGATGATTTATGGAGCGGGAAAAGGTTCCGGGTAATAGCCATAAACGATGTGGATTTCAATCCTGTTTTTCAAGCCGAAATTTTGCCTGCCTGCGAGTACCTTTCCAATTATTACAAACGGAAAAGGGAATTAACTAATTTTTATGTGGAGGTAGATTCCGCATTAGGCAAGGTGCTTGAAAATTCGGCCGGCAAAACCAGTTCCTCCATATATATCCCGCTCACCATGGAGTTGAACCGACTTTTTCAGAGCAAAGCGGATGAAAAAACATTGGTCATTTACAGCGACCTGATGGAACATACTTCCCTGATCTCATTTTATGAGAAGGCCGTATTGAAACTTATGAATACCAATCCGGATTCTTTGAGAAAAATATTGGAACAAGAAGGAAATCTTCCCGATTTGTCTTCCATTCAAATTCACATTGTGTACCAACCAAGGGATGCTAATGAGAGTGCGGTATTCAGACAAGTGGCGGATTTTTACCAAGACTGGTTTGAGAGCAAAGGAGCAAAAGTGAATATAGGGGCCAACTTGATCGGTCAATAATTTTTTTACGCCAACAGGCCATTGAAAAATATATAAGGATGACAAAAAGAGAAAGCCCTGATTTTGGAAAAATTTTCCGGGACATCCTATGGTGGATCCTTAAATTGTTTTGGAAGATTTTTATGATTTGCCTTTGGGGATTTATGCGTTTGACAGAAGTAATTGCCGGGCAATTCGCAAAGTGGGCGAAGGGAAATATTTGATTTAACAGTTTAACTTTTTTACATCATGAAATTTATCACACAATTTCTTGAATTTTGTTTTTCCCTCATAGAATACGGGCTGAAATTCCTCTTTGAATTTACGGAGGTAGCAATTTCGTCTATCCCCCGCAAGAAAGAAGGTTATCATGCAGCATTTACTCCCACTTCCACAGTTTTGTCACCCGATTACAGAGGTTTTTGCTTAACGGGCGACAAAAATTTATCGGTTAAAAACACCTATCAGAATGCATTGGTAGTGGGCGGAACCGGAACGGGGAAATCAAGCATTATTCTTCTTCCAAGCATTTATACGATGCAGGGTTCTTTGGTAATTAACGATCCATCAGGAGAACTGTTTTCAAAAAGCTTTTGGTATCTCGGGAGTAAAGGATATGAAATTAAAACGTTGAATTTCGCTAATCCTGGTAATTCATCGGGATACAATCCGCTGCAAAGAGCTAATTCTTCCAGTGAAATTCAGAAAGTAGCATCACTCTTAATTCAGAATGCTTTAGGTGAAAATTCAAAAGATCCGTTTTGGAATTCACAAGGAATCGCATTGCTTTCTATGCTGATTACCATTCTGAAAAAACAAACAGGGGGCTTTAAAGACTTGTATAATGTCCGGCTCCTGTTAAATCAGCTAGGTGCAAACCCTGAAAAGATTGACCGGCTGTTCAGCGATTTTGGTGATGAAAATCTTTTTAATGAGTACAAAAGTTTTCTCGCTTATGACGAGAAGATAATCAATTCGGTTATTGCGACATGCAAATCTGCACTTCAAATTTTTAATGATGAAGCCGTTGCCAGAGTCACCTCTTTCGACAGCATTGAATTTTCTGATTTCAGAAAACAACCGACAGCCCTTTTCATTCAAAATTCCGTAGCGGATCAAAAGTATTACAGCGTGCTCACTTCAATTTTCTTTGAGCAATTTTTCGCTTATATTATGAGTAGATTTCCGGATAAAGAGGAACAGGATATTTTCTTTTTGATTGATGAATGTTCTTCCTTGAAACTGCCCACACTTCCACTGGCCGTGGCCAATGTCCGCAAGCACCGGAGCGGAATCATGCTGATTGTTCAGGATTTTTTTCAAATCGTACACCACTACGGAAAATATGAGGCTGAAGCGATCAAGAGCAACTGCTTTGCGAAGTTGTATTTCACGGGGCAGGGAATTGAAACTGCGAAAGAGTTGGAGCAAACGCTCGGTAAATTCGAATTCGAGGATAAAGAAAAAAAGAAAAATATTCGGCCCCTTATGACAGCCGATGAAATCCGTACGATGAAAAAATCACAGGCTCTATTGATTTGCGGGCATTATCCTCCGGTGATGGTGAAGTTAAAGCCATATTACGAAAATGGTCGGTTTCGAAATAACGACAGGATTCATCCCGGTCTGTCCGGCCTGCATACTCCTGCGCCTGGTGGTGAAATTCTGTTTGAAACGGTTCCAACATTAGACTTAAACTTAGTTGAATCAGAATGATAAATCCCTTTAAACATTCACCTTCTATCTGGGAATACTTAGACAAGTCCGGTGTGTTGATTAATGGAACGGAAGAGCAAATTAAAGCGGCAAAGAAAGCTTACCGTCAACAGTACCTTTTAAAGTACAAACAATGGCAACGGGCAAACAAGCCGGAGTTTACAATCCATTTTTCAAAAGGGAAGGATGAGTTTGGGGTAATCAGGAAGGCAGCAGCGGAACACAAAATGAAAATCCCCGGCTTTATTAAAGCGGCCGTGTTCGCTTATTTATCCAAAACCTACCTGACCCCCAACCACGAGGAGGTTGCGCGACTGGAGCTAATTTTAGGGCAAATAGCCAACGATATTCAGGAAATAGCCAAACGAAGCCGGGTTATCCTTTCCACAAATCCAGAACATCGTTACAGTGAAATTGAAAAACGGATGGGGGTTTTGCAGAGAGAACTATCAGAATCCCTGCGGAATCCGCAAACCGTTGAGGAATTGGTGATGAAGTCTGTTAAAGAAAATCCAACCTTAAATGAAACATTACTCGCTATGCTTTCGCAAAACAACCATGATTATAAAAATCAAATCACGCAAGAAACCGAGCTATCACCAACTCCTTGATTATATCCTACAAGACAAGGATCGATTATTTGACTATGAGAATAAGAGTTTTTGCATTACCCATAATTTGACCGGAAATACCATTGACGAGTGGGTGGAACAATACAAACGGAATGAAAATTTCCGGCAAAGAAAAAGAAGTGACAGTGTGTATCTTTTTCATGAAATTCTTTCCTGGCACAAGGATGATGCAAAAGAAATTACTTTGGAAAAACTGGAGGATATGGCAAGGGAATACATCAAACTCCGGAATCCGGGTGGAATGTATGTGGCGGTACCGCATTTCGACAAGCAACATTACCACATTCACATCTGCGCTTCCGGTATAGATTACAGGCAGGGGAAGTCGCTACGGTTGGAAAAGAAAGCTCTTCAGGAACTGAAGAAAAACATTCAGCAGTATCAGATTGAAAAATATCCGGAATTGAGTAAATCGGTGGTGAATCACAGAAATTCAGGCAAACCTGCCCACCGAAAAGAAATGCAGGTGGGAAAAGCTTTAGCCCTCTCCGACAAGGAATACCAAATCAAGCGTTGGACGGGGAGGGCGGTAAACAAGGAAGTATTACAGAAAACTCTGCAACTCTCCTGTGCTAGGGCGAAATCTCAGTATGAGTTTTTTGAATTGATTAAAAAATCAGGTGCGGAGCCATATGTGCGGGGAGGAAAAATTTCGGGAGTTGTTTGGAATGGGAGGAAATATCGTTTTAATAGGGTTGGACTTAAGGAGGAGATTTTGGAAGGATTGAATATCCTGTTTAATGGGGGGAAAGAATTAGGAACTATAAGAAAGAAAAAAAGAAAAGGCATTGCACTTGATTTTTAATCTTAATCACAATTACATCATAATGAAAAGCTACAAACAAGGAAAGGAAAACAAGCTATATTCAGTTAGATTATTTTATGCCGGTTAAACTCATATAATGTCTTTTTATTCGTTCGTTAAATTGCTTTTGAATGTACTCCTTATTTTTATTTGCAATATGTTTAATTTTTAAAATAATATGTTTTCGGGTATTTTCTAATTTTTTAATTTTAATATCCACCTCAATAATTCTAAACCAACGACTGTTTATTTCAATATTCTCTGTTAATACAAAATCTTCTAAAAACATAGCATTCTTGGATTTCAATGCTATACAATAAGACAAACTATATAATGTTGTGTCGGACATTTCAATTTTATTTTTACCACGAATTAAATCAGTCCAAATATTATTCAGTTCACCCTGGAAATCAGTTATAGAAAAAAACTCCATAAATATATCTCGCAGGGTTAAAATAAGATCTAATAAAGTTTGATTTTTTATCCTGGCAAGTTTTTTATCAAGACCTTGTTTGGCATCTATAAATTCGGGAATTGATACAATTGTTTTTATTAATTCTTTCGAAAACTCATCAAATATTTTAATCATACTTTTCAGAACCTCATTTCTAATATCATTATCAATATTGTGTGCAGCTTGCAAAACCTGCGATGAATGGGCAATAAAATTAAACTTATTTTCAGCATCAAGAGGGTAAAATTCAAACTTCGATACTCTTTTAAGGATTTCAGGGTATTCTGTTTTATTACCAGCATAGAATATATTAGGATTCAACCACCATTCATCATAGAAATATTTTACTAAAAGGTCGTCTTCTTTATAATCAAACTTTTGTGCAGCAAGATATTCTTGAATAGTTAAATGGAAAAATTTATATGAATTATTAAGTTCATCTTTTATTAAAATGCTTGTTCGTTCACATAAATTTTGCAAATGATTTTTAGGGTCAATTGGTCCACCGATTTGTTTCTTTTTTGCTAAATCATTTATGAATTTTTCTAAATCGGATTCTGGAATTGAAATAAATCTATTCTTTTGCATGTGGGCCGCAATAGTTTGAAGCACAAATTCTTTTTTTTGAATTTCAAATTGCTCTGAAATACCTTTGTTTTTATCCCACCTGTTAAGGAATAAATCAACAAATTTTCTATATAATTCTGTAATGTTTTTGGGTAGTTCTTTAACATTAATATCCTTTTCTTTAAATAATATTGCTAATAAAATTGAAGTTAAGGGCGTTTTAGGAAAAGCTTTCAGTAAGTTTCCCTGTTTTACCATTTTCACAAAATTATTGAATTGAGAACCATTTCCCAAAATTTTTCCTCCAAGTGCAATAATATCGCTAACATTTATTGGCAATAATTCAAATTTTTCAAAATAATTATCGAGTTGATTGTTATTGGTGATAAAATCATTAGTCCTTGAAGTAATAATTACCTGAATATTATTATACTTTTTAAAATTTAATATTTGTTGAATTATGATCTCTCTTTTTTCTTTCCCCGGAACTTCATCTAACCCGTCTAAAAGAATTAATATTCTTTCGTTTATTTTTTCAAAATCCAAATTTGAATTGGTTAATTCCTTGTATTTAATTTTTATTTCTTGTTCTATGGTATTATCCTTTATTTTTTTAAATAACTCGCCTAATTCAAGATAAAATAAAAAAGGACTATTGAATTTTTCAATAAAATCTTTACCCAGTTTCTTTAAAATTGTCGACTTACCAGAAGTGGCGATTCCATGTAACAATAAATATTTAGGATTCGTCATCACACCATCAATTTCAGGCAAAAATTTTATAGGGGTTAAAGTATTGCTAGGAGAATCTTTTAGGTATTCGGCTCTTTCTTCTGTTCGTTTTTTTGCTCTTGCTTTAACTTTAATTTCAAAGTCATCAAAACTTTGCATTTTAATTCCAAAATCAGTTTCAAGCATTTTTATACTTGAATTATATGAAAGCACAGATAAAGCATATTTTTTATAATTATCTTCATGTGCCTGTTGTGTAATTGTAGCACCAACTTTGTTTATTAAAAGACTTTCATTTTTTAATGTTGCATAAATATAAACAACCAAGCCACTTTCGACAATGCTATAAACTTCAGTTGCTTTTAATTTTGGAGCATTGTGAATTTGATTCCTTGAAATATATGCTTTACAAATATGTTCTAAAAAAAATGGGCTGCCTTTGTAAGAACTTAGATTCTTTTCATCCAACCAAGGATTTCCTGTAATTAATTTTAATTCTTTCAAACACCAAAATAAGTTTTTCTTTGTGTCATTTGTAAAATCATTGCCAAAATTTAAAAAAATAATTTTTTTTAGAAATGGCTCAATATTATTCATAATATTTTCTGTTGGATTTATTTTACCAGGTTTAGTATTATAAATTTCAAAAAGTGCTTCTAAAATAGAATCGGATAATCCATCAAGTTTTTTAATGCCAGTTTTGTGATTTAAAACATTTCTAAAAAGCTCAACACCTTGCTCGACATTAGAAAATTTTGGTAATGTGGAGTTTTCAAAAACTTCTTTTACATTATCAATTATATCTTTTCGAATTTGCTTCCAGTTATCTTTCATGTTTTGACAATTTGTGAATAAAAACCGAACTAATGCAATTATACAAAAATATTTACTAGCTCATTAAAGAAATATGTGCAATTATTGTTCTTTATTCGGACCACTAAATTGTTTTTGTTGGCCATCCAGAACAGGGAAGCCCATAAAAACTCTAGATTGAGAGAGTGATGGTAAGGAATTGATTGGGATAATAAAACTTTTTTGGGAGAATGATTCTAAAGAGGACTTTTCGATTTGTATAAAATTCGGGAAAAATTTATTTTCCTCGTGGAAAAATTATTGGGGAGAGCGGAAAATTGAAATTATCGAATTAAAAATTAAAAAGCAGGCAGCAAGGGATTCTCAGGAAATGGATGGTAAGTAAGATAATTTGAGATAGGATAAAAATCCGAAATAGTTATTCATTGCGGTTTGCCAAATTCTCTTTGAAATAAAAAAATCATCCAAATCTTTTTTTTGGGAAACCCCATGGACTTGGGATAATTTTTTTTCACAAATTATATACCTTGCTTCAGATTTCTGGGCTTCACCGATTAGTTCCTTACATAACCGATCAAAATCCCGATATATAGAGAAATCAAAAGAAATTTCTTCCTCGCATGAAAATTCTAAACAATAAAAAACCGGAGAAATATCCCCATCTTCAAAGAATTTTCTTCCCAACTCTTTTACTGGATTAAATTCATCATCAAGGTAGACTGTCACCTGCAATGCAGAATTGTTCGCGTTTCGAGTAAATTTTGCTTCTACAGTTTTGTAATTATGAATGGGATTATGATTAAATTCAAACAAAGAATTTAAAATATTCGTACCTCCGGGAATCGAAATTTTCTGTGGCACTTTCGCCTTTAATTCAATCCGCTTTTTTTCAATTATTGGAAAATTTAAAAATGTTTTCATGTTTAAAGTATTATTTTATTTCTATGACGAGAAAAATTTAAAAGGTTGCTTTGTAAAAAATACATGGGAATGTCCAATTCTATGCATAAATAATTTGAGTGCAAAGGTGGGTAGCCAATTCATTTGGACAAGAAGGCAAAATTACTGGAGGATTTTTTTGAATTGGTGAAGGGGGGTGGGGCGGAGGTGTATGTGAGGGGTGGAAAAATTTCGGGAATTATTTTTCGAAAGAGGAAATTTCGATTGAAAAAAATTGGGGTTTTCGGTAGAGAGGATTGAGGAATTGAGTAGAGAAATTAGTTTAAAGAAACTAAGAAGTAAAAAAGTACAAAAAAAGGAAATAGAAAGATAAGGGTTTAAAATAAAAGCTACAAAAAATTTGCTTTTTCTCTAATTACAACAGAGATATGCGTATCGTTAAAATCATAATCCTGTAGTGTTTTTAAAATTTTTTGTTTGGCTTCTACGTCAACAACGGCAATTTCAATTTTCGCGCCTGCGCCATAATCAACAATTCCGATTCCAGAGAATCCTTTAATTGAGATAACGGAAGTTTCAATTTCTTCCATTAAGGTTTCCAAAGAAATCATAAATAACCCCACTTAATAAGTTGGTCAATTACAAGAGGACTTTTGTTCGCAAACGTTTGCTGATCATTATCGGCAAAGAGAAGTCCGGCAAATTGCCCATCAGCAGTTTTAATCATGGAGCCGGAATCGCCCTTATCGCTGAATTTTTTACCTGTAACATTACTGATAATCATGATTTGATTTTTAAAGTAAGCCGATTCCCCATTATAATCAATAGGAACATTATATTTTGTTGAAACAACCTCTCCGGTGGTAGATTTGGTTGTTGCACCAAATTTCGTCACAATTTCTGACTTGTTTGGTAATCTATATCCAACAGTAACTGGAGTATTGCAGGGTCCATAACCCTTTAATTTTGCCACTGCAAGATCCAAATAATTCGGAGAATCAGAATATATTGGCAAAGAATTTTCTACCTCCCCAATATTAACCGGCCCATTTTCCATTGAATACACCCTATCTCCAGGCTTTCCTCCAGGAGATAAAACATGCTTATTGGAAAAAATCCTATATGGATCACTATAGTTTTTTGGGGCAATATACCCCGCCATTGTTCCATAACCATTTCTTAGTGCAAGGTTTTCGTGACCAACCGCAAATGGTCTAAAACATGCACTTGCCCTTGACGCTGAAGTAACTAATATACTGTTTTCAGAAATTAAAAACTGCCGAGAAAGTTTTTGAGCCCATGAGATACAAGCTGAATTTTGGCAAATAATTTTTTTGTCTAATGAAATGTGAAATTTTCCATTATCAAGAAATCCAAAACCAGCTATAGCTTGTTCATAATCGCAGGAAGAATAACTACCGATTGCCTGACGAATTGTTAGGTCAAAATTATTAATTGAATTTACCGGAGCAGAAAGATTATTAAGAATAATTCTTTCAAGGTAGTTCTCCGCACGTAAATATCTATCCATATTTTAATGTTTTGAAAAATTAAATCAGATAATTTAATGACGAAAAGGGAAAAATAAGTTGCTTTTCGTTTTTAATCTTCCCAAATTACACTTAATACATAGTTGTATTTTTCGGAATAAATACACCTTTCATAAAAAGGTCGATCAACATCCTTTTCTCTGACATTTTCAAACCACTCGTTAGCAGTAATCGGTAATGTTTCTTTGTACTGCGTACAATTTTTAAAAAAGGTTCCTGCGAGAGTATACTCTGGTAGTTGTTTTTTTAATCCTTTGGGCCATTTGTATGGGAAGTCATGACTTCTCTTAAACCAGTCAATTTTATTATTGGAAGAACGCACTATCATAATGGGGTGATTTCCAATAGTAGCAAATTTTAAAGCGGTAGCTGTCGTACTAACTTTATATTTTAAACTGAGTTCTTCAATTATTGAGAAATTGAATTTTTTCCGAAAACAATATTTTACAATTCGATTTTTTGGCATTAGTAAACTCGCAGAAAAAAAATCAGCTTCAACCTCAGCTGGATTTTTTGAGGAAAAATCGGTGAAGGATGGATGTGACGGGGTTTGACCACTCATCAATGCATTGCGATGCTCGTCTATGAAATAATGCCCTAATTCATGGCCAAAAGTGAATCTCATTCTTTCTGACCCTTCATGGGAATGTCTGTCCAGATTAATAAAAATGTGAAACTTTCCAAATTCATGTTCAGTAAGACCGTCAAAAGAATCCTCATAGTTCCCATAGCAATAACTAATACCTTGCTTTTTTGCAATTAATTCAGGTTCAATGGTAACATCTGGACAGTACTCGTTAGCAATGAATTCAGCTAAATCAGATAATTCCTCTTGCCTGCTTCTTGAAATTGCAAAATAATTACTTGTCATTGGATTTTCCACTATTGTCTTTATCTAATTTCATTTTTTGTTTTATATGTTCAGGAATTGACTTTCCTTCACGAGCGGCTTGCGCAAAATTTTGATTATACTTCGGGCTTTCAGTTAACTTATTATTAATGGCAATAATCTTTGCATCTCGTTCAAGAAAAGCAAATGGATCCTTTAGTTTTAAAGGTTTTTTAAGAGGGTTTTTCTTGAGGTCCTGCTCAAGTTTTTCATAGTCGTTAATATCTCTCGGAGGAATTAATCCAAGAGTTATCAAAGCAACCAGAATTTGTGGATCTAGGAATTCTTCAATATTTTTTTCGCTCATAAGATTTTTTTATCGTCTGTAGACAATTTTCTCTTTTAATTCTTCTTTAATTTTGTCCCGGAATTTTTTCAAAATTCTACGCATATTTTCACGGGTAGTACCCCATTTTTTTTCAATAGTATCCAATAAGGGAGAGGGTAATTTCTTTCCTGGAACATAAAAAGTATAAATATCACGGATTATATCTGCTTCTCGTTCCGGGAGGTTATTGATGTAATTAGAAACCAGCTCAATATTCCCGGATTCATTTTCGGATGGTTCAATGTCCTGTTCACTTGTCTCAGAATTATCAAGCTGATCAATAAAATCTTCATGATTTTCTTCAAGATAATTAAGTACTGAAACTATGGGAATAATATAGCTTTCCCGTGTGATGGTATCCTGTGAGGAATTTCCTCCTTTTTTCTCAATATTAATTTGCTCTTTAGTAATTTCATCAATGTATAAATCATAATGAACAGAGAACATAACCGTTTTCATCCAGCTTTTGATGCTCTGTCTTATATTCGCCCGGTTAACTTTACTTTTATCAAAACTTCGCGCTTTTTTATTGTAAATAACATTAAATGTATCCATGACCAAATCCTCAGCATCTGCCTCGCAGTCATTACTGTTAGCACAAAATTTCCTTGCAATTGCTAACATTACTTCCCAATACCGATTATATAACTCACCGTAGGCATTCCGCGCATCCTCTGGAAAATCATCCTTTAATCCTATAAGCTCAATTAAATAATCATCCGATTCCTTAACCTCAGTTGAGGCTATATTTTGAGTACTCATTTTTACATTGAATAGTTTGTCTACAAATATATACTGAATTCCGTGATTTATTTTGCCTATACGTTGGCAAAAATCACGGATTGTAGTATATGGATTGTATAGTAGAAAAACCAATAACAACAATTATAAATTTTAAATCAAAAAAATGAAAAATTCAGATGAACACGGTCATGGTGACCATGAAAAAAGTAAAGAGGTTACTATCATTGTAAATGGTAGGCCCAAGCCCTTTAGCGGCAAGGAAATCTCTTTCCAGCAGGTAATCGAACTTGCTTTTGGAAGCTACGTAGAAAAAGATACTATGGTTTATACTGTAACCTATAGTAAAGGCGTAGATAAAAAAGAAGGAACTATGATAAAAGGTGATGAAGTAAAAGTTAAAGATGGAATGATATTTAATGCGACAGCAACTGATAAATCATAGTCCTGACCTTCTTAAATTAAAAGAAGACGGATTGCATTTAGAAGAAAAAAGTGGTTTTCTTCTTGTGTACCGTGTGCCCTACGTAAATGGAAAAAAAGAAGTGGTATTCGGTACTCTCGTAACAGAGCTCACTTTAGCCGGTGACAAAACTGCCAAGCCTGGAACCCATGTAGCTCACTTTATTGGAGATCATCCGCACAATAAAGATGGAAGTATCATTAAGGCAATCCAACACAGCAGTGAAACAAAGAAACTGGCAGAAGGTGTTACTATTAACCACTCATTCTCCAATAAGCCACCTGCAGGCTACTCTGATTACTATGAAAAAATAACTACCTATATTGCTGTTATATCCTCACAGGCAAAAGCAATTGACGATACTCTAACAGAGAGAATTTTTGCTGTGACTGAATCAGAAGAAGAAGATTCCGTATTTAATTATGTTGACAGTAATTCCAGTAGGGCTGAGATCAATGGTGTTTCCAAAAAACTAAAAGGTCAAACGATCGCAATTATTGGCTTGGGTGGAACTGGGTCATATATTCTTGATTTGGTTAGTAAAACACCAGTAGGGGAAATACACCTTTTTGATGGTGATACGTATTTACAACATAATGCATTCAGATCGCCTGGAGCCCCTTCGATAGATAAATTACGCGAACGGTTGAAGAAAACGGACTATTTCCGGGAGACATATTCGAGAATGCATAAAAATATCTTTTCCCATTCTTACAATATTTGCACTGAGAATCTAAACGATCTTGTTGCAATGGATTTTGTTTTTATTTGTGTTGACCATGGAGAATCAAAAGAGGCTATAATTAATTTTTTATTACAGCATGACAAACCTTTTGTTGATGTTGGAATCGGTGTCCACAAGGTTGATGATTCTCTAATGGGGCATGTAAGGATTACCGCGTGTACCGGAAGTAAAAAAGATCATCTTCCGCAACGAATCAACTTTAAGGAAGGTGGAAAAAATGATTATAAGACCAATATTCAGATTGCCGAGCTGAATGCTTTAAATGCAACCTTGGCTGTGATTAAGTGGAAGAAGTTACGTAATTTCTATCAGGATTTCAGCAATGAATTCCATACTCTTTATTCCATTAATGATGGCAAATTATTTAATGAAGACCATAGCTCATAAATTTGAAGAATTTATTCCTGAACAATTAGAAGAGGGAATTCTGTATATTTCTCTGACCTATTGTACAGCAATTCATAAATGCTGCTGCGGCTGTGGAAATGAAGTCGTCACGCCACTCTCTCCTACCGACTGGAAGTTGACCTTTGACGGAAAAACAATATCTCTTGACCCGTCAATAGGGAACTGGAATTTTAAATGTAAATCACACTACTGGATTATTAATAATAAAGTAAGAAATGCGAGGAAATGGTTGCAATGGGAAATTAATATTGGGAGGGTATCTGATAATATGGAGAAGAAAAAATACTTTAAAAGGAATAAAAAGGACACTAAGTAAGGAAAAACTGAGCATGTTTTGTGGCGGTGGGTTTGGGATAGTTTCAAATTTTTCTCATAACTTTTCATTGTAAATTTTTCTGTTTCATTCTTTTGTTTTATTTTGGACGCCCATTCAAAATCCAAAATATGCAAATGAAATCCCTTAAATCAAATGCTTTGAAAAAAGCATTTCAAAAAATCAATTCCTCTGTCGGTAAAGATTTAGATGATATCGTTGCAGTAATAGAAAAATATGGAAAAGCACCCAAAGTGAAAAATGCAAAAAAAGTACTTGAAGTAGCTTTTTAGAATCTATTTCACTTTGTTACAGGGGATTTTTCCACAATCTTCTAGGGAGGGTAAAGGTGGTTTTTGCTGCTGAAAAGTGATTTGGCTCCTCACCCAATATTATTCGTGTTCTTTTAATCGTATTTTGCCATATCTGCTCCGTAACAGACACCTTGTAATCAATAGGAAGGTCGGCAAGATGAGCGGCATCCTTGTCTTTGTTTAACCGATGAAATTGTATTTCCGGTTTCGGTTTAACCCTAATTGTAATTTCTGTGATTGGGGATTGTCTCGTTAGTGGAAAATACTCATACGGACCAAACGCCATTACCCATGACAATATACCATCACTGGTTATGGGAATTCTTAATGCCAAAGTAATATGGTCATCAATTATTTTTTTATCAGATAGTGAAAAGTCTCTAATGATTAGCAATTGTTTTATTAATCGAATCAATTCTAAATCAACAGTTATATTACTAAACAATAAACTGAGAATTTCACATTTGGAGTCAACTATTGCTTTTTTTATTCGCTTTTGAATTTGTACCTTCGTATCATCTTTTTCTATTACCTCAATTTTTTTTGTGATAACATGATCTTGCCAACCACTTTCTTCGGCATTTCTTGCCGAGAGTAAAGCAAATACACATCCATTACGACCTTCGCCATGCCAGTGTCTATGAATAATGCTTACATACTCCTTGTTATCCCAAATCTCCTTTTCATTTTGTACTACTTTATTATCTAAAAAATATTTTACATAGTCTTTCCTTGTAGGAAACTCAAGCTTCCCGAAATATGCAGATTTTGAAATCGATGAATTTATTTTCATAGTAAGAATATTAAATTCAAAGTTTTAATGAATTGTTTCGGATTTTATTAGTTCAAGTGCCAATGCTAGCAATTTTCCGTTATTATCATCATAAACCCAAGTACTCAAACCTGACGGATGTGGCAATGGAATGATGGTTATTATATCATCGGATTTACCAAAAGCTTTTGAAAAAACCTTTTTCCCTATTATGTCTTTTAATTCTATATTATGATCATCAAGAGTATATTGTATAGCAAGTTTACCAACAGGGATCATTACTTTTATTTTATTGTTTTTTAGTTTTTTTAAAATTTTGGGTAAATGTTTTTGAATATCGATACTATTGGGAATTTTATGACCATTTGAGGATTTGCCTGGAAATTTGTTAACCAACGCTTCGAATTCAAAATTTTGAATTATATATTCTTCAGAAAGCCCAATTTGCTTAAACCATTTATATAGTCGTGTTTTACCAAAAGGCAGTTTATATTTTTTTTCAGGAGGCGCTTGACCAACAATTAAAGCAAGCGAACAATTTCGAGATGTCGTTTTTCCAGTATTAAAATTTTGTTTAGTATATTGTTCTTTCATCTCAATTCATTAATCTAATCTATCCGTAAATATATTTTACAATAATAATATATTTTACCCAAGGGGGTTCGGGGCACTCCCCGACAAGATAGCGTGCGGCCGAGACAGTTGTCCGTCCGCACGCTATCTTGCTAATGCACTGAATTTCCTTTTACCCTCGCCATTCTCTAATGTCCTTTAAAACGTTTTGTGTACCGACAACAATATTTTTTCTCTTTCTTGTTACCACTTCCTGTCCCTGATTACCGTCCACTTTGCTGACAGGGAACTCTACCCAAATACAACTTTTTCTTTTAAATTTTCATCCCTGTTCCGGTCAACTTTAGGTAACGAAAATATGAATTTCAACCTCAAATATTTTCGTGGTTTTTCAAAGGTACAGGTAAATTTCGTTGGAATAATTATTGATTTTCAGAACCTTCATGGTACAAAATAAAGAAAATAAATCTGCATAATTGTTACTCTGAAC
>JAHEZO010000069.1 GCA_023250995.1 Flavobacteriales bacterium | reverse complement strand
TTATTTATTTCGGAATATGTGGAAGGCTATAACAATAATAAAGCGCTCGAAATTTATAATCCTAAATCAACGGCCGTAAATTTATCCTCCTACCGCCTCATTCGCTGGAGCAACGGGAGTTCAACTTCTGATGCCGATATTAATTATGTACAATCGCTCACCGGAACCATCCAGCCCAAAAGTACTTTTACTTGTTTTCTTGATAAAAGAGTGGTAGGTGCAACCGGAGCTGATACTATATTAGAAGCATCACTGTTAACTATTGCAAACAATATGGTAACTGCAGGAACCGGGGCTTTTTATTCACCTAATTACAATGCAAATGTGGAAGGTGCCAAAATGATGCCCTTTAACGGGGATGATGCCCTCTCACTTCAAAGCAGCGCAGGTGGCTGGCATAACGTTGATATTTTTGCAAAAATAGGTGAGCAGCCCACCAATGGGAGCGGAACAACGAATCCCACCGGGGCATGGACAGACACGCCTCCATACAATGACGGGCAGGGTGCATATCTAACCCAAAACAAAACCCTCGTAAGAAAAGCTTCAGTTAACGCGGGGGTTACCGTTAATCCCACTCTTTTTGATGCCCTGGCGGAATATGATTCACTTTCTGTCGGAACCTATTCAAATCTTGGAACTCATACCTGTGTTTGCGCATTAAACGTAAAAGAAAATAGTTCCAACGGAAGCATAGCAATCTTTCCAAACCCAAACAACGGAAGATTTAATGTTTCCTCTTTTTCAAATGGAGAAAATTTTCAGATTGAAAACATTGAAATAGTTAATCTGTTGGGCGAAACAATTTACACAAGCAAGTACCCTTTCGGTCAAAAAGGCTGGATTACTTTGGATAGTAACCTTCCAAAAGGCATTTATTTGCTGAAAGCAAAAGGCACAGAAAAAGTTGTTTTTGAAAAGGTAATTCTTCAGTAATAAACCAGAGGTTTCTCAACCTATTTTATTGGTTGGTAGTTTTAATTCTTTTTTTATCTGTGTAATCTGTGGTAAAAAAACTATGGAATTTTTGAAAAAAATTTTCCTTTTCTTCTTATTCATTTTTCCTCTCCTCGCTTTTTCCCAGCAGGGCGAAATAAAAGGAGTGGTGAAAGATGCGGCATCCGGTGAAACGCTGATAGGTGCTAATGTGCTTATCGCTGCCGGTAAGGGAGCCGTTACCGACCTCAACGGGAATTTTTCAATTGTAGCGGATATCGGAGATTATGTTCTTACGGTTTCTTTTGTGGGATATAAAACCCAAACCGCAAAAATTAAACTATCGGGCAGTCCGGTAACAATAAATTTTTCATTGGAAAATCAAACCTTAAATGAAGTTGAAATTATTGCGGATGTGGCCGTGGACCGCGAAACGCCCATTGCGTTTTCTACTATACCCACACTAAAAGTTCAACAGGAGCTCGGCTCGCGCGATTTGCCCATGATTTTAAATTCTACTCCCGGAGTTTATGCAACAGAGCAGGGAGGTGGTAGCGGAGATGCCCGTATTTCCATCAGGGGTTTCGATCAAAAAAATGTTGCCGTAATGGTGGATGGCGTTCCGGTGAATGATATGGAAAACGGACTGGTTTACTGGAGCAACTGGGATGGTCTGGGTGATATCACAAGAAGTGTTCAGGTTCAGCGCGGCCTTGGGGCATCAAAACTTGCTCTGGCTTCTGTTGGAGGAACCATGAATACTATCACCCGTGGAATTGAATCAAGAAAAGGCGGAAGTGTAAAACAGGAATTTGGAAATAATAATTTTTTAAAAACCAGCCTTTCCTACAACTCAGGATTATTAAAAAATGGATTCGGGGTTACTTTTGCGGCTACCTACAAAACAACCGATGGATGGGCCGACAAAACATGGGCTCAGGCCTATTCTTACTTTATTAAAATTCAAAAAAATTTTGGCAAACATTTGCTTAGCCTTGGAGCAAATGGAGCCCCCCAAAAACACGGAATGCGGGAAAACCAGCAACCAATTGCAAATTTTGATCGTGAATATGCTGAAAAACTTCATATCAATGTGGATTCAATATATAATACAAATGCAACTGTCAGATCGCGGGGCTTTCAATACAACCCGAACTGGGGTCAATATACTGATTCAACAGGAGTAGTCCATATTGTAACTGAAAAAATTAATTATTATCATAAACCGCTTTTCAATTTTTCGGATTTCTGGAGGCCGGGAGAAAAAATTTATGTTTCCAATGTTGCATATCTTTCGATTGGAAATGGAGGTGGAACCTCAGTAAAATCGGGAAGCTCCATACCCACAAATGCTGAGGGCCAACAGGATTATCAGGCAGCATATAATGCAAACATTTCCTATTTTGATAAATCCATTGATTCGGCATTTTCTCAGTCCAAAACAATAATACGTTCTTCAAGGAACGACCATTTCTGGTACGGACTTTTATCCACTGTTAATTTTGCTCCGAGCAAGTTAATTTCATTTGACTTTGGAATTGATGCCAGAAGTTATAAGGGAACTCATTTTCAGATTGTTTATGATTTACTCGGGGGAAATTATTTTAAAGATATCAGTGATGCCAATCAACCCAGAGGGGTATTGCCCGGTGACCCAAATTACCAATATTCAAAGAAAGAGGTTGGAGATAAAATTACCCATAATACTTTAGGTTATTACGTGAGCCTGATAAATTGGGGTGGTATATTTGGGCAAGTGGAAATTAAAACTGGAAGATGGAATTTTTTTGTTTCCTTAACCGGTTCACAAACCGGCTACCAACGAATTGATTATTTTAAAAGAAAGGATTTGATAATTGATGGAAAGGTTTACGAGCAGGCAGTTGGATGGGGTGATACTTTATTTTATAACGGCACAGATACACTTTTAGCATTACGCGGAACAAAAATTTCACATTCCGGTGATACCACCATTTTATCCAAAGGAAATTATAAAAAAACAATTCTCCATGCAAACAATTATGTAAACAATTCCCCTGAAGCAAGGTTTGCAACCTCAGATTGGAAATGGTTTTCCGGTTATACTCTGAAAGGGGGTATGAATTATAATATGACCGAACACCAAAATATTTTTACAAATTTCGGCTATCTTTCTCTGGCTCCGCGTTTCGATAATGTTTTTGACCGAAACAATCACCTTTTATGGGATATTCAAAACCAATTTGTTTATGCAATTGAAGTTGGCTATGGTACAAATTATAAAAAATTCGCGGCCAATCTCAATGGTTATTATTCAATATGGGAAAATAAACCTCCTGATTTTTCCTCCAATGTTATTGACAAAAATGGCGATGTGGTTACTTATAATATCAATGGTCTTGACGCCCTCCATCAGGGGATAGAAGCGGATTTTATTTTAAAACCGTTTAATAATTTTGAGCTTGCCGGACTTGCTTCATTTGGCGATTGGATTTACACCTCAAATGATACGGTTCTGGTTACAGATGAACAGGGAAATGTCTTAAACACTGTGGCTTTTCTTGCCAAAGGAATTCATGTGGGAAATGCGGCCCAAATGCAATATGGTGCTAGCGTAAGATTTGAGTTTCTTAAAAACTGTTATGTGAAAACCGGGGCAACCTATTTTGGTAAGAATTATTCTGACTTTGATCCCACCACACTCTTTGGCTACAATGCTAACCGCGAATCATGGAAAATGCCTAATTACATTATTTTAGATGCTTTTGCAGGCTATGAAATAAAAGGAGAAAATAATTTGCGCTATTCTCTTTCGGCCGGGGTGTTCAATTTGTTAAACACCATGTATATTTCTGATGCAAAGAATAATGGAGTTTTTGCTGGTTTTAATCCACCCCTAGGAAAAGGATTCGATGCCACCTCTGCCACTGTATTTTTTGCCCAGGGAAGGCGCTTTAATATTGGGTTAAAGGTTTCATTTTAATTTTAATAAAAAGGTTTTAGTATTATATTAATTCCGTAGGAACGATAACTTATGGTAACAACGGACTTCAGTCCGTTTAAGTTCCGTAGGAACGAAACATAAAAACAAAAAGAATTGGCAAATACTTATCATCAGGTTTATCTGCAAACTGTCTTCGCTGTAAAATACCGCGAAGCGGTAATAAATAATAAATGGAAGCCATTGCTTCTTGGGGTAATTGGTAACCTGATAAACGAAACCGGTTGCAAAACAATAATAGTTAATGGAGTTGCCGACCACATACACTGTTTTTTAGGCCTGAAACCGGCAGTTTCAATTTCTGAATTAATGAAAGTAGTAAAAGGGAAATCGTCAAAATATGTCAATGATAATAACCTTACTGAAAAAAGGTTTGAATGGCAGGAAGGGTACGGGGTGTTTTCTTACAGTCATTCGCACATTAACCGGGTATATAAATATGTTTTAAACCAGGAGGAGCATCATAAAAAAAAAAACTTTTAAAGAGGAGTACCTTGAGTTTTTGGTAAAGTTTAATGTGCCTTTTGAAGAGCGATACATTTTTGAGGATTTGAAATGAACCGAGCCTACGGCTCTCACAAGGCGGGTGTGGCTTTAAGGATGGACAAAAGTCCATCCTTTCAAAATAAAGCGAGCCTACGGCTCTAACAAGTAATGGAAACCAAAAAAAATAGTCTGAGTTCCGTAGGAACATCCGATATAGTAACAACGGACTTCAGTCCGTTGAAACAAACAAGTTCCGTAGGAACGATAACATATGGTAACAACAGACTTCAGTCTTGTGAAACAAACAAGTTCCGTAGGAACGATAACATGCGGTAACAACGGACTTCAGTCCGTTGATACAAACAAGTTCCGTAGGAACATCAGATATAGTAACAACGGACTTCAGTCCGTTGAAACAAACAAGTTCCGCAGGAACGATAACATACGGTATCAACGGACTTCAGTCCGTTGATACAAACAAGTTCCGTAGGAACATCAGATATAGTAACAACGGACTTCAGTCCGTTGAAGTTCCGTAGGAACGATAAGATATGGTAACAATGGACTTCAGTCCGTTGTTCTCTATAGAATATAAATTTTTTTATTGTTTTTTATTCATTTATTTGTTACTTCAATATTTCATAAATCAAGATTTAAATAATTTCCCATGAAAAAAATCTACCTTTTACTTTATACCTTATTCCCTATTCCTTTTTTCACCAGGGCCCACATCAAAACCTCAAATCTGTTTAGCAGCTTTTACATTTTAACTTTTGCCTTTTACCTTTTATCTTTGGTCTCCTTGGCCCAAACCACCCTGCCTACATCCTGGAGCTTTCCTACGGCTACTTTTCCAAATGGATGGACTACCTCAGGCACTGCCTACTATGCATCCTCAGGCAACACTCCCCCTGCCTTAAAATTTGACGGAACCGGTGACTGGCTTCAGATATTTTTTTCAGATAACCCCGGCCCCCTCTCCTATTACCTTACCGGCAACAGTTTTTCAGGGGGTTCTTTTGCAGTGGAAGAATCAGTAAACGGAACATTATGGACCACCATGCACACGCACGCCACACCGCCTGCCGGAAATTATATTTTGTACACTGATACTCCTAATGTTACAAGCAGGTATATTCGTTTTTTTTACACTTCTAAAGTTACCGGAAATATCGGACTCGATGATGTTTCTCTTTCAATGGCTGCCGCTTCTCCCCCACAAGAAATAAATATCAAAATGGGAAACACAAGCATAATAAATGGCGGAACGGCATATTTCGACACTGCTGTTTCCTCAACAAAAGCGGTGTTGTTTTCAATTGAAAATGCAGGCACCGTAAATACTCTTGATATATCAAGTGCGGTTATCTCTGGACCCAATGCAGGTGAGTTTGTTGTTTCCTCTTTCCCCGATTCGGTAATTGCTCAAAATTCCGGAACAGTTTTAATAAATTTTACTCCCACGTTGGCAGGCACCCGCTTGGCTACACTCACTATCGGCAACAATGATTCCAATGAAAATCCTTATATCATTAATCTCTACGGTGTGGGGGGGTCTTATTCTACCGAGCCAACCGCCCAAGCAACAAACCTGATTTTTTCAAGCATAAAATCCTATCGCTTTAATGCAGCATTTACACCTGCTAATCCGGCTCCCGAAGGATATTTGGTTCTCAAACAATCAGGAACGGCAATTACGGATTCTCCCTCTGATGGAGTAAGTTATTCAACCGGTGATTATATTGGAAGTTCTCAGGTTGTTTTCAGCGGACCATCAACCTCTTTTGTTCCAAATAATATTATTGCATCAACAAATTATTTTTTTAAGGTTTTTTCCTTTAATGGTCCGGCACAATACAGGAATTATCTTCAGGCAAATCCTCTTTCTAACAGCACTACCTCACTGGCAACCATGATGGGGAACTATTATTCCGGAATTTCAGTTGCTGCCGATAGTTTCTTAACAGATCTTCACAATAAAATAAATCCCCATACCTCCATTTTTTACGGAAATTATCAAAACACAATTCTGCCTCTTTTTGAATCAAGAGATACTTCGGGCGGACAAAAAGTTGTTACCTGTGTTTATTCAGGTTATAACTATGTTTATTCTGAGCCCTTCGGCTGGACGGTGATGAGCAGGGAACATACGTATTGCCACAACTGGATGCCCACGAATCCGGCAGATAACCCCGAAAAGCCGGAGTACAATGACCAGCACCATCTTTTCCCTGCCCAGTTCAGCAATGCAAATCAGGTGCGCCTGAATTATCCTTTGGGTGAAGTGGTAAATGTTACTTCTCAATTTATGAACTGTAAACTCGGAACGGATATTAACGGTCGAATTGTTTTTGAACCCAGGGATGAGCACAAAGGGGATGCGGCCAGAGCTCTGATGTATATGGCGGTTTGCTATAATGGTGTGAGTGGGAAAAACTGGAAATTCAGGAATCCTATTAGCACTCAGATTCAATACGGACAAGAACAGGATATTTTAAAGAAATGGCATTTCCAGGATCCACCCGACAACTGGGAAATTTCACGCAATGATTTTTTAGATTCTCTTCAAGGCAACCGCAATCCTTTTATTGACAGTATGAATTTTGCCTGTTACATTGATTTTTTAACCATGACGAAAATTGATTCGCCTACCCTTCCATGCACAACTGTGGGATTGAATGAATCCGTCATTTCAGACGGAGTGATGGAGGTTTTTCCAAATCCGAACAACGGAAAATTTGAATTGCGATTTTCAAAGAATTTGAACTTTCAGGAAGGAGAAATTTCTGTTTTTTCGGTTTTAGGAGAAGAACTTTTTAAATCACAATTCTCAATGACCCCTTCTCAATACTCTTTTGATTTTCCGAAAGGAATTTATTTTATCCGGGTTAGTTCAGGTGAAAAGATATTGGTAAGGAAAGTTGTGGTCGGGTGATGAATATTACGCAAAAACGCTGCTTCTGGTTTTCTTTTTCGCAATTGAGTTTTTAATATCCTCCAGTCTCCCTTTTGGTATTGCAGAGATGAGTGTTTGAGTATATTCAGACCGCGGGGTTGAATAAATTTCATCTGCATCCCCCATTTCAACAATTTTCCCGTCTCTCATAACAAGCATCCGGTCGCTCATAAATTTTACTACCGATAAATCGTGCGAAATAAAAATATAGGTGAAGTTAAATTCATCGCGGAGCTCGTTGAGTAAGTTCAACACCTGTGCCTGCACCGAAACGTCCAAAGCACTCACCGATTCATCACAAATAATAAACTGCGGACTAAGTGCCAAAGCCCGTGCAATGCATACTCTTTGCCTCTGACCTCCCGAAAATTCGTGAGGATACCTGAAAAAATGTTTTTCACCCATGTTCACCCTTTCAAGCAACTCAATTACCCTTGCCCTGCGCTCCTTATCACTTCCCAGAATATTATGAATTTTCATGGGTTCCATGATGGCCTCACCAATGGAGATTCGGGGATTCAGGGAGGAGTATGGATCCTGAAAAATAATCTGAATATGCTTCCGCATGTTTCGCATTTCCCTGCTGTTCAGCTTTGCGAGGTTGTAATTTTTAAAAATTATTTCTCCTTCGGTGGGCTCAACAAGCCGCAAAATGGTTCTGCCTAAAGTAGTTTTTCCGCAACCCGATTCGCCCACAAGTCCGAGTGTTTCTCCCGGATAAACTTCAAAGCTCACCCCATCCACCGCTTTAACAAGGCCCTGAGGTTTCCCGAAAATATTAGGATTTACCGGGAAATGAGTTTTTAGATCTTTTATGGTGAGCATGGGCTCGCTATCGTAAAGTTTGGTATGGCGTTTTTTCCTGTCCTCGGGGGTAATGATAAATTTACTCACCACACTTTCAACCGACCTGTTGCTTTCTTTCATTTCACCCGATGTTTCGGTTTTCATAAAATCCGAAATGGTAGGGAGCCAGTACAATCGTTTATCGAGTGGTGGCCTGCAAGCCAATAGGCCTTTTGTATATGGGTGCTGAGGGTTTGAAAAAATATCCCAAACAGATCCCTGCTCCACAATTTTTCCTTTAAACATCACTATTACCCTATCTGCCAGCTCGGCAATTACTCCAAGGTCGTGGGTGATAAAAAGTATTCCCATCTGCCTTTGATCCTGAAGTGTACTCATCAGGTCAAGTATTTTTTTCTGAACCGTTACATCCAGTGCCGTGCTTGGCTCATCGGCAATGAGGATGGTTGGCTGGCAGGACATAGCCATGGCAATCATAACCCGCTGTTTCTGACCGCCCGAAATCTGGTGAGGGTAAGTGCTGAATATGCGGTTGGGCTCCGGAAATTGAACCTCTCTGAACAATTCAAGGGTTTTTTCCTTGGCCTGTTTAGAGGAAATTTTTTGGTGAAGCATTATGGCTTCCATCACCTGGTCGCCACAGGTATATACCGGGTTTAGCGAGGTCATGGGTTCCTGAAAAATCATGGCAATGTCATTTCCACGGTGTTTGCGCATTTGTTGTTCCGAAAGCGAAAGGAGATCTACCGAACCTGATTCAGAGTGAAAAAGAATTTTCCCATGAGTAATTTTACCGGGAGGGGTGGAAATAAGCCGCATAATGGAGAGGGAAGTAACTGATTTGCCGGATCCCGATTCACCCACAATGCCCACCGTTTCACCCTTGTAGAGAGAAAAGCTGATGTCGTTCACAGCCCTTATTACCTCTTCTTCGGTATAAAATTCGGTTACAAGGTTCTTAACCTCTAAAAGCAACTTTTTTTCCATTTTATAAAAAGTTGATAAAAGTAAAGATTTTCAGTTACCTCAGCAGGGCTTTTAGATAATTCGAAGGATTTTATCTACGAAGGGGATTGGGGAATTTTATGGCAAAGAATTTTGCAAAGGATGTTTAGGATGCTTTAAAGTGGGTATAAGAATAGATAAAAAGGTTAACACAGATTTTTTCTGAATAAATTTTACCAAATATCTAATACCATTTAGACATATAAAACAATCTTTTCCTACCCTCACCCTTTATCCCTAAAGGGTGCGAGAAGGAAGAAATCAAAATAAATGCCTAAATGGTATAAAACACAAAATAATTTACATTGCTTCTGTTTTCTGAATCTTAATACTTTCCTTTAGCTTACAACTTTCTACTTATGAATTATAACTTAGGATTTATGATTTACAACTTACTTTTATTAAGCTTTCTGCACAAATTAGTTAATAACTGAAGTTAGGCAAAAACATTAATTTCCAAAAAATAAATATCAAAATACAAATAATATTCAATAACAAAATTTCAATTATCAAACCGTCTGCTATTTTGATTTTTCGATTATTTTCGAAAAAATCTTCTTTAGCGGTTTAGAATTTTCTTTATCGGTCATTGGAATTTATTTGCAATTTGATTATTGTAATTTGAAATAGAGATGTGCGTAATATCAGTTAATACGCCAGATCGTAAAATGAAACAGAAATTTTTCCTGAGCCCGATCCTTCGCTTTCATCAGAAAGGGTAACTTCCACTTCCTCCGAATTCTTTCCCTTAATAGTCCAAACCAGACTCGATTCATCTTCCTGTTCAGGGTTTCCGAAGCGGGTAGTGAAATTTTCTTTAATTCTAAGGTAGAGGGCAAGGGCATCTTCAGGCTTTTTCAAATTTACATCCAATAAAATTTCATACAATCCTTTGGTGTTAAATGAATAACCAAGTGTGAAGTTTTCTTCCTGTTGAGGGAGTTTAAATTCATAAAAAAGATAATCAGACTCTTCATTTTTAGGACTGGCAGACTCCCCCATTTTTACTTCTTCCAGAGAAGAACGGATGGAAATACCTCTTAAATCTCCTTCCTCCCGGCTAAAAATATTTTCATAATTTTTATCGGGTTGGCTATTGCACGAAAACAGAAACCCAAGTATAATAATCGAACAAAAACGAGGGATAAAAAATCCTCCGTTTTCAGGGATTTTCAAATAGGTTTTAGCTATGGATTGTAAAAAATTCAATTTTCTTCAATTAAGTAATTGTTTTCAAAATTCGGTTCTCCTTTAAAACGCAAAAAAAGCCGGATTACTGTAAGTACATCTTTTTGACAATATTTTCTTATTCTTTCAATGTTTTTTTCAAGATAAAATACTCCTGCCACTTCACTGCCATCCATATCATCCTTAGGAGTTTCTATTCCAAAAACGCTGGCGAGCAGATTCAGCGAAGTGTAATTTTTATAATCACCGAATTTCCAAAGTTCAAGCGTATCAAGCAGGTGATCCGTTTCCCAGGGCCTTTTTCCCCCAATATCCAAACATTCGGGAAGAGAGAAACCATTAATCAGCAATCTGCGGGCAATAAAGGGGAAGTCAAATTCTTTTCCGTTGTGTGCACAGAGTGAAAAGGCATTTTTATTCATTGATTTGCTTTCCTTTTTTTTGAAAGGGACGGAAAATGTTTTTTTCAGAAACGCTGAAAATTCCTGTAAAATAATTTTTTCTTCCTCCCCGCAAAACGACTTAATCCTAATGCTTTTTCCTGAAATCCTTCCAACCGAAATGCAAACAATTTTTGCAAATTCGGCATATATTCCGGCTTTTTTATAATGCATTTCGGGAGTTTCATTTTGCAAAAACCTGAACCTGGAGTCCCAAAGTTTTTTCCTCACATCATCTAATTTTTCATACTCAAAAACCTGCGGAACGGTTTCAACATCCAGAAACAAAATGTTTTCTATGTTAATGTTATCGAGCATTATTAAATTTCAATCAGGTGATTTTAGTTATTAAATAATTTTTGGCCTAACGGTCTTTCAATTCTGACTTCCAACTTCTAACTTCATACTTCCGACTCCCAACTTCCGACTTCCGACTTCCAACTTCCAACTCCCAACTCCCGACTTCAAAACTATCCCCCTCCCTCACCTTTTTTTCTTAAAAACCTCCGCATGGCATACATGGCAGATGCCAGCATAGGAAATAACATAAAAAGCCAGTTATCAGAAAATCCTTTTTTTTGAATAATGTAAACACCCAAAACCAAAGTTACCACTGCAATGGCGAGCCAAAACATTTCCATTATCCGGTTATATCTTTGCATTTATTTTTGATTTAAAAGAATTTTTATTTTCTTTACAGATGGCAAAAGTAAAATTTAAAATTGCATTGGTTTTTTGTTTCAATTCACCCTCACTCCGGAATAATACCTCACTCTTTTCGGTTAATTGTACCCTTGATTCTTTTGATTTTATATTTTGAAAAATCCTCGTTTGATTCAAGGCCATCCCCATAAAGAGTTTCTTCGGCAGTTGTGATTTTTACAAAAAGGTCGGTGTAAACCAAATGCTTTTGCTGATCCCATGTGAGCTTTTCGGTATTTAGCTGGTCGCCTTTAACATTTACCACAATAACCTTGTTTTTTGCAACCATTTTCTCTTCCTTTTCATAATGAATGGCATATTCGGCCTGAATTTCCGATTCGGGTTTCATATCCGAATCGTAAAAAATAATTTTTACTCCATCAAAAAATTCGGTAACCGGATTGTCGCCATCCTTTCGTTCGAGCCGGCCAGCGGTGAGTTTAAATTTTACTTTGGCCGAATCACTGTAAATAAATTCAATTCCTTTTCCGGTTTCGGGTGGATCTTGCGGAGAGGCGGTAACTTCTTTTACTTCTTCAACTTTGTTTTTGCAGGAAGGACAAATTGCAATAATTAGAATGGCTCCGGCAAAAAAAGAAAAAATGCCAAATTGCTTAAAATGTTTCAACGCTTTTTCATTATTTTGAAAACCGCACGGTAGTATTTTCGTTTATCCAGCATCCCACGGTAAAGCTGCTTCCCTCTGTAATATTATAAAAGAAACAGGATTCCTTTCCCGGAAAATATTTTGAATAGGTGGCTATTTTTCCTGCGGCAGTTTCTGACTGAGAGGGGTCGAGCGATTTTGCTCTTGCGAACTTATCCACTGCGGCCCAGTATGCCGATTTTTTGTTGCATTCATTATCTCCGCAGGCATCGGCACTCAGGGCATAGGCATCGCCAATGAGAATGTAAGCTTCTCCGTTATTCGGATTAACCGAAATTGCTTTTTGGGCATAAGTCCTTACGGAGGAATACTGTCCCATTTTGAGATAGCACTGGGCCACTTTAATGTTTGCCTTTACTTTTATTTCATCATCCATTGCAATTTCGGCAGATTTTTTAAAATATTCGAGGGCTTCGTTAAAACTATTGTTTTGAATAGCGGTTATACCCACATTATAATAAGCTTCGGAGCTTGGTTTAAGTTTAACTAGTGCAGTTGAAGCCTTAAAATAAAGTTCCTCTTTTGTGCAATCCTTTTTATCGAGGATGCGGGTTATGGTTTCCAAAAGGGCTGTGTCGGTAGGATTGGTGTTGAATTTGGGGGTATAAAGCTTAATCAGATCAGGACACTCTGCAACGGGAGTGAAAAGGGCATCCAGATTATCCTGAGCAGTTTTATAGGAATCTTTTACATCCTGTTTTTCGGCTTTGGTGATATTGTATTTTGCCACATCCGAAAGTTTAGGGTACCATTCGAGCATTTCCTCTTTGGTGGCTTTGCCATCTTTAGTGAGAGCTAAAAGAGCTTTATAAAGATAAATGAGTGTATTTGGTTCCGATTTATTTCCCTGAATTTCAAAAGATTTTTTTAGTGTTTCGAAGGCCTCAAGGGTTTTATTTTCCCTGTAATTCATCATGTCCAATCCTTTTTTTCCAAGTACATTCCCCTCATCACCGAAATTTTTAATTCTTTGGTCGTAAATCATTTCCAAAGTATCTATGTATTTATTTTTCTTCACCATATCCTTTTCTTTATCAATGTAAGATTTATACATTTTAACTCCGTTGATATAAAGGGAAACACTGTATTTGGGACATAATTTAATGGCATTTCTCCATGATTCAATGGCATCGTTATAATTATTTTGTTTAAAAAACTCCTGATAAAGTGAGAGATTTTTTACGCATTCAACGCTGTCGGCCGAATTGCTTCCAAACTTACCCGACTGAGCCATCAGGTCCGCGGTTGGCAAAAATGAGGTAAACAAAAGACCAAGAAAAACAGGAATTTTTTTAATTAAGCCTGATTTATTATTAACACAATTTATTGTTTTCATTTTTTGAATTTTTATTGTTAAACTCGGTTATTCAATTTTAGGTTTCACAAACCATTTGTCGTAATAGGTTGGTGTGAATGAAAATCCGAACATCACATTGGTAAATTGTTCTTTCACCTCATTGTTTTTATTTTCTCCCCTGGTTCCCGTTTCCATTGAAAGGTTAAAACTTCCCTTTGATTTTTCACCCAGGGGTATTCCAATCCCAAAAGTTATACCATATTCTTTCACCTGTGAATTATTTACCAAAACGGGATTTTTGGAAAATTCAAATCCCATCCGGTACTGCATCATTTTAAAAATATTTTCCCTTTCAGTGGAATAAAAGTTATACTGCAATCCCATGGAATATTGCTGCTGTTTTGCCAATCCCGGATTTTTTCCAAAATAATTAAAGGATTTCCAATCACGGAAGGAATAATCTGCAGCAAAAAGCCATTTCCTGTTTAAATGGACTGAAAGTCCCGCCCCTATTTTTTGAGGCAGCGTGAAATATCCAATCATCGTATCCAACCCGATGGTATCCTTGATGCTTTCATCAGCACCTGAACCTGAATAAGATTCGGCAATAAAATAATTGGTGCAACTAATTTTTTTTGCCATTTCGTAAATACCTCCCACAGAAAAATTCAGGTTATTATTTATTTTACGGGAGTATATGGCTCCGGCATCAAAATAAAAATCGCCCACAACGGCTGTGTTATTTATTCTTGTGCTATACGACAGAAGCGAGGCGGATGGGATGATTCGGGCAGTTTTTACAAGGGAACCAAAAAGGTAAGAAACATTAACTCCTGCTGAAAGTTGCTGAACAGAATCTTTAATTAAGGTGAATGAATTTCCTACAAAAAACCGGTTGATGCCCCCCCTGCCTTTATACAATGTATTAACATATCCGAAATTACTTACCGAATCGGTGGAAGTAAGGTTATATCCCAGCTTGCTGAAGGGCACAATACCGAAAGAGGTTGCCCACCATCTTTTTGATACAGGAAATGAAAGGGCAAGATTTTTAAAATAAGTATTGTTTGTTTTTTTTATTGAATCGGAGGATGATATAGAAAGAAAATTGCTTGTAAATGCCACATCGAAGGTGGGCATTGGAAGAAAACCATAAGAAGCGGGATTCCCAATATTTATTGAATATGGAAACGCAATGGCATATTTGGCTCCCCCCATTCCTATAGATGAAGAAAACGCGTTGCTTTCAATATTCCCCAGGCCAAAAATGGAATAAGGAGAATTAGTGGTTGATTGTGAAAAAACAAATCCTTCGCCAGTTCCAAAAAAGCAAATCCCCGAGGCAAAACACAAAATAAAATTTAAACGAATTTTCTTATTCATTATCAGTTCCCGGGCATTTATTTTTCAGCTTCCTCAGGGGGTGTTTTTTTATTCAATGTTGAAATTCAAAATTCTATTTAAACCCCGGAGTGTTAAAAACGGGTCGGCAAAAATGCAATTTTTTTTGGAGACGGACTTTTTAAAAAATTCAGAATCGCCACCAGTAAAAATTACAATGGTGTTTTTAAAATTTTTTCGATAGTGCTTTATTACCCCTGAAACCTCGTTCATTATTCCATTGTGCACTCCTGAAAAAATAGAATCATGGGTTGATAATCCAATGAAAAACTTTCCAATTAATTCACCGCTTAAAGGCAAGGATAAAGCTCCCTTTGAAATTTTGATCTTCTCAATAAATGGGAGTTTTGCGGTTAACTGGTGAAGTGCCGTAAAGCG
>JAHEZO010000224.1 GCA_023250995.1 Flavobacteriales bacterium | reverse complement strand
GGATCCCTGACCGCGGCCAAGACGTTTTTTATGCCGGTGTACTGAGCCCGGTGCTGGAGTGAGATTACTTAAATTCATTTTTTTTGATTGTAAATTATTAATTATTCTAGCCTTATAAATTCTCTACAGAAACAAGGTGTTTTACTTTATTTATCATTCCCAAAATTTGAGGAGTAGCTTCTGTTTCAACAACCTGATTTATTTTCCGAAGGCCTAAGGCCAAAATGGTTCTTTGTTGCCTTTCGGAATATTTGAGGCGACTCTTAATCTGTTTTATTTTTATTTTAGACATAAACGATATTTTTTAACCGTTAAAAACTTTATCCATTGTAATTCCCCGGTGTTTAGCAACCGTATGTGCATCACGCATCTGAATAAGTGCATCAACAGTAGCTTTTACCACATTGTGTGGGTTTGAAGAACCTTTAGATTTTGCAAGCACATCCGAAACCCCGGCACTTTCAAGAACAGCTCTCATGGCTCCTCCGGCAATAACCCCGGTTCCCTGAGCCGCAGGCTTAAGGAAAACCCTTGCGCCACCAAATTTTCCGTTTTGTTCATGGGGAACAGTTCCTTTCAAAATCGGAACTTTAATCAGATTTTTTTTAGCGTCATCCACTCCTTTGGAAATTGCATCGGTAACCTCTTTGGCTTTACCAAGCCCGAAGCCAACCACTCCGTTTTCATTTCCAACCACTACAATGGCGGAGAAACTAAATGTTCGGCCACCTTTGGTTACCTTCGTAACTCTGCCAATGTGAACCAGCCGGTCTTTCAGTTCGATTTCGCTTGATTTTACCCTTTTAATATTTCCACTCATAATTATTATTTTATAAAATATTCCTTTTTTTTATTAAAATTTCAATCCCCCCTCCCTGGCCGATTCAGCCAGAACCTTGATGCAGCCATGATACAGGTATCCGTTCCGGTCGAAAATCACCGAGGTAATTCCGGCCTTTACTGCTTTTTCAGAAATTTCTTTTCCAACTAATTTTGCCTGTTCAACTCCTGAAATTTTTTTCTTCGAATTTTTTTTCAGCGAGGATGCTGCAGCCAGGGTTGACCCTGCAATGTCGTCAATTACCTGCGCATAAATTTCCTTATTGCTCCGGTAAATAGTAAGCCTGGGCCGCTGGGCTGTTCCTTTAACAATTTTTCGGATTTTATGTTTAATCCTTGTTCTCCTCTGTATTGGTGATAATGCCATAAAAAAAAAATTAAAGATTACTAAACATTAAAAATTAAGCTTTCGCTGCTGTTGCTGCTGATTTTCCTGCTTTTCTCCTCAGTACTTCATTCACAAATTTTATTCCTTTCCCTTTGTAAGGTTCAGGCTTGCGCAATGACCTGATTTTGGCGGCCACCTGCCCGAGCAATTGTTTGTCGGATGATTCAATGGTAATAATCGGGTTTTTACCTTTTTCCTGGGCAGCACTAATCTTAACCTCCGGAGGGAGTTCGAAAAGAATGTGGTGCGAAAACCCAAGGGTAAGTTCTAATTTCTGTCCGGAAACAATTGCCTTATAACCAACACCCACAAGTTCTTGCTGAGTTTTATAACCGGTGGAAACTCCAATAATCATATTATTTACAAGTGCACGATACAGCCCATGCTTGGCCTTTACATCCTTCAATTCGCTGTTACGGGAAAAGGAAACAACATCAGAATCCACCTTTACAGAAATTGCATCATCTATTTTCTGCTGCAAAGATCCTTTGGTTCCTTTAACGGCAACCTGGTTTCCTACAACCTTTACCTCCACCCCTTTGGGAATGTTAATGGGTAACTTTCCAATTCTTGACATGTAATTTTTAGTTTTTCAATTAATATTTTTTGGCAACGATTTTAAAAATTAATAAACAAAACATAAAACCTCTCCGCCAATATTTTGCTTTACGGCTTCTTTATTTGTCATCACTCCTTTGGAGGTGGAAATTATGGCCACTCCCATACCATTTAATACTCTGGGCAATTTTTTCAGGGGACTATATTTTCTTAACCCGGGGGAACTTATACGATCTAATTTTTTTATGGCCGGAATTTTTGTTACGGGATGATATTTCAAAGCAATTTTGATGTTATCCTGAACGGGACTGGCATCCACCTTATAATTTAAAATATACCCTTGCTCATAAAGAATTCTGGTAATTTCCTTTTTTAATCTTGAGGCTGGAACATCCACCACTCTGTGATTTGCCTTTATTGCATTTCGTAAACGGGTCAAATAATCTGAAATTGGATCTGTCATTTTTTATTAATTATTTTGATATTGAACATTAATTATTATTGCCTACCAGCTGGCTTTCCGAACCCCCGGAATAAGGCCAAAAAGAGCCATATCCCTGAATATATTCCTGGAAATGCCAAATGTGCGGATATAACCCCGGGGCCTTCCGGTTAATTTACATCTGTTATGAAGCCTCACTTTGGCTGAGTTTTTAGGTAATTTTTGCAACCCTAAAAAATCTCCTGCTTTTTTTAGCGCAGCTCTTTTGGCGGCATATTTTGCAACTAGTTTTTCTCTTTTGACCTCTCGGGCCTTCATTGATTCTTTAGCCATATCCGATTTTTGGAAATTTGAAAATTCTTTTTTTTATTGTTTTTTACTGAACGGAACTCCAAAACCCTCAAGAAGTGCCAAAGCTTCTTCATTCGATTTTGCCGAAGTAACAAGAGTGATGTCGAACCCGTTCATTTTCGTAACTTTATCAATATCAATTTCAGGAAAAATTATTTGTTCTTTTACGCCAAGGGTATAATTCCCTCTCCCGTCAAAACTATTCCTGTTAACCCCTTTGAAATCCCTTGTGCGGGGAAGGGCAACTGCAGTGAGCCTGTCGAGAAATTCGTACATCCTGTTTCCCCTTAATGTAACTTTAACCCCAATTGGAACCCCTTTGCGAACTTTAAAATTTGAAATATCCTTTTTTGCAATGGTGGCAACAGCTTTTTGGCCGGTAATTAATGTTAATTCATTTACTACCGATTCTATAAGTCTTTTATCAGCCACTGCTCCGTTGACCCCCTGGTTAAAACATATTTTTTTTAGAACCGGAACTCTCATAGGGCTTTTGAATCCGAATTTTTTTTGCAATGCAGGTACAATTTCTTTCCTGTATTTTTCTTTCAAGCGTGGTGTATAGGTCATGATAATTTACTTTTTCTTTAGGTTAATTCAAGTTGAAAAAAGTGTTTATTTAATAAATTCCCCGGTCTTTTTTGAAAACCTTACCAAATTCCCCTCCTTGTCTTTCTTTCTCCCAACCCTTGTTGCATTTCCTTTGGCATCAACCAGAACTAAATTAGAAAGATGAATGGATGATTCCTTTTTTACAATTCCCCCCTGAGTGTTTTTAGAGCTTGGTTTGGAATGTTTTGAAACCATGTTTGCCCCTTCGACAAAAGCGCGGTAATTTTTTGTATCAACCGAGAGAACCCGTCCCTGGTGCCCACGTGACTCACCGGTTGTAACTTTAACTGTATCGCCTTTTTTAATGTGGTATTTCATTTTTTTTGTATTGAATTTGGGTATATTAAATTTTTAAATCAATTTATGAAAACTATAAAACTTCTGGAGCGAGGGAAATAATTTTCATATATTGTTTTTCCCTTAGTTCCCTGGCAACCGGACCGAAAATGCGGGTTCCTTTCAATTCTCCCTGCGGGTTTATTAACACCACAGCATTATCATCAAAACGAATGTAAGAACCATCAGGCCTCCGGATTTCCTTTTTAGTCCGGACCACAACCGCAGGGGAAACTGAACCCTTTTTTACAGTCCCCGAGGGAATTGCATCCTTAATGGAAACAATAATTTTATCCCCAATACTGGCATAACGGGCCCTTGTTCCTCCAAGCACCCTAATGCAAAGGGCTTCTTTTGCTCCGCTATTATCAGCTACGATTAGTCTTGATTCCTGTTGTATCATAATTTTAAGTATTGGGTATTGAGAAATGGGTATTGAGAAAAAATTCTCCCAATACTAATTTCCCGCTACTATTTTGCCTTTTCAACTATTTCAACCAAACGCCATCTTTTCGTTTTGCTTAGTGGCCTGGTTTCCATTATTTTTACCGTATCGCCCACCTGGCATTCATTTTTTTCATCGTGGGCATAAAACTTTTTGGACCGTTTAATAAACTTCCCGTATTTGGCGTGCTTTATCTGGCGCTCGGTAATCACAACAATGGTTTTATTCATTTTGCTGCTTGTAACAAGGCCAATTCTTTCTTTTCTGAGAGTTGTTCTATTTTCCATTTTTTAAGATTTTACATTAACAGATTTTTCTCTTTTTGTCAGCTCAGTAATCAAACGGGCAATCTCCCTTCTCCGGTATCGAAGCTGGGTAGGATTTTCAAGTTGAGACACGGCATGGTGCATTTTTAATTTTACCAAAGATTCTTTTTCCTCAGAAATTTTATCCCTGATTTCCTCAGTGGTCATTTCTCTAATAACAGATGGTTTCATTCTAAAAAAAAATTAATTTCTAAAAATTATTGTTTCCCTTCGTAATCGTGCCTTACAATAAATTTTGTGATTACAGATAATTTTTGGGCACCTAAACGCAGGGCTTCTTTTGCATCTGCCAGAGGTACTCCATCCACTTCAAATAAAATATTACCGGCCCTTACCCTTGCAACCCAATGATCAGGAGCACCTTTTCCTTTTCCCATCCGAACTTCGGCAGGTTTACTGGTTACTACCTTATCAGGAAAAACTCTAATCCAAACCTGGCCTTCCCTTTTCATATAGCGGGTTATGGCAACCCGGGCAGCTTCCAGTTGACGGGCCGACATTAATTGTGTTTCAAGGGATTTAATGGCAAATGACCCGAAGGCAATTTGGGCCCCCTTATAAGCCAGTCCTTTCAAGCGGCCTTTTTGCTCTTTCCGGAATTTAGATTTTTTGGGTTGTAACATACCTTAATTATCAATTTCGTTTTTAAAACTTTATTTTCTTTCTCCTCTTTTACCTTTTCCGCCTCTGTATTTATTTTTACCGCCTCTGTCATCTCTGCGATTTTCACCCTGAGGAGGGTTTGCGTTACCCGAACCTTTTGCAGCAACACCTACATTAGGTGAGAGATCCCTTTTCCCAAAAACCTCACCCCGGCAAATCCATACTTTTACTCCTATTTTTCCATAGGTTGTTTGCGCCTCGGCAATTGCAAAATCAATATCAGCTCTAAAAGTGTGAAGTGGAGTTCGGCCATCTTTATATTGTTCGGTTCGGGCAATTTCAGCTCCTCCAATTCTTCCAGCGCAAGAAATTTTAATTCCCTCAGCCCCCATACGCATGGTTGAAGCAATAGCCATTTTTGTAGCCCTTCTGTAAGAAATTCTTCCTTCAATCTGCCTGGCAACACTATCAGCCACCAGCCTTGCATCCAACTCGGGCCTTTTTATTTCATAAATATTAATTTGAATTTCTTTTTTAGTTAATTTTTTTAATTCTTCTTTTAGCTTGTCCACTTCTTGTCCCCCCTTGCCAATAATAATTCCGGGACGAGCAGTATTAATAGTTACAGTAACCAATTTCATGGTTCTTTCAATAATAATTCTTGAAAGCCCTGCTTTAGCAAGCCTTGCTTTTAAATAACGCCTGATATGGTAATCTTCAACTAACTTTTCACTATAATTTTTTCCGCCAAACCAGTTCGAATCCCATCCCCGGATGAACCCCAATCTGTTGCCTATCGGATTTGTTTTTTGTCCCATCGTAATAATTTATTTTTAAGATTTAAGATTTTATGCTTTGATCCGAACCGGTATTCTGCTCCTTAACACCCTCTTCCAATTTGGTTTCTTTAGATAACTCAACCCTGGTTCCCAAAACAAGAGTTACATGGTTCGACCTTTTTTTAA
>JAHEZO010000004.1:14867-46005 GCA_023250995.1 Flavobacteriales bacterium | reverse complement strand
TTAGCCTTGGATAGGGAAATCAAGTATTATTTTTTTTGAAAAAAGCTTTTATTGAATCTCCGGTTTTTGTTATAGTCAGTATTGAATTAATTGACTTTTTTGTTAATTTTAAAAGGGAATTTGTTTCGGTGGCCAATCGAATTTTCTCATCCTGATGGTTGGGCGAATTATTTCGTTTTATGTTTGAATTTGAATTTAAAAAGCGGGTGACGCTAAACCCTGTTACCGCATAATTTATTAAACCGAAATTATTGGCAAGAAACAATTTTTTTAATGTGGCAATAGTATAATAGGAAATATGTTCTGGATAAACGATAACATTCCATTTATTTCCTAAAATCCGTCTGGTTAATGAATTAAAATTTGGGGTAGTTACGTAAGCGATTCCCCCTGGCCTGAGAAATTTTTTAAACAGGTCCGTTTCTTCCAGGGGGTTGTTTATGTGTTCAAAAACTTCAAAAGAAGTAATCACATCAAAATATCCGGGATTTTGAACCAGAGAACTTAATGGCCCATGATGGGTATAAATTCCTTTCTTAAGGCAACATTCTACCGCCTCTTTTCTGAATTCTGTTCCAAACACATTCCAATTATTTTTTTTTGCAACCTCCAGAAAATGACCATCACCACAACCCACATCTAAAATATTGTTTGTTTTCCGGAATTGTTCCAATTTCCGGAGCAGTTCATCATATCTTGTTAAGGTAATAGGAGAAATGGAAGAATCAACGGGGTAACTGTTGTAATAAATTTTCAACTCTTCATGGGTTGGTTTTTTCTGGGAGAAAATGAAACCGCAATCCTGGCATTTTACCAGATGAGCTTTCTGAAATTTAATTCGAGGGGAAATGTTTTTCGATTTACATATTAGGCACGAATTGAAAATAATTAAATCTTTCATTTTTTTCAGTTTTAAAAATTCAATTATGCAAATGCTAAGAATATAGTTCCTTGTAAATACCTCTAATATCATTGATGTTGCGATACTTATGGGCAATTGAAATAATTTTCTTTTTTAGTTGTAGTGCGTTTTCTGGTTGAATCAGAATTTCAATTTTCTGAATAGCAATCAAATATTCCTTTTTATTTAATTGCGGAATAACCGCTCCTATTTTTTCATTTTCAATTATATCTGAGTCGTCTCCAATGTTTGCAGGAATAACAACAGGCAACCCCAAAGCCCAGTATTCGCCTGTCTTAATTGGAGAACAAAATCTTTTTGTTGGAATTGGACGTACCGGGCAGATGGCAAAATCTGAAATGGCAAGGTAATCCTTAACTTTGGAATGCGGGACAAATTTTGATATTATCGAAGAGCTTTTTATTTTGTTTAATAAAATAAATTTATCCAGTAAAACAGGGTCCGTATCTGTAAGGAGAATCATTTTAAAACGATTTTCCCAATATTGTTCTGCGATTTTAATAAATGCGAACAATTCATTATCAAGATAAATACCTCCAATTTTTCCAGTGTAAATACAAATAATTTCATTGGCTTTAATTGCAAGTTCTGATTTTAATAAATTAATTTTTTCCGGGGTGGGAAATAAAATGTTTAAGTTAACAAAATTGGTCCGAATAAAGTACCTTGTTAAATTAATGTTGTATTTTTCTTTAATATAACTCACCATTCCTTCATTATGAATCAATACTGCATTTGCTTTTTTGATTTGCATTTTTTCTAACAGGAATAATATTTTAAAAGCACTGCTTTTCCTTGACCAATTACCGGATTCAACCATGGCTTCTGCATGAGGCTCAAGACAATCAATAATTAGCTTTTTGCCGGTTATCGAGGACAAGACATACCCAATTGCTCCCGCTGGGGTACCAAATGCGTGAATAAACTTAATTCGATTCAAAAGGCAAAATGCTGTTAATTGTATAAGAAATAATATCCAGTTTATAACAGCTTTAATTCCAAAATGATTATAATCTTTTGAAATAAGTGTTATTCTTTTTTCTGCAAGTTCCTTTCGAATTCCCTTTAAATTCTCATCAGATATTTTGAAAGATTTTTTTTCCAGAGTAAAAAGAAAAATTTTTGAATTTTCGGGAAGATATTCCGAAATAATTCGCAAATAAGGGAGTGCCCCCGATTGAACCAGGGGCTCATTATAACTCCAATAAGTTATTGCTAAAATGGAATTCAAAATTTTTTAATCAATTTAATAATATTTGGTGGAAAATAAATTATGGCAAGCAAGATAAAATACATTCCTTTAATTCTGCTTTTTCCAACTTTCCACCAATTACCTGCCAGAATAAAATATAAATTAGAGAAACATTTTTGTTTGAAACCAAATGAATGAAACAGGTTATTTTTTTTAGCTTTATTAAATAATAAAATGCTGTCATGTTGTGCTATTGCAAGGTTGCGACTCATGCTTTTAGGAAGATTCCGATAATAAAACAGTGGTTTGGCAATCCTTTTCCCTTTAAATTTTGACCCAAGCTGGAGACAAAAATCTTTATCAGCAGCCAGGGAAAGCAATGGATCAAATCGAACCATTTCTTTAAAACATTGCGATTTTGCAACAATGTTGGAACAGGGTCCCGGAACCACTTCCTTTTCCCATAACAAAATATTATTCAAAATATCCTCATCCGTACCATAGGCAGTAATTCCTGTATAATCCAATTTTTCATCGGCATGGTACATATCACTAAAAACCCAAAATATTGAATCATGATTATTTAGTATTTCAATTTTTCTTAAAAGGTTATCAGGAAGCCAGGAATCATCTGCATCTAAAAAAGCAATAAATTCTCCAGAAGCATTATTTATTCCATTGTTTCTAGCCCCCGAAACGCCAGTATTGTTCTGATAAAAATACTTTATTCTATTGTCCTTCGCAAAACCCTTAATAACGGCTTCGGTATTATCAGTAGATCCGTCATTAATAATTATTAACTCCCAATTATTAATGGATTGCAGCAAAACAGATGTAATGGAATCTGATATGTATTTCTCAGCGTTGTAAGCGGGAATTATAATAGAAACTAAATTCATTTGGTTATGTTTGAAATTATTTCAAAATGCGAGTCTAATTTACAATTTACAAATCCCGAATTTGAATATTGGTAAAAAAAGATTCTTTTTAACAAAATAATTTTTACTTTTTAAGAAAATTGTAAAGCCCAGAAGTAATTTGAAAATTATATGATTTAATTTGAACTCCCCCAAATGATTTTTTAAATTCGGCTATTCCGGGGGTGTTTTCAAAATCAATCCCTCCCATATCATACTTTTTAATTTCATTTTCCTTAAAATATAAAAGATCCATCCAATGATGAAACTTATTTACAAAGCCTCTTTCGGTATTATTTTTAAAGGAAATATTATGGTGACTATACAATAAAACCGCCCGTTCGTTATGATCAACAAGATAAGCATGCAAAGTAACTATCTCCTCTAAAAGAGAGACTAAAGTGATTCTTAATACTCCATTTTTAGAAAAGGTGCTTAAACGGGCAAAATTTAGGTTAGGATCTAATTCTTTTGTTTTAGCAAATTCGTAATATGACTTAATATAATACCGTAAAAAATTATTATCAGGCCTATCAATGGCATTAAAAAGAGCTCTTTTCTTCTCTGCCCTCCTAATTTCATTTCTATAATTTGGCATTAAATTTTTAAATAAGGTATTTGCGTCTTCCTGTAGGTTAATTATAGTTGTTTGAACTTCTTTTATGTGTTTTAATTTACCTTGGGGTAAAACAGATGATAGGTAATACAAAGTATTATTTGCGGCATTAATTTTTTCCCCATTATAAAACCACACTTCTTGCCGGGAGTAAATAAATAAATTTTTTGTTAAAACGGAAATCATTAATTAAGAATTGCGTTTATTAAAAATACTCATATTAATCATAAACTTCATTTCCCAAATCTTTTGATTAGCAATTGAAATGCGGGGAACCACCTTAGGTTGAGAATTTTCAAAGTTTTTTATGTTAAATGAATTGGGGATTGTTGAAAAAACGTGTTTGTAGCTAAGGTCCTTGCATTGTTCAACGACCCTTAAATCAAAATGATTAGCTTTCCCGAAAGGAAAAGCAAAATGATCATCGGTTTTTCCGGTTATTGACTCAACAAATAATTTATTCTCTTTTAATTCTTTATAAGACAAATCTGTTGAACATTCTGAAAGTATAAAGTGGTTAGTACTATGAGAATGAATTGAAACCAAGCCACTACTTTTCATTTCGTATAAATCATTTATATCACAAAACACCTTGCCAAATTTTTCCGAATCGATATTTACAAAATCATACAAATTACCCAATACATCTTCTTTAATACATCTAAAAATTTTCCAGATCTCACTCTGCCGGAGTTCACTAAGTGAAATTGAATTCTTTTTGATTGCTCCCTCATAAAATTTCTTCCAATATTTATCGTCATTTTTATTAAGTATGAGATTAGTAAACCAGATTTGATTCATGCATACGGCCTGCTTATTAATAAATACCGTAAAAGGAATTTTTTGTTTCAAAAGATGTGGGTAAGCAATTTGAAAAACAGAATAAAAACCATCGTCAAAAGTGATTGTTGCTAGGGGCTTTCCTGCAGAACTTTTTGAGGAACGGGAAAGAATAGTCTCAATATTGGTGAATTCAAATTTTTTAGTTAAATAATTAATAATTTCATAAAATTTCTTTGGTGAAGTTGAGTATTGGTCGGAATGGTGAGGGGTGGAATGTTCCGAGATATCATGAAACAAAAATACAAACCTATCATTTTTGTCACCGAAAAAAAAAGCACCTCTTCCTAAAACTTTTTTTGCAATATTTTTCAGAATAATTAGCATGTTGTTTTTTTACGGCTAAATAAAAATCATTAATAACTAAGGCAATTTAGAGTTGGATGAAATTATTTAGAATTATTAACCTGTTTCAGAATTCTATCAATTAAGTTTGGATAATTTATTGATTTTAAATATTCATTGATTTTATCCTTATTAAAAACTAATTTGTTTTGTAAAGCATTCGAAATTAAATTTAAAAATTCTTTTTCATTTTCAGCAAAATATATTCCTTCGTTTATTAAATGTTCATAACCTGTTTTAATTGATGTTACAACAATTTTTTGATGGGCTAAATAATGGATGACTTTTATTGAAGATCCTTTTTGATTTTCAATATTAAACAGGTATGGAACAATGCAAACTAAAGAGCTTGAGATGAAATTTTTTAATTCGAAAGTTTTTTGTTGCCCAAGCCACCTTACATTGGGTTTTTGAAGCATTTTCTGAAAAACGGTAATGTTATTTTTCATTTTTAATTTTTCCGGGCCAATCAAAAGTAGAGTAAAAGTTGGAAATCCGTCTGATATTTTATCCAGCAGACCAATATTGTATTGGTCATCAATAGAACCAATAAAAAGGATTGAATCAGGAAATTCGTTTTTCAATTTTTCAATTAGAATTTTATTAACCAGGAATTCTTCTTTGTTAATTCCATGAGGGATAATAATCACATTTTTATTTATTGAACTATATTGAAAAAAATAACGATCCAATAGGAGCACTATCAAATCTGCATTTTTTGCAATAGATATATTAGTTAGTATCTCAAAATATGGATCGGTAATATGAAATATTCTTTTGGCATTTCGGAAAAACCAAATATCAACAAATCTAAAAGGATCAAACTGCCACCAGATAATTTCGCCCCTTTCCATCACGATATTTGCAATTTTCAAAGAATTAATAAAGTCGTTAATCTTTAAAAAAAAACGTTTAAAAATTCTCAATGGAAAATTATTTTGATAATTTACGACAACTAAATTTTCACTTATTGGTATTTTTCTTATTGATAACGAAAAAAAATTCAGTATTTCCCAGCTTTCAGGTGAATTTAAAAAATAAACTTTATGCCCAAGTTTTGCTAACTCAATTGCATAATAATGTTTAGAAAACCAAACATCTCCCCATGGCTCATTGGAGGTTATGATTATTGTCCGGGTATGCGTATTCAATAGAAATTAATATTTGAATCGTTTTTTAATTGATAAAATAGGGAGCTCGATAAATTGCCAGGAAAAATGCGCAATGACAAAAAGAATCAATGCGTTGATTAAATAATAATAAACAGGGTTATTCAATTCAATACTTAATTTATTGAGAATTCTATTTAAAAATAAAGGAATTACCTTGTGATATAAATAGATACCATAACTAATTGTCCCAATATATCTTAAATATTTATTTGAAAAAAGATATCCAAGCCAGCCTGTAAAACCTATGTATGTTTTATATACTAAAAGTGTAAAGGAAATCATCAGTGTTACAGGTAATATAAGGATTTGCGTGAACGAATTTCCATAATAATGAAGTAGAATTGATAAAAGCAACAAAGACCCGGCCAACCAGCTTATTAATGACTGATTTAACCGCGTTAGTTCTGGGTAATTTCTCCATATTACGGCAAGTAAAATTCCGCAGCCCAGCATATCGGTTTGTGTGAGGGTGAAAAGCTCAATATTGGAAATATTATATGCGTAACCGATGATCTTCGTGGTATATCCAATCAGAATGAAAATCAAAGGAACAAATACTGCTTTGTTTTTTTTAATAAATAAAATAATTGTTGGAAATAATAAGTAAAATTGTTCCTCGATTGATAATGACCATGTATGATTTGACCAAGCGTCAATTATTCCATTTTCAAAAAAAACTTTTAAATTATTTAAATAAAACAAGAACCAAAGTATATTGTTATTTACATAGGCATCTTTAATTATAATAAGAAACAAAAGGAATAAATAATATATGGGGACTAAACGCAAAACCCTTCGTATGAAAAATATTTTTATTGCAGAAGTCTTATTCGAATTCCTTTCTTTTTCGTGAAGCAGCACATTCGTTATTAAAAAACCTGATATTACGAAAAATAATTGAACTCCATAGTGTAAAAAACCAAAATCAATCTTTGAATTTATGGACCAATGCAAAATGACTATACTTAGGGCGGCACAAGCTCTTAAGACATCTAATTGCGGGAAATATGAATTTAATTGGTTATTCAAGTTGTGTATTTTTATCTCATTATAAATTGGATTTCAATCCCGAAGTTATGAGCCATGGTAATTAAAAATCCGAAACTTCCTTTTTATAAAACAGGATGTGTTGGAATAAAAATTGAAAAAATCGAGTGTTCATTTGTGGATAGAAGGCAATGCATTTTTGTATAAAATAAATATATTTGAAAATATTTTTGCGCGGAGTTCTTAATGCCTGCAATGCGAAGTAATAGGATATTACTTTGTTTTCATTAATGGAAGAGAGGTCGTATTTGGGAATTCCAATATTCGGAACTGTATTGTATTTTCTGTCAAAAGCCATTTTTGCTAAATCGGAGTAAATAATGTCGATTTCCTTAGTAAACATTTCTTGAGCAGAAACTGTTTTTGAATCTTTTTGTAATCTATAGTTTGTGATAATATTTTCGAGAAATTTAATATTCTTCTGTCCGAATTTCAGAATGTAGCGCAAAAACATTTCTGTATCCATAACATAATTTAAATCTTGTCTCACCCCATTTAAGACCTTAATATGATCCAATTTAAAAAAGGTTGAAGATTGTCTGAAACCCGAAAAAAATAAAGACTGCTCAGTTTCATAGCCTAATTCGAGTTTTACATTTCCGGTTGAATGATATTGTCCATTTTTTTCAATGAATCTGTTATTGCATCCGGCCACAATATTTACTTCCTTCTGTAAAAAATTATTTGCAATTGTAAAAAGAGCATTTTGTGAATAATAATCATCGCTGTTAAGCCAATTGAAAATTTCTCCCTTGCATTTTTCTATTCCCTTATTGATGGCATGGCTTTGACCTTTGTCTGGTTCACTTTTCCAGTACGCAATCCATTTTTCATACTTCTTTATTATCTCAACGGTAGTATCTGTGCTGCCACCGTCAATAATAATATACTCAAGGTTCGGATAATTCTGCAGAAGTACAGAACGAATTGTTTCCTCAATGAATTCTGCTTGGTTGAAAGAAGGGGTAACAATTGATATTCTTGGCCAAATGAATTCGCCTGAGTAAATTGAAGGATCAGTTTCTTCAATCCATGGCCAACCCCTCTTATTGTTGTTGCCGGGTAAATTTTCCAATAATCCCATTAATTATTAATTAATGATCTTTCGAATTTTTTTAAAGATATCCAACTGTTATAAACATACCACATCCAAAAGCAACTAAGAAAAAATCCTGTAAAACCATCTTTATACCCTTTGTTGATGAAAAAACAATTCTTAAATGATGCAAGTGTATATTTTAAATGTAAACTGAAGGAATATTTTAATCCTGATGCTTGTAAACGATCTCCTTCAAGAGGAAGGTATCTTTTATGCTTTTCATACAAACTTTTATAGGAAACCATCCAATAATGTTTAATGATGTTTTCTCTTTTGTATTTAATAGAAAAAGTTTTAAATCCTTGTATTAGTTTTCTCCCGACATGTATGGTATCAACAAAAACAACTTTATTCCTGTTTAAAAGGTATTGTTTTGCCTTTTCTGTCCCTCCCCAGCGTGTTCCATTTAACATTTTATTTTTAAAATAATAAATCCAGGGAACTTCAATTATACCAACATCAGAGGGAATAGTCGGAAAAACACTTTTAATTTCGTCAATAAGCTGTTGCGATACTACTTCATCCGGGTCAGTGGCCAATATCCAATCATGCTTTAACGTTGGATTTATTTCATTAACTATTATTTCCCCAATAGGAACCCATTTATGAGAAATAATTCTTGTTACGTACTTTTTTGCTATTTCAACAGAATTATCCGTGGATTCAAGATCTACAACAACAAGTTCATCGCAAAATTCCAAAGGAGCTAAACAATTGTCAAGTAAATGACCTACATTAAACGAAACTACTATTGCTGAAATCGGTAATTTCATTTAATTTTTTTTTGTCAAACAGCTGGAAATTATTTGCAAATCAGTTTCCGTTAATTCAGGATAATTGCCGCAATAGAAAGAGCAGGTGTGAAGAAAATCAGCATTTGGAAGATTGTATCTTTTATTAATGTATTTTTTAATAAATGGTTGCTTCTGAATATTTCCAGCTATCATAGGCCTCACTTCTATACCCGCACCCGCAAACTGTTGAATGTAAAAATCCCTAAGCACAGGCGTTTTACAAATGACAGGATAAGCAAAATTTGATAGTACACTAATATGCTGATGATTGATATGTACAAAGTCATCGTTCAAATTATAATCTGCTTCCAAACGAAAGTAATTTTTTTCCCGCTTGATAATATTCTCATTTAGAAACTGTAATTGAAATAAACCAATAAAGCCGGTTATTTCAGTAGGTCGAAAATTGTAAGCCAGATCATAAAAAGTATATTTCGCTTCAAATTCCGATTTAACATTTTGTTGTTTTCTCAATTTATATTGTTGAGTGTGAGTCAGATTTCTATCCCATCCGTTTGCGCGTACCATTGTCAGCATTTCCGCAAGTTCATTGTCGTTGGTGCACACCATTCCTCCTTCAATAGTTGACATGTGATGTGCAACAAAAAAGGAAAAGCTTGATGCAAGACCGAAATTTCCGGTCTTAATTCCTTTAAGTTCCGTACCAAGGGCTTCGCAATTATCCTCAAGCAATATCACATTATTTTCATGACATATTTTTTTAATTTCATGGAGGTCACCACAAAAACCTAATGCGTTAGTAATAAAAAGAGCTTTAATATTTTCTTTTTTTATTGCTTCTTTTAACTGCTTTGACATTACATTTAGCGTAGCAACATCACAGTCAATTGGCACAGGGGTTAATCCAAGTTGTATCAGGGGCATAACGTTCGTTGACCAGGTTATCGCTGAAAATCCCACGTTATCTTCCTTTTGGAGTCTTCCAAGATTTAGCAATGACTGAATTATGGCTAAGTTTGCGCTTGCGCCACTATTTAAAAGAATGGAGTGTTTAACATTTTGGTATTTTGAAAATTCATTTTCAAATTCAAAACACTTTCTGTCCATGCTTAATTTACTGGTATTGAAAATAAAATCTGCCAAAGCTTTTTTGGTCTCATACTCATGCAGAAATGCACTTTTCATTAATGGTATCATCCCTTTTAATTTATTTGTTCATTCTTGAATTTATAATATTCACTTATCATCCCGTCAATACCTTGTGAAAGTTTAATTTTGGGTGCTAGCCCAAGTGCTCTCATCTTCGATACGTCAAGACATTTGCGCAACATTCCATCAGGAGATTTATTATCCCATATAACCCCACCTTTATACCTGGTTTTTTCGGCAATCAGGAGCGCCAAATTTTTAATGGTAATATCTACCCCGGAACCGATGTTAATTATTTCGGATGAATCATAATTATTCATTAAATATATTAAAATGTCAGCCAAATCATTTACATGTAAAAATTCCCGTTTTGCTATCCCACTCCCCCAAAGTAAAACAGAGGGAAAATTATTTTCTTTAGCATCAATAAATTTTCTTACCAATGCAGATAAAACATGAGAATTCTGAAGATCAAAACTGTCATTCGGCCCATATAAATTACAGGGAATGGGATTTATCGACTTTAGTCCGAATTGCTTTTCATAATATTGAGCCAATTTAATTCCGGCAATCTTTGCTATTGCATAACCCTCATTGGTAGGTTCCAGAGGTCCTGTCATAAGATATTCTTCTTTAATGGGCTGAGAAGATTCTTTTGGGTAAATGCATGAGCTTCCAAGCATGCATATTTTTTTAGCCCCAACTAAGTGGGAAGAATAAATTACGTTATGCTGAATTAATAAGTTGTCTGCTAAAAATGATGCAGGATTATTTAAATTGGCTTTTATACCCCCTACAACAGCAGCAGCAAGAAAAACATATTCCGGTTTATTGTCCTTAAAAAATGTTTCGGTTTTTTGATTGTCTTTGAGATCTAAATTTTTTCGTGTTACTGTTATTATATTGGTATAACCATAATTTCTTAAGGATCTGACCAATGCACTACCAACCATTCCCTGATGACCACATACATATATCCTGCTTTCTAATTGCATGGTGACTTTAATTAAAAGTTGCCAATAATTTTTTTATATTTATTGGTAATAAAGTCGTAAATGTGTTGTAAGAATTTTGGTGAATTTCTCCTCCATCTTTCAACCGATGTTTCCATTTTGCGATATTTTAAATCAAGCTTTACACCTTCGTCTGTACACATTTCCACCGCCCCTTGCAACCACTTACCCTTTAATATCCCTGTTTTATGATAATAAGTAATAGGATAAGTATGTGTTTTAATATGCCCTTTTTTTTGTCTTTTTACGCTTAAACAAAAATATTCTTTTGAGCGCGAAGGGGAATTGATCTCAAACCCCCATGGGTTTTCTTCTTCTTTCAATAGCGAAAGAAAAGAAGATTTCTTCCATAGTGCAGCCTGGAGGCATGTTCTGTAAGGTGCATTTTCATCAATAATACCTATTTCATCTTCATTTGCAATTCCCCGGTCTGGACCAGGAGATGGAAATAATCTGAGATGGTCTGCTTTGTAAAAAAGCATTTTTTTAAACAATGAATCAATAAGAGCGGAATCCACTTTTTTTGTAAGTAATGCATCGTCTAACAAATGCAAAAAATAATTATGCGGAAATTTTTCGAGAGCTGTACGGGTTTCGTCTGTCCAGTTTGTAGATTTATTAAAATGAATTAGGTTAATATTTTTTCTGTGATATAATTTTGAATTTGTTGCTAAATAAATAGAGTATGGACAATCAGGCCAGTATTTTTCGAAAAAATGAAAAAATGGATCCCATGTATCGGAATAGCTATCGCAAGAAATAATAAGTATACCTATATTGCCTGGAACAGTCATTTTATCGTTTTAGAATTAAGATAAGGAATATTTTTGACGAGGCAATTTGTTGGAAACGGTTCTATTCTATCAACATTTAATTTCACAAGCATTACATTTTTATTGAAGGAAATAATAGAGCCATCCGAATCTACCCGTTATTAATTTTAACAGGTAGCTAACTTTTCTTTTTTTTCCAGTTTTCCCAGACAAATTTATACTGAAAAGTCAATTCGTGAGTTATTGTTAGGTGTTGGTGAATTTTCAACATCCGATTTGTTGCGTCCGGATGAAAATAATGAAATTGAATTTGAATGTTATCAATCATTAATATTATGCCGGAATCAATTAGGTGGTCAAGCAAATCATATTCACTGCCCTCAATGTTAATTTTCATTAAATCAATTTTTTGTATCTTATTTTCTGCAATGAATTCCGAAGCTTTTATTAACTTGATTGGAGCAGTTTGGCCATCTTTTAAATAAATTGATGAGGCATCATCGGATACTTTTATTAACTCATCTCCGGTATGGTTAGAAAGAGCGAAGGGAAATACTTTAATTTTATTGTTTTCCCTAAATCGCTCTTCAATATTTTGAGCAAAAATCTGGTAAATTTCAAATATATATATGGTACATAAATATTTGCTGAAAATATCACTTGCCCATTGCCCTTTATACCCTCCTAAATCAAACACAACTGAATTTTCGTTTAAGTAGTAATTTAATCTTAGGGTTTGGTCGCCATTATTGGCAAACCACAATGCCACCTGTTTTGATTGCATTCTTCCAACAACCGTTTTCCCAGCCATATTTAGGAAATACGAAGCCACAAAAAAATAATTGCCAATTTTAGAAAAAAAACGCGAAAATAATTTTAACATAACTCAAATGGGGTTATTTGAAAATAATAATTTTGAAACCAAGTACTTTAGTTATAAATATGGATTTGCTATTTGTAAAATAAATCCGGATGTTGTTGGGTTATGATTTAACTTTATTTATTTCTACACCCATCTGATTTAATAATAATCCGGAAGTTCTAACAAAGATATTTTTATCTGCATAGTTATCGAACTCAATGCACGCACAATCCTCAAGGGTATAAAATGCCTGTTCTCGTGAAGATAAACCTACGGTTATTCTATATTTTCCTGTACCATAATAAATTGTTGATTCCTTAAAAACAGCTTCGTACTCTCCCGGTAAAATATCTTGAGGGGGAGACCAAGTAGTGTGAAATGCGTAATTAGAAGAGTTTGCAAGTCCAATGGCAATAATAAAGTGTGGAGCAGCAAGATTAATAGTAAAACAAACTCTTACCTGCCAAGGTTGTGCTATCTGAATTAATTGAACCGCGTTTCCAAAAATATCTTCAATGGATACCTTTCGAATAAAACCCTGATCATTTTTTTCTTTTGAATAATCAATGTGGAATTCACCAGTATTATTTGTGAAAAAGGATTGATATCGGTCAATAACGCTATTCATTTCACTTTTCATTTCAATCATCCCCTTTTTTAATAATATCCCTTTATTGCAAAGTGCACTTACTGCTCCCAAATTATGACTAACGAATAATATAGTTCTGCCGCTTTTGCTTACTTCATCCATTTTCCCAAGGCATTTTTTCTGAAACTCAGCGTCACCAACAGCCAATACTTCATCAATTACTAAAATTTCCGGTTCTAAAAAAGCTGCTACAGCAAATGCCAGCCTTAATTGCATCCCGCTGGAATAATGTTTTAAAGGTGTATCTAAAAATTTTTCAACTCCACTAAAGTCAATAATCTCATCAAATTTTTTTCGAATTTCTTTCCGTTTCATGCCAAGAATGGATCCGTTTAAAAAAATATTTTCTCTCCCCGTTAATTCCGGATGAAAACCTGTTCCTACTTCCAATAAACTTGCAACTCTTCCTCGACAAATTATTTTTCCCTCCGATGGAGGTGTGATTTTAGAAAGTATTTTTAATAAAGTAGATTTTCCAGCACCATTTCTTCCGATGATACCAATTGAATTGCCAGGATAGACATCAAAAGAAATATCTTTAAGTGCCCAAAACTCCTCAGTATTTGCTTTACCATTTCCTGTGAATATAGATGAGAAGGAGTCCCGGAGGCTTAAATAGGGCTGATGTTCATGACGTATACGAAACTTTTTGGATACTTTTTTAATTTCAAGAATCGGCTTCATTTATGCAAGGTCAGCAAAATAATATTCTGTTTTTCGAAAATAAAGTAATCCCACCAAAAATAGCACAAATGAAATAACAGAACTAAAAATTACTAATTGAATATTTAATATGGATTGGGACACAGGTGATCTTAGTAGTTCAATTGCCCCCGACATAGGGTTGAGTAAAAAAATTTTTTGAGCCCAAGGGTATTTAATAATTGAAACAGGATAAATTACGGGGGTAATAAAAAAAAGTATTTGTATTAAAAAAGGAATTACATACCTGAAATCCCGGTATTTCACATTCATTGCAGCAAGCATAGTGCCCAGTCCGAAGGTTGACATTACTGTTATAATAATGCTCAACGGAAAATAAAAAAGGATGGCAATATCAACAGGATGACGATAGTAAAAGAGTAGGGCTATATAAATTATAAAAGCCATGATGAAATCGAAAAGTGCAACTAAGATGGAGGAAATAGGAATAATCAATCTCGGAAAATATATTTTTTTGATTATACTGGCGTTCGCGACCATGCTGCCAGAAGCGTTGGAAAGTCCTGAAGAAAATATATTCCAGAGCAATAAGCCTGAAAAAACAAAGATAGGGTAGGGGATATTATTTCCGGTGGGAACTTCCAGCGCTTGTCCGAAAAAAATGTAAATACAATCATCATGATTAGGGGTTGAAGTACCGCCCAAGCCACTCCAAGAAAGGTTTGTTTGTATTTAACTTTGATATCGCGCCAGGTAAAGAAATAAAACAATTCTCTAAAATCCCAAAGTTCTTTTAACCCTAAAGAGATTTTATTTACCGGTCTTATTTCGTATTCCATTAATTCTTTTTAAAGATATTAAAGATTTCCTTTAACTTCTTGAACTATTCCATTAATAATCCTTACGCGAGAGACACTGCTTGAAAAAGTGCCGGAATAAATAATTGAATTACCCGAGGGAATGCAAGGAAATAATCTGTCATAAAAAAATTTGTTCAAAGATAAATATTAATATATTTAGGTGCAAAAAAATCATAACTTCGCATACATTAGGATTTACATCGCAAATGATATTAAGGGCAATTAGTTAGTAAGAAGTTGAAATGTGCTGATTATTTAATAACCTTAGATCGAATGATGACCAAATTTACATTTATATTTTCATTTTTTTGTTTTTCTGTTTTTAAATCTGCTTCTGCACAAAGTGTATTTAAACCATCAGACCTTTCTGGTTTGCAATTATGGTTTAGTGCTGATACAGGTGTTGTTTGGAATGGTTTGAACGTTTCAAATTGGTCCGATCGCAGCACAAATAATAATAATGCTAATCAAAATACACCAATTAATCAGTCGCTTTATGTTAACAATGTAAATATTATTAATAACAAACCGATATTAAGATTTGGCAAAAATGGAAATTCAGGAGATGAAACATTTTTAAGTTTTCCGCAAATTAATATACCCCCCAATAATTTAACTGCTATTGCTGTATTTAAATCAACCGGCATTGTTAATAATCTTCAATATTTAATTGCTGAATCGGGTGGAATAAGTGCTGGCGGAATTGCTTATCCTAATACAATAATTTATGATGGAGGTATAACTGTTTTACAAGGCAATGTATTGCCATTGACCTATAACATCATGACCTATTATAATGATAAAATGTTTAAAAATGGTATTCAATTACCCGTATCCGGTTCACCAATAGGTGCTATTTCTTTCAGTACCATCGGAACCACACCTGGGGCGCCCACAAATTTTTTTTATGGGGATATTGCCGAAATAATAGTTTATAATACTGCTTTAACACCAACTCAACGCGAGCAAGTTGAGTTATATTTGAACAATAAATACGCACCACCCGTTAATCTTGGAACAGATATTACTGCTAATGGCTTTTGTCCGGTAAAACTAAACGCACATAAGGATTGGTTCTCAAATTACCAATGGAGTTCCGGTGAAACAACGGATTCTATTTTCGTAAATACCGGCAATGCATATTCAGTTACGGTTACGAATATCTTTGGAGATACTTCGTCTGACACAATAAATGTAACGTATCCGGGAAACCTTGCGCCTTTCCCTTCAACCAAAGCAATTTGCTTTGGCGATACCCTAGTTTGGAATACGCAATTAGATAAAGCCGGATATGATTTTCTTTGGCAGGATGGCTCTACAGATTCGTTATTTATTATCACACAAGAAGGGCAATATTCTGTTACCGTAACAGATACCATTGGTGTTGCAGGATGCTCTATAAGTTCTTATACATTAACTATAACAGTGGATACTTTTTCGCAAATGGCATCTTTGGGCCCTGATATTTCAATTTGCTCCGGTAATTCTATCGCTTTAACTCAAGGAGCAACTCAAGCACAAAATTATTTATGGTCTAATGGAGATACTACAAGCACAATAGTGATTCAAACAACAGGAGATTATTCAGTAGTTGCTACTGATGTTCTCGGCTGTGTTGCTAAAGATACGATTCATATTACAATTATTGGCTCTGCTCCTACAGTAAATTTTAATGCTTCTGTAGCCTGCGAGGGAAAGGCCACCCAATTTACTGATATGACTATTCCTGCTTCTGGAATAGCTTCTTGGATTTGGAATTTTGGAGATGGAAGTCCCACAAGCTCAATGCAAAGCCCGATTCATTTTTTCTCTGATTCCGGAACGTTTATGGTAAGTTTAACTGTAACCACCAATGCCGGATGCTTTCAATCCTTTTCTAACCCTCTGAAAATTTTTCCTTTGCCAAAATCCAACTTTAGTAATTCAATTGCCAGCGTAGGTGGAAACACTCAGTTTACAGATAATAGCAATTCTTTCGGGTATCCTATTGCAAGTTGGAATTGGAATTTTGATGATACGGCAAGTGGTATAAACAATTTTTCCAATTTACAAAATCCGGTTCACCAATTTGCTCAAAATGGCAATCATAATGTGAAGCTTATTGTTCAGACAACGGAGTGTTTGGATTCGGTTATAAAACCTGTTTTTGTTTATAATAATATTCCAACTTCCCTTGCTGGTTTAAAGCTTTGGTACGCAGCAGATAATGGAGTCTATTTTAATGGCGTAAATGTCAATCAATGGAATGACATAAGTGGAAATTCTGATACAGCTTTCCAAAGTAATAATAGTTTTCGTCCTCAATTTGTTGATACTATTTCCGTATTAAATAACAAACCGATAATAAGGTTTGGCAAAAATGGAAATTCAGGAGATGAAACCTTTTTAAGTTTTTCACAAGTTAATATTCCTGCCAATAATTTAACTGCTATTGCTGTATTTAAATCAACCGGCATTGTTAATAATCTTCAGTATTTAATTGCTGAATCGGGTGGAATAAGTGCTGGCGGAATTGCTTATCCTAATACAATAATTTATGACGGAGGTTCAACCGTTTTACAAGGCAATGTTTTGCCATTGACCTATAACATCCTGACCTATTATAATGATTCAATGTTTAAAAATGGCATTCAATTACCCGTATCCGGTTCACCAATAGGTGCTATTTCTTTCAGTACCATCGGAACCACACCTGGGGCGCCCACAAATTTTTTTTATGGGGATATTGCCGAAATAATAGTTTATAATACTGCTTTAACACCAACTCAACGCGAGCAAGTTGAGTTATATTTGAACAATAAATACGCACCACCCGTTAATCTTGGAACAGATATTACTGCTAATGGCTTTTGTCCGGTAAAACTAAACGCACATAAGGATTGGTTCTCAAATTACCAATGGAGTTCCGGTGAAACAACGGATTCTATTTTCGTAAATACCGGCAATGCATATTCAGTTACGGTTACGAATATCTTTGGAGATACTTCGTCTGACACAATAAATGTAACGTATCCGGGAAACCTTGCGCCTTTCCCTTCAACCAAAGCAATTTGCTTTGGCGATACCCTAGTTTGGAATACGCAATTAGATAAAGCCGGATATGATTTTCTTTGGCAGGATGGCTCTACAGATTCGTTATTTATTATCACACAAGAAGGGCAATATTCTGTTACCGTAACAGATACCATTGGTGTTGCAGGATGCTCTATAAGTTCTTATACATTAACTATAACAGTGGATACTTTTTCGCAAATGGCATCTTTGGGCCCTGATATTTCAATTTGCTCCGGTAATTCTATCGCTTTAACTCAAGGAGCAACTCAAGCACAAAATTATTTATGGTCTAATGGAGATACTACAAGCACAATAGTGATTCAAACAACAGGAGATTATTCAGTAGTTGCTACTGATGTTCTCGGCTGTGTTGCTAAAGATACGATTCATATTACAATTATTGGCTCTGCTCCTACAGTAAATTTTAATGCTTCTGTAGCCTGCGAGGGAAAGGCCACCCAATTTACTGATATGACTATTCCTGCTTCTGGAATAGCTTCTTGGATTTGGAATTTTGGAGATGGAAGTCCCACAAGCTCAATGCAAAGCCCGATTCATTTTTTCTCTGATTCCGGAACGTTTATGGTAAGTTTAACTGTAACCACCAATGCCGGATGCTTTCAATCCTTTTCTAACCCTCTGAAAATTTTTCCTTTGCCAAAATCCAACTTTAGTAATTCAATTGCCAGCGTAGGTGGAAACACTCAGTTTACAGATAATAGCAATTCTTTCGGGTATCCTATTGCAAGTTGGAATTGGAATTTTGATGATACGGCAAGTGGTATAAACAATTTTTCCAATTTACAAAATCCGGTTCACCAATTTGCTCAAAATGGCAATCATAATGTGAAGCTTATTGTTCAGACAACGGAGTGTTTGGATTCGGTTATAAAACCTGTTTTTGTTTATAATAATATTCCAACTTCCCTTGCTGGTTTAAAGCTTTGGTACGCAGCAGATAATGGAGTCTATTTTAATGGCGTAAATGTCAATCAATGGAATGACATAAGTGGAAATTCTGATACAGCTTTCCAAAGTAATAATAGTTTTCGTCCTCAATTTGTTGATACTATTTCCGTATTAAATAACAAACCGATAATAAGGTTTGGCAAAAATGGAAATTCAGGAGATGAAACATTTTTAGGTTTTCCACAAGTTAATATACCTGCCAATAATTTAACTGCTATTGCTGTATTTAAATCAACCGGCATTGTTAATAATCTTCAATATTTAATTGCTGAATCGGGTGGAATAAGTGCTGGCGGAATTGCTTATCCTAATACAATAATTTATGATGGAGGTACAACCGTTTTACAAGGCAATGTATTGCCATTGACCTATAACATCATGACCTATTATAATGATAAAATGTTTAAAAATGGTATTCAATTACCCGTATCCGGTTCACCAATAGGGGCTATTTCTTTCAGTACCATCGGAACCACACCTGGGTCGCAAACAAATTTTTTTTATGGGGATATTGCCGAAATAATAGTTTATGATACGGCTTTAACACAAACGCAACGCCAGGAAGTTGAAAAATACCTCAATGAAAAATATGCCCCCCCTGTTAATCTTGGACCAGATATTTCCTTAATTACTTTTTGCCCAGATTCTCTTGATGCAAGCTCAAGATTCACTTCTTTTAAATGGAACAAAAATGCCAATGACACCAATCAATATTTTGTTTTTTCCAAACCAGGCAAATACTTTGTAGATGTTGTGGATGTTTTCGGTTTTCCTTCTTCCGATACCGTTTTGGTTACCTACCCATTAAATCAAATTGATACAAGCCATTTAATCTGCTCCGATTCAACCTTGATCTGGAATACTTATTTAAACAATAATGATTTCTCTTTTTTGTGGAATGATAGTACTACCGATTCCCTAATATTGATAAATCAACAAGGGGTTTATTCAGTTACGGCCACGGAAAAAACATCTTCCTGCACTTTTGTTTCTGAAGCTGTTTCGGTACTCATAGATTCCTTCCCCCTCACCACCATCCTAGGCCCTCCGGCCATTTCCATTTGCTCCGGCAATTCCATTGCACTAATTCAGGGACAAAATGAAGCAACTGATTATTTCTGGTCCGATTCTTCAACTGGCAGTTCACTGGTAATTAACACCCCCGGCACCTATTCCCTCACCGTAACAAATTCAAATGGTTGCCTGGCCATTGATTCAGTAGATGTTTCAATTGTTGGAATTGCACCAACGGTTAAGTTTTCGGCATCGGATGTTTGCTTTGAGGATAGCATTGTTTTTATGGACTCTTCCTTTACCAATGATGGCTCAAATATTATCTCATGGTTATGGAATTTTGGGGATGGGGGTTCCGATTCTCTAAAAAACACCAGCCATTATTACGGTATTCCCGGTTTGTCTATTTCTACCCTTACCATTCAAACAGATTCGGGATGTGCAAATTTTAAAACCGATTCGGTTTTTGTTCACGCTCTGCCAATTCCAAAGTTTAAGATTGCAAATCCAAAAATTTGTTCCAGCGACAGCATTAATTTTAACGATCTTTCTTTACCACAAGAAGGGGGTATCACCACCTGGCAATGGAACTTTAATGATTCTGCAAGCGGAACCAATAATGCCTCCACGCTTACTTCTCCTTCCCATTATTTTGCTTCAGGAGGGGATTATAACATTTCTTTAATCATTGAAAATTCATTTGGATGTGCGGATACTCTTAGTAAAAAAATTAAAATTAGTCAGAAACCTTCGGCTTCTTTTAATGTACTTCCGGTTTGTGAAAACCAACCTGTTCAGTTTATTGATAATTCATCTGAAGTTGTAAATAATTGGGATTGGGATTTTGGGGATGGGGGTAAAGATAATATTGGATTCCCGAGTCATACTTATTTAAATGCCGATACCTATATTGTTTCCTTACACGTTAAAACAATTGATGGCTGCAACGATACCTTTGTTAAATCTGTAATAGTTTATAAAAATCCGGTTGCAAAATTCAGCACAATTAATTTTTGCCGGGGAACCCCAATTCAGGCAATGGATAAAAGTACTGTCGCGGGCGGCAATATTGTGGCATGGGAGTGGGATGTTCTTAACCATCCTGATTTTTCAACCGAAAAGAACCCGTTTTTTAATTTTGATTCATCTGATGCCAGTTCTTACCTGTTGTCTCTTAAGGTAAAATCAACTCAGGGGTGTTCCGGTGATACGGCCATTCAAATTTTCATTCACAATCCGCCATCCTCCGATTTTAGTTTTTCTTCTCCCTATGGAAATATTCCGGTAACGGTTAATTTTCAAAACCTGTCGTCTGATTCGGATTCTTATTATTCATGGGATTTCGGAAACGGAAATACATCTGTTTTAGAAAACCCTTCGGCAGTTTACAACGACACCGGTGAATTTCCTGTTAAGCTGATTTCTTATTCACAATTCGGATGTTCGGATGAGAAGTCGAAAAAAATTAAAATCAGAAAAGAAGTTTTAGATATTGCGGTTACCAAAGTAAGTACATCTTCTTCAAATAATTTCATGACCGTTTCGGCCGAATTATACAATCTGGGCAACGTGAAAATAAAAAACTTTGAAATTATTGCCGAACTTTCGGGCCGCCCTCCGGTAAAAGAATTCTGGACCGGGGCTCTCGAAGAGAAAAGGGATACAGGGTATTTGTTTAATGCAGCCTTTGAAATTACAGATAATACCATACCCGATGCGGTTTGCGTAGTCGTGGCTAAGCCCAATGACCAAAACGATGTAAACCCAACCAACAATGAGTTTTGTATTTCTTTTTCCGATTTTAAAATTCTCAGCGTTTTCCCAAATCCTGCGAGCAAGCAAATTGAAGTGGAATATACTCTAACCGGAGAATTTGATGAAATTGAAATTGTAATTTATGATAAAGCGGGAAAAAAAATTGAACAATTCAGGTCGGAAAGCGGGTCAAAGGGATTACATAAAACCATCCTCGATGTTTCCAGCCTTTCCAATGGAATTTATGCACTTAAAATGGTTTATGGGGATGGGTATGGGGTGAGGCGGTTTATGAAAAATTAAAAAAATTCCAAACTCCAAGTCCCAAATCCCAAATTCAAAGAAGGGCGTGGAGCGAAGGTATTGGGGCTTGAAATTTGGGTCTTGGGGATTTTAATGAATGCGAAAATTCAACTTGCCAAAAGGATAACTTAAAAGAGTAGGGATTAGTTCTTTGAAACAATCCTTATTTCTGCCCTCCGGTTTTTTGCTCTTCCATCTGGATTGTCTGTTCCATCGGGATTATCGTTGGGAGCTACAGGTCTGGTTTCGCCCATTCCTTTGGCAAGTATTCGATCCTTCTTTATGCCTTGCTGAACAAGAAAGGAGATAGCGGCTTTTGCCCTTTTTTGAGATAATTGCAAATTATATTCAGCAGTACCCCGCGAATCTGTATGTGCCGTCAGGTAAACATTATTTTCAGGATTCAGCCGGAGCAGTTCAACAACTCTTTCAAGATCTTTTGAAATTTCTTCAGATTTTTCTCCTGAAAGGTCGGCCTTGTTAAAATCATAATAAATAATGGCCGCAACTTTTGCCGAATCATACTGTTGCTGACGGATTTCTTCTCTCCTGATTTTTACAATTTTAGCATCTATTGCCGAAATAGAGGCAATGGACCCCTTTTCGCCCTTTAAATTAACATAGTTAAAATTTCCTTTTTTATCCTGCGATACGGTTTGTAATGTTTCATTTTTATCATTAAGCAAAACAATTTTTGCATCCCCCCCGGAGTCTTTAAGCCTGAAAGAAATATTTTTATCTGCAGGTAGTTTATCAAAAACAAAATTCCCCTTTGCATCTACTGTGGCTATGGCTATAATATCCCCTGCATCGTTTACGGCATATACCTCCAGGCCCTTGGGACTATCTCCTTTCAGGGTTCTAAAAATCTGGCCATTTAGTTTCATTGGCGGTACATCAGCTTCTTCTTTTATTTTTAACCTGATAGTTTTTTCGGCAACAAGGGGTTGATAATTAAATTTACCTTTTTTATCTTTTTTTAAAGTTTCAACCACTTCGTTATCCTTATTCAATAGTATTATTTGAGCATCAAGCTTATCGTCCTTGGTTTTTATGGTATAGGTTTTATCGGCCGGAAGTTCCTTGAAAATAAAATTGCCCTGTTTGTCAATATTGGCTGTGGCAACAATATTACCGGCATCATCTACTAAGTAAACCTCCATTCCCGAAGGCATATCACCCGGCAGTTTCTCGAACATCCTGCCAATAAAGTTTACCATTTTAACATCATTTACATCCAGTGAGTCGAGTTTTGTTTTTATTAACGCAAGAGGCTGGTAATTAAAGTTCCCTCTTGAATCCTTTTTAATAGTTGCAACCACTTCCTTTTTTTCATTTAATACCAAAATCTGGGCATCTACCAAACCGTCTTTCAATTTAAAAGAATAAGATTTATCTGCCGGAAGTTTCTCAAAAGAAAAGTTTCCCTTTTCATCCACTACCGTAACGGCAATGATATCTCCTTCATCGTTTAGCGCATAAACTTGCATTCCCGGAGGGACATCGCCAGGGAGTTTATCGAAAATCTGCCCGAAGAGCTGTATTGGTTTCAGACCCGAATCTCCAGCCTTTAATAAAGCAACGCGTGCATTTTCGTAAGCAAGTTTTTCAAAGGCAAAACCTCCTTTTTTGTTTTTTTCAATTACCTGAATTACATCTTTCTTTTCATCCATGATGTATATTTTTGCGTTCAGGTCATTGTTCTTCAACTGAAAGGTATAATTTTTATCGGGCGGAAGATTTTTTATTGAAAAATTTCCATTTTCATCAGTCGTGGTGGTATAAACAATTTCTCCGTCATCGTTAAGGATATTTATTTCCATTCCTTTTGGAATATCTCCGGGGAGTTTATCGTAAATCTGTGCAAAAATTCTGAAGGACGACATGGCAACATCTTCCTCGGTTAACAACGGCATCAGGTTATATGCCTCTTCGGGTAAAGCCCTGAACCTGAAAAATTTTTTCCCCGATTTTATCAGGGCCGTAACCTTGTCCTTCTTCTCGTTGGTGAGGTAAATGATGGCTTCTTCGCTCAAATTTACATCCGCTTCATCAAACACCACTACGTAATCCTTATCAATTTTTAAGTTTTCGAAGAAAAATTCCCCGTATTTATTTGTTTTAACCCGCTGCACTTCTACATTATTTTCATCCAGTAATTTCAGGTAAACATCTGCTGCAGGATTCAGCTTGCTGTAAAGAAAAATTCCATTGATGGAGGAATGAATTTCTTTTTCGTAAATAATTTTAAAGCGGTAAATATCATCACTTCCTTTCCCTCCAGGGCGGTTTGAAGAAAGGAACCCTATGCTGTCGTTAGTGAACATAACACCAAAGTCATCTCTGGATGAGTTGATGGGCGCTTTGAGGTTTTTTACCGTGCCCCATCTTCCTCCCAGAAAAATGGCCGAAAAAATATCCATCCCCCCGTACCCCATATGGCCATCGGAGGAAAAGTAAAGAGTGCTGTCGGCTGTGTAATAAGGAAACATCTCATCTCCTTCTGTATTTACCAAGGGGCCAAGGTTTTCAGGTTTGGCCCATGTTCCGTTTTGCCTTTTTGATAAATAAAGATCTTTTCCACCGCTTCCTCCGGGCATATCAGAAACAAAAAACAAAAGTTGGCCATCGGCAGAAAGGGCCGGATGGGCAAGGGCATAATCGGGATTATTATGTTCAAAAGGAACCGGATCGAGCCATTTGTCTTTTTCTCTTTTCAGGTAAAAAAGCTGTGGTTTGTTCACGAAACCCTTTCCTTTAGAATCAACATCCACACGGGTCAAAAACCCTTCGGTAAATTTTGCATTAAAAGTGATGGGCCCATTGTGGTAATCATTGTTGATATTTGAAGGAAACAATTTGGGTTTGAAAAAGGTATCTTCTCCGCTTTGTTCAGCCTGATAGATCGCCAGAAATGGCCGGCCGGTTAAGCTATAGGCATTATTTTCAATCTGGTCAACATTTCTTTCTGAAACAAAAACAAGTCCTTTTTCATAATTTGCCGGTGAAAAATCAGACACCTTCGAGTTTATGTCTTTTGCCAGTTTTACCTCATACCTTTTGGGAGTTTGTTCGGCCCAAAGTTTTACTTTATCGCAAGCTATGGCTTCCTCTTCGGCATTTTTATTGGACGGGTTTTTTGAGGCAAACACAACAAAAACTTCTTTGGCTTTATCCACTTTATTATTTGCTTTTAACATTTTTCCGTAGAGCAACGGAACTTTTGAATCAAACCCCGGCAGCTGTAATGCTTTAAAGTAAAAAACTTCGGCTTTCTCATAATCTCCGATATAGCGGTAACAATGGGCAAGGTTTTGAATGGCCTCAAGATTTTTATCCTCATGTTTAATTACTTTTAAATAGAGGGGAATTGCAGAGGAGTATTCATAATTTTGAAAATGATCGTTGGCTTTTTTAATTTGAGAAAAGGATGGGAATGAATTGAGCAACAGGGCAAAAGCAAAAAGCCAAAAAGAATAAGTACAATAATGCAATTGAATTTTTGCTTTCACAAGGGATTTAAATTATTATGCAAAAGAATAAAATTCTTTTATACAACTGGATAAAAATCGTAAGGATAAAAAATCAGAAATACCTAGGCGACAATACCCTGGACTTTTTAAACGGTACTTCGTAGGAGATAAAAATTTCGTGAGAGCCGCTGTTGAAGGTTCGCAGTTTATTTAATGAATAATCAAAAGAATAGCCCGCACTTACAAACGCAGATATTTTATACTCAGTTATGGCAACAAAGGTTCTTCCGGTGCGGTACGACAGGCCAAGCCATAAATTTCGTTTTAATAAAAAGCTTGCATTGGCATCTACCGTTGGGCGTTGTCCTTTTAAAACTTTAATAAAAATGGAGGGCCTGAAAACCACATTGTCGGCTACCACCTGAGCATAACCTGCAGTGAGGTTTACATAGCGGTTTAGAACAGAGCTGAATCTGGTGCTGTCGGCACTATCTCTTATTCTAATGATGGGCCTGTTAATATTTGCCATGGTGAATCCTGCGTAAAAGTTATTGGTATGATATCTCATCCCGTAATCAAAAATCGGAATCCACCGATTGGATCTGGTATCAAGGCCCGCAAACTCATTTTGATCTTTGTAATCTATTTTATTCCAATGGAAAGCATAATTGTATGCACCGCTTCTCAACCCGAAAGAAAGTTTTCCCGGCCCCACACGAATCCGGTAAGCATAAGCCACTAATATTCCCAGGTTATTGGTTGGGCCAATTTTATCATTGATGATATTGGCACCCAGACCCACCGAACGTTTCCGGAAAGGAGCATGAATGGCCAAGGTTTGTGTCATGGGGGCACCCTCAAAACCTATCCATTGGGAGCGGTGCAAGGCAACCACACTCAATTGTTCCTTGCTTCCGGCATAGGCCGGATTAACAATCAGTGGGTTAAACATGTATTGATTGTATTGAGGGTTTTGCTGGGCTATGGAGACTCCGGCCATCCAAAAAATTGAAGAGCACAGAAAAAAGAAAAAGAGGAGAATTGAAAAAAGAGAAAGATTTTTATTCATCAGTTCCTTAAAATCTGAATTTTGTTCCTCGAGGAAAATTATTTAAGCTGGCTCAGATCAAGTTCAAATCCGGGCAAAACATCCTCACCAGAATTTTTTTTATTAAACGAATTAATGAAATCAACAGGTTTGTCTGGCCGGTAAATAAAAACATTTTTATTCTCAAAATCTATCAACCATCCAAGCCGGCACCCATTTTCAATCCATTCCTGCATTTTATTTTTAAGCGTTTTTAGTGAGTCGGATTCTGATCTTAATTCTATAATAAAGTCCGGGCATAAATGGGCGAATTTTTTTTTATCCGCCATAGGAATTTTTTCCCATTGTTCTTTTTTAATCCAGGCTACATCAGGAGATCGGATGGCCCCATTTGGAAGGGTGAATCCGGTACTTGAACTAAATACATATCCAAATTTTGAATGCTCATTCCAGTTTGAAACGAATTTATTTAAAAGGGATTCAAAATAGCCGCTTAATGTTCCTAAAGGTGACATAAAAATAATGTTTTGTTCTTTATCCCGCTCCATCCTCAAATTTTTGTTTTGCTGACAAAAATTAAAAAATTCCTCCTCGGTGAGGCCTAATGCATCTGTATTAACGGTTAAAAAATTTAAATCTTCTGTAAACATTTTCTATAATTTTTATCTCGTAATTTGAAGCCAGCCTTTGTCAGTTTCCAGTCCTTCTATTTCCAGCACATAAAAGTAAGTTCCGTCAGGCAGCTTATCTCCGGTGAAATCTTTTCCCTTAAATACTTTATCATCATTATTATATCCTTTTACACCCCACATCAATTCGCCCCACCGGTTGTAAATGGACAAAGAATTATCAGGGAAAATGGTTATTCCATCAATATGCCATTCATCGTTATTTCCATCGCCATTGGGGGTAATACCATGGTAAACATGAATTTCACAGGCATCATCGGCAAGGGCACCAATGGTAATAGTATCCAATCCCTCCCGGTCGAGTGCATCCTTAACCAGCAAAAAATAAACACCGGGGCCTAATCCGGTTGCCAAAGTAGAGTTTCCGCCCTCTGGCGACCAGGAATATTGATAGGGAGGGGTTCCGTTAAGAACAGTAGCTAATGCTTCCCCGTTTTTTGCGGTTAGACAATTGGCATCTTTTTTTGCAATTCTGATAATTAATGTGCCACCTGCAAGTGAAGATGGCTGGTGAAAGCCCTGGGTGAGGATAAACTTTCCTTTTTCACGGGTTTGAACTACAGTCTCCCCCACGGTATATGAAACCATAAAATTCCCGGCAGTTTTATGACTTCCCGCTGAACCTATTACCTGATTCGTGGCCGTTTGCGGGAATGCAAAGGCCATCCCCGAAAAAAAGGCCAGAATGAAAAATAATATTTTCGAAAACGGGCACACGTGAGTTAAATTAGAACTTGTAAATGTAAAAAATTATTTTTACAAGTGAAAAGAATTTTGAAAGAACCTTGCGGAAAAATATTATTGTGGAAGGATGATTAAGGATCAAATACGCAAACCAATAACGCAAATATCGTCAACCTGCTCAAGGTTGCCCCGCCAGGCCTCTATTTCTTCATTGAGAACTTTCTTTTGCTTCTCCATTTCCAGCGGTTGGATTTTTAGAATTAAACTTTTAAGCTGACGGTACATAAATTTTTTTCCGCGGGGACCCCCAAACTGATCGGCATAACCATCAGAAAAAATATAAATGGAATCTCCTTTCTGAAGTTGAATTTTATGGTTGGTGAATTTTTGTGTTTCTCCAATGAATTCCCCAATAGGGAACTTATTACCTGTTACTTCCTGTACGGCTCCGTCACGCACAAGCCATAATGGATTAAAAGCGGCTGCAAATTCCAATTCAAGAGTTTTAAAATCAATGGCACACATCGAAATGTCCATGCCGTCCTTTATGGTGGTTCCCTCCTGAGAATGTTGCCTGAATGTGGAGCTGACTTCTTTGTTTAATTCATCCAGAATAAGAGAAGGGCGCCCATCATTAATTTTATTTATGGCATGGTTCAATCCATTGTGCCCGATAATGGTCATAAAAGCTCCCGGAACTCCATGACCGGTACAATCCACAGCAGCAAAAATTGATTTCCCGTTCTTTGAATTAATCCAATAGAAATCACCGCTTACAATGTCTTTGGGTTTGTAAAGAATAAAGGAGTTGGGAAGAATGTTTTTAACAAATCCGGGAGGAGGCAAAATGGCTTCCTGAATTCTTTTTGCATAACGAATGCTGTCTGTTACATGGGTAAGAAGCACTTCAATCTCCCCTTTTTGTGCTTCAATGGTGGCGGTTCGCTCCTGCACTTTTTGTTCCAGGTTGCTGGTTAGTTCGTGCAAATCTTTACGCATGCCCAAAAGGGAATGCCCAAGTGTGTCCTGCTGGCTTAAGGGTTGGTAATCTGATTGAAAATTTCCGGAACCCACCTGATTGGCAAATTCTGTGGTGCGTTTAAATCCGGTTACCAGGTCGCTGAGGGCAATTGACATATCGCCAATTTCATCCTGCCTCGGACTAATTTTTTCCTCCGGTATTATTCCTTTTCCAAGCAGGAGCAAAAGCTTTTTAAGCTGCTGAACAGGTTTTACAATGGTTCTAACAGTGAACATGGCAATTAGCACCCCTCCAATTACCAGAGCGAAACCCAGCCAGAATACCACATTTTCCAGTTTGCTGAAAGAGGAAATCATTTTTTCACTTCCCAGGGTGCTGTTTCCTCTTTGCTTATCAATGAGCCAGTCCAGATTTACCAGAACCTCCTTCGATTCACGGTCAATATCTCCGTCCTGGCTAATCATGTATTCAGCCATCATTTTTACCGTTGGCTCAATATAACTATCAAAGGTGTTGAGCCATCCTTTTATATCTTCATAAAACCCAAAAAGAGTATCAATTTCACCAAATACGTTTGTTAAAGTATCCTGCTCCCCTTTGCTCCAGTTATTCGAAATTTCGAGCACCTGGTGTTTTAATTTAGGGTAACTGTTTTCCATCAACCGGATGAGCTCCTGTTTTTCAGGATGGTCGGGCGAAGTTTGGTCTTTCACCCAGTTGGTGGCAAGCATTTTAGATTTCAGCATTAAAATCTTTAACTCCTGCAAAACGTCAACCGAAGGGGTATTTACATTTATGTTTTGAGCATTAATTTCCCGGCTTGCGTCAAGCGTTGTTTTGGTATAAAGAAATACCATTAATGTAAACAGGATTAAAATACCAAATCCTGCTCCTATTTTTCTTCCAATGGTAAATCTGAAATTCATTTATTTTTCCGAAAAATGCTATTCTTTGGTATCCAGTAATTTTATTTCATTTTCAATCTGCTCTGATTTCTCCAGTTCGTTCAAACTGAAATAAATTCCTGAAAGCCCGATAAGGGTTTCTTTTCTTTTGGGGTTGAGGTCGCGCGCTTTAAGCATATAGGGCAATGCCTTTTTAAAGAGCTCTACAGTTTCTTCCTGAATTAACTCAAGGGTGATTAGGTCCAGATCATAATCCAATGCCTTGATAATATTTACCGCTTCGTTATAATACAAAATGCCCATGTTGTAGTTGGCGGTATAATTATTTGAATCGAGTTCGATTACAAAAAGAAATGAATTGCGCGATTTGTCAAAGAAGGCTTTATTTTTTTCCCTGTCATTTTCATAAATCTGCATGTATATGGAACCAAGAGCACTGTGCAGTTGGATTTCAAGATCATTGAATTTTCTTGTAGAATCAATTTTGCGGATAATTTCTTTGTATTTGTCAAAATTGGTTATGGCAATCGGGTATTCACTTATGTTGATTGAAGTGGCAGCATCATTATAAATGGTGGTAGCTACATAATTAATGTTTTTTAAGACATTGTCTTTTAATGTTTTACCGGTATCCAATTCCGTTTGCTTCATAAATGACCTAACGGCCTCCAACCGGTAGGGAGACTGCTTATCTGCCTTTTGCCGTTGGTTGTAAAGGTCTTTATAAATATAACCGCGGTAATACCAGGTGCTGGCTTCTTTTGCCGTTTCGGGATTCATGGAAGCTGAATCAATGAGCATCCTTGCGGTATCCAAACTGCCTGCCTGGTAATAGCGCAAAGCTTTGGTAAGCTTATCGCGCTGCCCGAAGATGAAGCTTGAAAAAAGCATCATCAGGAAAACCATTGAGAGTTTTTTGTTCATTGAATAATTAAATGGTATTAATTGACAATTTCAATAAATCAGCGGCAATTCTTATTTCGCGTTTTTCAATTTCGGTTTTATTTGTTTCGAATTTCAATTTCCCGTCAACCGAAACAAAATTTATGATGGCTCCATGTTTTAAAAATCCGTCCTTCTGGCTTTTTTCACTATCAGTCAAAACGATGGTGCTTGAGTTTTTTAGCTTATTAACAACTTCCTGCAGCATTCCTGTTTTGTCGTAAGGGATAAATATCATGTTGCATTTATCAATTTCTCCGGAAGAACTGAACTTTCTGATTTCAATGGATTGATTATACGCTTTTTTTCCGTTTGTGGCGGTGGTTAATTCTTTTAACATGGGGGTTTCGCCCAGTACCCCGATAATAAAACTTCCATCTTTATAAGACGATGGCCATTCAATATATTTTGAAGCAAAATTGTAAATAAACAAAGATTGTATTTTT
>JAHEZO010000004.1:0-14857 GCA_023250995.1 Flavobacteriales bacterium | reverse complement strand
AATGAAAAAAAAACTAAAAGCAATATGTATATTGTTCTTTTCATGAATGGCTGTAACGGAAATCAGCCGGTACCATTTTACAGATAAATAATCGGTTTTTTCCCTTTTTGCGATATTGCATTTTTTTTAAGGGGTACAAAAGTAAGAAATAGATTTGATATTGCTATTTAGGAACTATTCCAGGCTGAAACAGGCCCGATTCTGATATTTTTCGCAAATCCCTCTCTTTTCTCCTTTTTTCTTTTTTTGGTGAAATGGTGAACTGGCCCGAATCTTTTTTTTCTTTTATTTTTTTTAATTGAATTCTTTTCCCGAAAAATTTTCCAAAGCTCCATTTTTCGCCTGCATATTTACCTCTGAAAAGGTTAAAAGAGATTCTTTTGTGACCCGAAAATGCATCCGATTCCCAGTTAAATTGCCTTGAAAGACCAGTTTTATAAGCTAACCCTTTGGCCAGTTTTACCAATGTTAATTTTGCAAGGAGTTCATTTCCCTTATGGAGGTTTGGCCCCCCCGATGATTTAAACGAAAAAGCATCTCCAGTTTCTCTTGAGGTTTTGTTTTCAATGGCATATGAAAATGCATCATTCTCCGTTTTTTTTCTAAAAGTTTTATTTCTTCCCGGCTTAACGGCAAATGCATCGGCAAGGAATTCTTTTCTTTCCCTTCCATTTTTGATGGAAAAGGCATCTTTGTCAGATCCGGTTTTTAGTTTATTGATTTTTTCCCTTAGAGGAACAATAGCAAAGGCATCGGAATAATCCTGCTTTCTTTTATTGGATTGAGCAACTGCAAAACCATCCGCAAGCCGGGAGGTTTTTTTCCTTTCTGTTTTTATGGCAAAAGCGTCTCCGGTTTCAGGCATCTTTTTTTTATTTCCAAGGATAGCAAAAGCGTCCCGGTCCAGCCTACGGTTATTTTTTGGCCTGGCCTGGGCAAAAGCATCCGAATAAGTATTATTTTTCTTCTTTCCGGGAACCACGGCAAAGGCATCAGAATTGTTTTTTATTTGGCTGGAAAGGGTTTTGGCCGCAAAAGCATCGGTGAAATTTTTATTTACGCGCGGATTGGATTTTTTTGAAAAGGCATCTCCCGATTCAAAAATTATTTTTCTTGACCTGGCCATAAAACCATCTTTTTGTTCAACACCTTTTGTGCCTTGTAAAACTTGAAAAGCATCCCCATTGGACTTCCCAGAGGATGATTTTCTTCCGGTTATCCGAAATGAACTATCCTCTCCGCCTTTTGGTGATTTTTTAGGTGGCTGATTTTCACGAAAAGAATCAGGAGAAGAAGGGGCCATGTTTTTTTTCTTTTTTTGAATTTTAAACGTAGCCTTGGTTTCCTTAGTTCCTGAAGGCTGACTTTTTTTTGAAAACGAAGATTGAGGGTCCGAAGTGCTTTTTACAGGCTGCTTTAAAGCAAATGATCCGGGGTTGTCATTGTTGCTTGTCAATTTCCTGTTATTACAGGAAATGAGTAAAGAAAAAATAAAAAATATTGTTAAAACCCTGGTTGCCATAGTTGAGTAACACATTGAGACTTAAAAACAATTCAAATTTAAGTCAAATGCCCGAAAGGGATACAAAATTAGTTTATGGGTTTATGGTTTAATAGTTTAATAGTTTAAAAATTTATTTTTAAAGCAAAAAATAAATTCCGTCCTGGTGCATTTATTCCGCTGGCAAAAGTGCGGTATTGGGTATCAAAAATATTATCAACACCGGCTTGCAAGGTGAAATATTTATGCACTTTGCAAGACGTACGGAAGTTTGCGGTGAACCAGGCCGGCATGCCCACCGGAGTTGCATATTGCTCGTTGTCCTCACCATTCAGATAATAATCTTTCAGCATTTTTCCTCCGCTGAAATTGATAAAGAAATCAGAACTAAACCTATTGTTATTGTAAGTGAAATCAGTGCGGGCCATAAATGGAGGAATATGGTCAAGTGGATAATCCATGCTGTCGGTTTTAATTCTTCCGTAGGTATAGTTAATTGAGATCGCCATTGTAAAATGCTCATCCAGTTTTGAGAAAAGGTTGGAAGAAAATCCATAAATAAAAGCTTTATCCTTATTCTGGTTTGCATATACACGGCTCATTGTTCCATCATACATCAATGAATCCTTTCCATTGAACTGAAATGAATCAACAACCGCTATGTCTCTGTAGTCGGTATAATAAATGGAATTTTCCCAACGTGTTTTTTCATTGAAAATTTTGGTTATCCCGATTTCATAGTTGATAGTTTTTTCGGGTTTCAGATCAACATTAGGAACAATCACTATTCCCGGAGCGCTGCCAAATATTTTTGTTACATCATCTACATTCGGAACACGGTAGCCGGTTGAAAGAAGCAGAGAAAGCTTCAAGTCGTCTGATGGAGAATTAATCAAGCCGATACTACCTGAGTACACGGGTGTTTTCTGCTCAATATCTGTATATGGAAGATGAAACAGAAGAGCGGTATCAACCAGCGTGGAATGAAGCATGGAATAACCTGCCCGTACTCCATCAACAAGAACTAATTGCTCATTGAGTTTCCATGTATGTGAAAAATACAAAGCGAAATTATTCATGCTGTTTTTCCCATCCGGAAATCGAGTATCTAATTTCCCCACAGTGTCAACTACAATATTTTGCCTGTTTGCGGTTGACTTCAATAAATTCATCTGCATATCAAAACCGAAACGGATATTGTGCCTTTCCGTTGCCTTCTGAAAATCCAGATTCGCACCTATTACGCCAACATTTTCAATTCGGTGGTTTTTAAAATTGCTTCCGAAGTTTCGGCTGTGACGGCTTTCTTCCAGTGCCTGGTAATTTAATCCCAGGTGAATATTCTGAAACAAACCTTCTGGATTTTTTATATTCATATCATAGGCAGCCAGCATTCGGGTTTGGGGTCCATAATACCATTCGGCAGATTTCAAACCGGTTCCTGCAGGGTCAGTCAATCTATCGTAACGGGGCACATCGCTTGAGTTGGAATATTGAACATTTAATCCGTGGGAGATTTGTTCATTCTGCTGAAATAATATTTTCTCAATAAAGTCGTATTGTGAAAATCCGCTTCCAAATTGTAAATAGCGGTTGCTGTTTTTTACGAGGGAATCTTTTCCGTTTATTCTTTCAACATAATATGGACGCTCACCATAAGAACCATTATAAAAAGGATTTTGATTTTTTCCTCCTATCAAGTCGCCAAATTTTGAATATGTAAATGAGGTGAGCGAAGCGAATTTTTTTGTTCCGTAAATAAAATCCAAATGGTTTGTTATTTCATTATCCACTGCTCCGTAACGGCTGAAAGCATTTACCCTGAGGTTTGAATTTTGGTCACCCCTTGCAAGCAATGGTTTTTTAGTGTAAAGATGAATGACACCACCAAGCGCGTCACTTCCGTAAATGGTGGATGAGGGTCCGAACAAAATCTCTACTCGCTCAAGAGAATTATTATCTGTTTTAACAATGTCCTGCAAATGCCCTGCGCGATAAATCAAGTTGTTCATGCGAACACCATCAATCACGAGAAGAATGCGGTTTGCCTCAAACCCGCGTAAAGTCGGACTTCCTCCGCCTAATTGACTCATTTGCACCTGAATTCCTGATTTTGAAATAAGGTCAGCCGTTGTTTGTCCTTGCAAATTGGAAATATCATTTGTATTGAGAACCTGGACTTGTTGGGCTATTGTTTTTTTTGTTTCTTCAGTTTTATTTACTGAAACCACCACCTCTTTTAAAGTAACTGTTTTATTTTGAATGGTATCTGTTTCACTGGTTTGTGAAAAAGTTAAATGGGAATGCGGGATTAGCAATGCTATGATTGCAAGTTTTGTAAGTTTCATAAAGATAATTTTTAAATTTGGTTAAATACAAAAACAGGCACGAGCCTTTCAAGGGGGCGTGCAAGTGATTTTTAGAACGAAAATGTGTTAACCCAATTTAGGAGGAGGTGAAGGAATCTCAAAGCCGTTGGAAATGACATTCAAGAACAACGGAGAAAAAATATTGATAGAGAAAGAAGGAATAAAAAAGACAGGTCCAACCCCTGGTGAAATATAATTCAATGAAAGAAGTTGAAATAATTGATTAGCAAAGTCGGTGTTTGGTTGATTTGTACTGATTGCAAAATCTTTTATTTTTTGTAAAATATTTTCTTCCCTGCTGTCGTGGATAACAAGAAGTTCTACCTTGTCATCTGATAGGCTTATTGATTTTACATCATACATTTTTCCATTAACGGAAATTTCATGAGAATTAATTTTGCTTTTTTGATAGTCAAAAAATGGGAGAGTGATTTTTTGAAAGGGGGTTTGGTTGTCTTTTAAAGATAATTGCATTTCCTGCCAAACATAGCATTGTTGCATTTTAAAAACAACCAACAATCCTCCAGCCTGTAGGAGCAGAATTGACAGGAGTAATATTGAAGCGGTTTTTTTCAAAAGGAAGATTTTCAGGGCAAATGTAATAATGATTGTCATATTAGGTTTCTGATACATTTTTATCAACTTTTTTGTAAATTTTTTTAAAAGCCCATCCTAAAGGGTCAAATTCTCATCCCCCCCAAAAAAACCAGTTCACATATTTTTCTACTTTTGTCCACCTTGAAAAATATTGAGCATGGTTATTAAAAAAGGCATTCATCCGGGTGATACAGTTTTAATTTGCAGAAAACGAAGCAAGTTGGATGGGTTTGAATTTTCAGAAAAAGAATTGGGGTTCATTCATACCCAAATGGAAGGAAATAATCCCCTTATTACTATAAACCAATACCATCGAAGGGTTTATATTGTTGTAAAGGATATTGTTTCCGAAAAAAAAACAGGGGCAAAAAAAAATTATGAAATTTATGAGGCATTGCGGAGGACCGGGCATAAAATTGGCCAGTCGTTAAACCAATTCAAAATAAAAGTTGTTATGCTGGTTGATGTAGCCAATGATAAAAATGATTTATTGAGGATTGCAGAAGGAATGGCTCTGGGCAATTACCAGTTTCTAAAGTATCTCAAAAATTCAAAAGAAAAAGCCAATTCCCTCTCCGAAATTTATTTCAACAGTAAAAATATTACTTCCGCTGAAATAGAAAATCTTCAGATACTGATAAATGCAACTTGCATTGCCCGCGATCTGGTAAACGAGCCGGTTTCTTATTTAACGGCAACGCAATTTTCCAATGAAATTTTAACTTTAGGAAAAGAAGCTGGTTTCCGGGTTGAAGTTTTGGATAAAACCAAAATAGAAAAGCTGGGAATGGGTGGAATTCTTGGAGTGAATAAAGGCAGCATTGAACCACCCACTTTTAATATTCTTGAATGGAAACCAAAGGGGGCTAAAAACAAAAAGCCCATTGTACTTGTGGGCAAAGGAATTGTTTTCGACACCGGAGGACTCAGCCTAAAACCTACCCTTGGCTCAATGGATGAAATGAAAAGCGATATGGCTGGAGGTGCTGCTGTGGCCTGTACCTTTTATTATCTTGCTAAATGCAAAATTCCTGTTCATGCAATTGGTTTGATACCGGCCACCGACAACCGCCCGGGTGGGGATGCCTGTGCTCCCGGTGATATAATTACACAATATGGAGGAACCACAGTTGAGGTGTTAAACACCGATGCTGAGGGCCGGCTGGTTTTGGCTGATGCGCTGGAATTTGCAAAAAATTACAACCCCGAACTGGTAATTGACATTGCTACACTTACCGGTGCATGCGTAAGAGCCATTGGAATTAGCCCAAGCGGTTTGATGGGAACTGCGAGTGAAAAAACAAAAGCAAAACTAAAAAACAGCGGCTTAAATGTTTTCGAAAGATTGGTAGAACTTCCCTTTTGGGACGATTACCTCGATTGCATGAAATCAGAAATTGCCGACTTAAAAAATTCCAGCGGAACCCCATACGCGGGTGCAATTACAGCCGGGAAATTTCTTGAACATTTTACAAAAAATGAGGAGGGAGAATTGGTTTATCCCTGGCTTCATATTGATATTTCGGGGCCGTCTTTTCTTACATCCAATGATTCCTACAGAGGAAAAGGGGGAACTGGTGTGGGAGTGCGGTTGCTGGTAAATTTTTTAACCAATTAAAGGTTTTCCGGTGATAAAAAAATTAATAAAACAATATCAAGTCCTCGATAAGTCAATCATAAACCTGATTATTGCGGAATTTTTTATCCAGCTTATTGATTATTCCTACCTTACCATTCTCCTTGTTTACCTGAACAAAATGGGGTATCCCGATTATAAATCGGCCGATTTTTTCGGCTTCCGGTTTTTAAGTGTTCTGCTCCTCTCCTTTAATCTTGGTTTTTATATTAAGGGAAGAAAGATAAGGCCACTCCTATATATTTCGGCCATTTTCACTCCACTTTTGAGCCTTGGGATTATTTATGCCATCCAATACAAACTTGATTTTTTAATTTATGTGGGTATGTTTCTTCTTGGGGTTTCGGTATTAGGCCTGGAAGTATCTATCCTTCCCTATTTTCTGAGAAATGTTAAAGAGCAATACCATACCGAGGCAATTTCCCTTAGTTATTCAACCGCAAGTTTAAGTGCTATTGCAAGCGGACTTTTTATTTATTTGTTAACCACCATAAACCCCGTGTTCTTTGACGAACAATTGATTTTGAAAATTATTTCGGTAATTGGATTTGCAGCAATTTATTTTGTTTATAAAAGCAGCAAAAAAAGGGAATTTTATGTTCCTATACTTCGCAGGAGCCGCTACGATTTGAGTGATTTTGACTGGTGGAATGTGGTAAAAGCCATGGTGCCTACACTTTTAATTGCAACCGGAGCCGGACTTGCAATTCCTTTTATGGGATTGTTTTTTTACAAAATCCACCACGTTGATTCGTATCAATTTGCCATTCTCAGTTCTTTTACTGCTCTAATCGTTTTCTTGAGTACTATTTATGTTCCTAATATTAAAAATAAGCTGGGGTATAAAGGAACCGTTGTGGGAAGTCAAACCCTGGCCGTGCTATGTTTGTTTTTATTGGCTATTACAGAATTTTATACTTCCTACTCACACATAGTAATTTTAGCAATTATCTGTTATGTTTTCAGGCAGCCATTAATGAACATTGCCATGCCCATTACTTCGGATGTAACCATGAAATTTGTTGGGTTCAGAAACCGCGAAATAGTTAGTGCACTTACTGCCGCAATTTGGTCGGGAAGCTGGTTTTTCAGCAGCAATATTTTCAGGGTGCTTCGCAAACATGAGGTTCCTTACGCCCATATTTTTTTCATTACAATCGGACTTTATATTATAAGCATCATCTGGTATTATTACCTTATCGTATTGTACGAAAAGGAAGAAAAAAAATATGCAAAAAACAAGAGTGTGGATAGCACCCAAATACAAAAATGAATACAAAAAAGAGTACAAATATTGCAGATACAGAAAATCGGCTGAGAGTAGGAATCAGCATTGGTGATTTAAATGGGGTTGGAATGGAAATCATCATAAAAACTTTTCTTGATCCCAGGATGCTTGAAGTTTGTACACCTTTAATTTATGGGTCGGCAAAAACAGCATCCTTCCACAAAAAATTTCTCAACGCAGGAGAATTCAATTTTAATATCATCAAAGAAGCTTCGCAGGCGGTTGAACTGAAAGCGAACCTTGTTAACTGCTGGGAGGAGGAAGTAAAAATTGAGCTGGGAATACCCACTGAAATTGCCGGCAGGTATGCCTTCAAATCTTTGGAAGCCGCCACCCTTGATCTCGCATCAAATAAAATAGATGTACTTGTAACGGCTCCCATAAATAAAAACACCATTAATTCTGCAAGTTTCCCCTTTAAAGGACATACCGAATATCTTGCAAGTTTTGCAGGTACCGAGAATTACCTGATGATTTTAACGAGTGAGAATCCTGCACACGGACAATCCGGAATTAAGGTTGGCACCGTAACTGGACATATTCCACTCAAGGATGTAGCGGGTTCTATTTCGGTGGAAAAAATTCTTGATAAACTAAGGACTTTTAATAAGTCGCTTATTCAGGACTTTGGAATCAACAAACCCAAAATTGCTGTTCTTGGATTAAATCCTCATGCAGGTGACAAAGGCCTTCTTGGAACTGAAGAACAACAGATCATAATTCCTGCAATTGAAAAAGCAAAGGCTGAAAAAATAATGGTCATTGGCCCTTATGCAGCTGATGGATTTTTTGGCTCATCCACTTATTTTTCCTTTGACGGAATCCTTTCAATGTATCATGACCAGGGGTTAATTCCTTTTAAAACCATTTCGTTTAATGAAGGGGTTAACTATACCGCAGGACTTCCAATTGTAAGAACATCCCCTGATCATGGAGTTGCTTATGACATTGCCGGAAAAAACCTTGCCTCCGAATCTTCTTTCCGCCATGCCGTTTATCTGGCCTGTGATATTTACCAAAAAAGAAGGGAACATAAAAGGAATACCGCCAATCCGCTCAAAGGAAACAATGTTGGCAAGGAAGGAGGATAAGCACTTGTGGGTGAATTAAATAAATTCATAATTTATAACTTTATGCAAAATAGAACTGGAGGTATTTTTCAGATAATTTGCTAAGGAAAATAGGGAATTTAAATTTTCGAAAAATCAATGTGCTTTACACTTTTGGGTCAGCAGTTCTGAAATTACACCCACCCTTTTCTGATAGCCAGCATAATCATTTCCGAAGTGTTTCTTGCTTCAGTTTTACGGAGTAAATTTTTTCGGTGGGTACTTACAGTTTCGTTGCTAATAAATAATTGGGAGGCAATTTCCTTGGTTTCAACCCCCTCCACTAGCATTGATAGTATTTCGATTTCACGTGCAGTTAAAAATGACGAGGGGGTTGGAAACACTTTTTCGATATCCACATCAATAAATGACAGTTCTCCGTTTAGGCCGATAAAGGAAAGTATTGGTTTCCCTTCCATTTTTAAATGTGAAATATCAGTGTGAACTCCGAAAGTTCTTAATACTCCTCCTGTTTCATTGTGCTGAATTGTAATTACCTGCTGGAGAATTCGAATGTACTCACCATTGCTTTTTTTCATCCGGTAATCATACCGCACTCTGTAATTAAGAATTTGCGCCAGGGATAGTTGACCGAAAAATTCGGCCACTTTGCTTTCTATATTCAAAAACCAAGGCTGATCTTCGGGATGAATATTGTTGAGAAAAAATTGCAAGTCCAGCTCCTCCCGTTTGTAACCAAGCATGGTTTCTACCTCCTCGCTCATTAATTCAAACTTAGAATCTTTCAGGTTAAAAATGTAATAAAAGTAATCACCTACCTTAAAAAGATTCAACAATTTTTTGTGAACGCCAGCATCAAACAACGTGGCTTTAAGTTGTTCCCCCTCAGAAATCTTGCCCCAAATCTTTAATGCCTCTTTAAAAAAAACCGATTTCATAAAATCCTAATTATTGGGTATTGTAAGATCTTTGGCAAATATATTCTTTTGTCTTTATTTTCTTTCTTATGTAAGGATTAAGTTTATGATTTTACAAAAAATTAAGCCAATCATTTTACTTAATGAATAACACCGGGGCAGAGCCCTTGGATATCAAAAAAACTAAACATGCCAAGGATTGAACGGATTGGAGAGACTACGATAAAAAAAATAATCAGCGAAACCATCCTTTGCCGAAACTCCTATGTGTAGGAAGGTTCGTGGCAAACATTTTTTTATTTACCCCGCAGCAGAGCTGCGAAGAATTCTTTTGATTAAATTCAACAAACAAAAATGAAAAAAATTTACACCTTATTATTTGCATTAATAACTAATGCCTCCTCTTTTTCACAGAACAATTTTTACGATAAATGCTACAAAGTACCCCTGCCAATTAATACCTGGAAAAGCATAGGAAATTCCGACTCCGCTTTATATGTAGTGGGCACTGGCGGAAGCTGTTTTATTTCTTATCACAATGGGGGAATTAAGTGCATTTACACAGGAACACCAAACAATTTAACAGGAGTCAGTTTCCTGAATAATTCAGTGGGTTTTGTTTGGGGTGACCAAGGAACTCTTTTGAAAACTTCGGATGGTGGCAATAGCTGGGCCTCCATTGCCACAAACACAACAAACACTTTTGATAAATTGCAGGTGATAGATGAAAATAATATTTTTTACCTGGCTGGAACCACTTTGATGAAAACTCAGAATGGGGGGGTCTTGTGGTCACAAATAACCCTTCCGGTTACAGCACCTATTACTGCTTTCCATTTTTTTACCCCGCAAAATGGTCAAATCAGTTGTGGGCAAATAAGCCCATCTTATCTGGGTTATGTTTATGAAACCATTGACGGGGGTTCTTCCTGGAATCAGTTAAACTCCATGAATTTTGATTTTACTAAACTTTATTACCTTTCGGACAGTGAGGGATATTTATATGGATACGGGCCCCCATCATTATACAAAACCAAAGATAAAGGTGCATCATGGACGTTATATACTCAAAGTTCTTTGTGGGGAATTCTTTCAGACATTGTTACCTACCAAAATGCCCCGGCCTGGATTGAAACTAACGCGGGACCCCAACCCTGGATGCTGGATGTAGATATTGCAGGGGGAGGGGGAAGGGCCAATAGTGCTTTTGATATTCATTCTTTTTTTTATAAAGGCAATGAATTGCTCTATGTTTTGTCGGATAGCGGACTTTACCGCTATATGACCGGAGGACCAGTGTTTCAGGGATTGACCTTTTTTAGCGGAGTAAGTCCGAACACATCAAATCCTTCAAATTCATTACTACCCGGTAAAAAAGTACAATTTAAGGTGAGTGTGAAAAATAATTTGCCAACAAATCTTCTTACTTTAAGCGGGAAAATCCGCTGTGAAAGTCCCTATATTCAAATTACCGATAGCATAGGAACCTACAATAATGTGTTAACAAATACAACAAAGTGGAGTGCCGATGAATTTGAAATGCAGCTGGCAGCAGATATTCCCGACAATTATTTTCCTACCCTTGAGTTGGTATTAGAAGACCAGATTCAAACGGGTGACCCATGGAATTCAATGTTCAGTTTCCCGATAGTATTTACTCCTTTTGCTGTTAGTTACAATATTATTGATGACGACAACATTCCGGACAGCAATGGGGATAATGATGATGTTGCCGAGCCGGGCGAAACCATAGAAATTATTCCCTTGGCTGATAAGATTAGTCAGCACATTTTCGGGAATATGGAAGGATATTTATTTTCTCCATTGAATGAAATCAAAATATGGGGTGATACCATGGGCTCTACAGGTACGGTGTATAATCATTATCCATATGAAATAATTGATACGCTTACCCAGCCTTCAGAAGATTTTGTTTTCACAAATAATTTCACCACCACTTACAACCTATTGTTTTCAATGGTTTTTACAGGGAATATTAAACTTTTTAAGGCGGAAGGCAATTTTAATGGTTATGTAGAAGTGGATAGTACGGTTCAATACCGTTGGTCTACTGACTTTGCCATGAACAGCGGATTTCCGAATCCTCCAAATTCAATAAGAGAACCCGAGGGAATATGCCGTTTTGAAATTTACCCGAATCCAACTTTCGGAAAAATTCAAATTACCGACTGTTCCCATTCACTAAAAGGAATTAAAATTTACAATATAATTGGAGAAAAAATTTATGATTCAAATATTAATTCATCAGAACCCACTCTAATTGATATGGAGGCCCAACCGGCAGGAATTTTTTTTATTACCCTTATTTCTGACCGAAATAATGACTGGAAGAAATTATTGAAACAATAGCATTTTCTTTTTTTTCTTATTCTGCAAAGGGCCCGTTTCGGTATTTTTTTAATTTTTAATTTTAAGTATAAATGAAATTTATCTGCCCTTTTTTTCTAATTTTCGTACTTACAAGTACCATTCAAAAATCTTTTGCACAATCTCCTCCCTGGAAATGGGCCCAACGGGCGGGAAACACCACCGAAGATTATGGGCAAGCTGTAACCACAGATGCTAACGGGAACCTTTTTTCGACAGGATATTTTGATACCACTATCACCTTTGGCTCTACCACTTTAATAGGCTCACATGATGTTTATATTGTGAAGCATGATGGCAATGGCAATGTCCTTTGGGCGAAAAGCACAGTGGGAAGTGGTGACGATAGAGGAACTGGCATTTCAACTGATGCCAGCGGAAATGTGTTTGTGACAGGAATTTTTAGTGGTCCAACCATCCTTTTTGGAACAACTACTTTAACGAATGTTGGAGGGGGCTTGGAAGATGTTTTTATTGTGAAATATGATGTGGCAGGAAATGTTTTGTGGGCAAAATCGGGTGGAGGAACTTCTAAAGATGATGCCAACAGTGTCTCCACCGATGCCAGCGGAAATGTTTTTGTGACGGGAATGTTTGTTAGCCCCACTCTTACATTTGGAACAACTACTTTAACAAATTCCGGTTTTAATAATGATGTTTTTATTGTGAAGTATGATTCTTCAGGAAATATTCTTTGGGCAAAATCAGCCGGGGGAGCAGGTGAGGAGAGAGCTTATTGCAGTTCAACAGATGCCAATGGAAATGTATATTTGTCGGGTAGATTTTATGGTTTTTCCTTCATATTTGGTTCTACTACCTTAATAAATGCAGATACTGTTGGCAGCTCAGATGTATTTTTTGCCAAATACGATTCAAACGGAAATCCACTTTGGGCGAAAAGAGCAGGAGGTGCTAATTCTGATGCTGCAAATTCCATTACCGGAGATATAAACGGAAATATTCTTTTGACAGGATATTTTCAAAGCCCAACAATAACTTTTGGCTCCTCTACTCTTACTAATTCGGGCGGGTTTGATATGTTTCTTGCAAAATATGATTCAAATGGAAACTTTATTTGGGCAAAGCGCGGAGGAGGAATTTCACTCGATGCCGCAAATTCTGTTGCTGTTGATGCATCGGGAAATATTCTTGTGGCCGGGGTTTTTAATGGCCCAACTATCACATTTGGATCTATCACATTAAGTAATGCAGGCACCGGGAGTAGTCTTGATTTGTTTCTGGCCAAATACGATGCAAACGGAAATGTGCTTTGGGCAAAGAGTGCAGGCGGAAATTCTGATGATGAAGGGTATTCTGTTGCCCTCGGCCAGGGCGGAACAAACATCTTTATTACAGGATATTTTTGGAGTGATTCCATTTCTTTCGGAACCACAACTTTATTCAATGCAAGTCCAGGTTATCCTGACATATTTATTGCAAAGTTAAATGGATCGGCTTATTCTATTTCCGGAACTATTTACAAAAGCGATAATATTTCCGAAATCACTTCAGGAAAAGTTTTTCTGTTAAATTATGAATCCGGTGCAACGGCATTAAGCTTTGCCGACTCATTTCCACTAAACGGCACCTCCGGAATTTATTTTTTTTCTAATCAATTTGAAGGAAATTATTTACTTAAAGTTAGACCCGATACGGGAGCATTTCCCAATACTATTCCAACTTATTTGGGAGACACTGCCTATTGGGAATACTCAACAGTCTTTGGTCTTTTTTCAGATACCGCGGGCATAAACATTTCTGTTCGGGAAACCCCTGTATTTTCGGGCAATGGTTTTATCAGCGGAAATATTCAATATGGTTTCGGAACAGGAAAAACTGGCAACGGCAATATGATCCCTTTTGGTGACCCGGTACCCGGTATTGATGTTTCGTTAGAGCAAATTCCCGGTGGAATTAAAGCACATACAAATACTGATCAAAGCGGCCATTTTTCTTTTTCAAATATTCCCATGAACAATACCTATAGATTATTAGTGGATATTCCTGGGCTGCCTATGGATTCAACCTATAAAATTTCTATTACCTCTAATGATACAGTGATCACCAATTTAGATTTTGTGGTAGATACTACATCAGCAAGTTCGGCAATTTATATCGGCTATCCTCTCTCTACAAAAGAATTTACAAATAAGAATTCGGGTATTATGATTTATCCGAACCCCTCCTCAGGAAAAATAGCGATAGCAGGGGAAAATATTACTTCAATAGAAATTCGTTCTCTTAGGGGAGAGTTAGTTAGAAGGGAAACAGGGATGGATTTCAGAAAAAAAATTATCTTTGACCTTTCTGCGCAACCCCTTGGAATTTACTTTATCCATTGTATTTCCAATGAAAACAATGTTTATCAAAAATTAATAATATCAGAAAATTAATATATCCCGGAATTTTCCGTTATACCTTCAACTAACCCCAAAATTCCAATAACCATGAAAAACTCAATCACATTGGCCGGCTTCGTTGCCGCATTGCTCTCAGGTACCGGAATGGTTTTTAAAATAATGCATTGGCCCGGAGCTGGTATTTTGCTTGTTGTAGGTATTTCCATTTTCGCATTGTTTTTTCTGCCTGCATACGGGTATCGTTTGTTTTCCGAACTAAATGGAGCAAATTCAAAGGCAGGCGGAATTGCAGGAGGTGCCTTCTTTTCCTTTACCTCATTGGCCATACTTTTTAAGATTCAACATTGGCCTGGAGCCTCTATTTTCCTCACTCTTGAACTTGTAACCCTTGGAATAATTGTATTGCCGGTTCTCATGTTTCAAAAAATTAAGGCCACCACAATCTCCAAAGAGAAGCTGATGCATTTTGTTTTTTATTCTTCCTTGTCTTTTGGCGCACTCGGTTATCTTTTTAAACTTCAGCACTGGCCGGGGGCGGCTGTTCTTCTTGTTGTTTCCACATGCTCAATAATTCTGGGTTATTTGCCATTGGCATATCAATTTTATAATAATAAAGAAAACCTGAATAAACTTCATTCCAGGTTTGTAATAATTCCTTTTGTAATGGTTTTTGTTTTATTAACTGTTGCCAATATAAGCCGTGACATTTTGAATACATTTGTAACAATTGA
>JAHEZO010000223.1 GCA_023250995.1 Flavobacteriales bacterium | reverse complement strand
GCTTTGCTTTTCGGTTCCATTAATAACTTTTAATAGTTTTGAAATTATTTCTCCCTGCCTTATAACAAGGGTGCCTGTATCAAATTGGGCAATAATTTTTTTTGGAGGAAGCTCTTTGATTGTGCTATCAGAAATTGCCAAAGGATAATCTGAAGATTTTTTTAAGGTATCAGTTACCCCGGGAGGATTTGCCGGTTCCCCTACTGGAATATTAGAAATAACGGGAGCTGTGGAATCCGTTACAACAGGGGGAATTTCAGTTTGGGCAAACGAAAATGGAGAAAACCAAAATGCAGACTGGATAAAAAGTAATATTCCTGCTATTTTGAATTTCATTTTCATTAATAATAAATCAAGCTTTTAGGTTCTTGTTAAAAAAATATTATCTCACAGAATTCTATTAGATTTTTCAAATTTCTATTATTGGTCTTCCGACAAAATGTATTTTACTTCCATTGTATAAGTACCTGGCCGGGCATAGGCTCCTGCCGGCATTAATCCTCCAAAATCAGCAGGTAATTCCGGGGTTAACCTATAATCAATAATATATCTGAAATCAGGCCTGTTCCATAATGGGGCTACCGGATCAATGGTAATATAACTTCCAAGAGCCATTGCATTAGCGGGAGACCCTGTTGCCGTAAGCCAGTTACCTGCAATAGTTTTGGCTCCAACAGAGGGAGCGACAAAATTTGCAAGAAGGTTATATGGACTCCGGGCCACTTCAATATAATTATTTCCTGAAGGCGGATTGCTAAATGAAGGACTATAATCAATGGCAGCTCCCGAGCCCGAAGGGTTTGCAGGTATCTGATGAAGTTCCAAAACCCTTAAAGGAATCTGGTCGCTGCTGTTTCCACCGGTTGAGTACTCCGCAGGATTATCCCAAACCGCGGCAATGGCCGCCTCATTTGAAGTAGAAGTTCCAATGGCCATTAAATCCCAATCTATGCTCGAGTTAACTTCGAGGATTGTCAGACCATATTTTACAATCCCCGCATTGTATTGTTTTATATCAGAAAAAGTAAAATCAATCTGACTGGCAGTGGTCATTTTTAATTGCAAAACCGGCTGAATATCTATATTTAAAAAATATGAAAGAGCTGGAGGAGCCGCAAAACCCTCTTCGGGATTCCTGAAATCAATTTGGAGCCTGTAAAATCCGGGGCGAACAATTCCAACCACTCCGGGTACAACCTGAACATCAATTCTGAACTTATGAGTGGTGGGGTTACCGGCCGGTGTCCCTGTCCCGTTAATTTGAGTAAGCGGGGCACACGCACCCACATTTTGAAAAAGGGCGCCATCTACAGCAGCTGTACCCACAATATAATTGGGTGTGCCGGCCGCAAAAGCCGCAGCAAGGGTTCCGCTTATCCTGGGAGGAAGTTCGGGTGAGCAGCATCCATAATTCCTGTCGGGTGTTGAGCAATCATTAACTGCCCGTACATTGATATTTGCAAGAGCAAGAACAGCTCCCTGAGTAGTATATTGGTTTACGGTGGTGATGGTTGCGTTTTCAGCATACAGATCCCAGATACAACCGGCTCCCCCTGTAATATCAACCATGGCTGCATTTACCGTTACCCCACCGCTTAAATCGGCAAAATCATCCAAGGTAACGTCACCGGTAATTGTGGTCAGGGTGTAAGATAAAGCACATTGAGCTGACAATTGGTTTCCTCTCAAAAATATCATTCCAAATAATAAAAAAAATATTCTTTGTTTTTTCCTAAGGAAAATCCTCATGACGGGTATCAGATTTATTAAACTGACAAAAGTAAAAAAATACTACAGATTATTGACGGAGAAAAAAAAATCTTTGCTAAAATGTTTTTTCTCTGTTTTCCTAAAAATAATCCTATGGGTAATTTTCATATTCCGGTTTTTCCCGGAATGAAAAAGGAAATACTTCCCAGGCCAAAAAAGAGGGCCAGTCAGTGAGAAAGTAAAATAATAAAAAAAATAGGGTTACATTTCTGCAACCCCATTTTTATTTTGTACAAATTTATTGTACAATTTTTTTATTGGTCTTCTACAAGAATGTACTTTACATACATTGTGTAAACTCCCGGTTCAGCATAAGTGGCTGCTCCATCATCCAGTGAAGAAGCTGCATCAGCGGCTGTTGCATCGGCAGAAGTAGAAGCAGTGGCTGCATCTTCGAATGCAGGGAATTTAGCAGGCAAACCAGGAAGAATCCTATAATCAATGGTGAAATAGTATCCACTTTCTGCTCCTGCAGCTGAAGAGGCAGGATCAACCAAAGCAAGATTTGTTTTTAACAAATATGAACCGCCAACAATCTGGCAGCCAGAACCTGTTCCGGTACCGCCTGCAATGTATTTTTCAGTGGCTACTGTTGCAGTGCTGGTTGGAGAAGTATATGGATTTGTATTTTCTTCAACATTGATGCTATTATTACTTGTACCGGCAGTAAGAATATTACTTGCGATATCATAAGGAGCAAATGCAGAATTGTAATCACTGCCTGCTCCGGTTCCTGAACCAACGGTAACTGCACAACCCAAAGTAACTACTGAAGGGTTTTCAGGGAATTGGCGCAATTCCAGAGCGCTGGTTGGAATAGTTGGAGTAGCGTTACCTCCGCCATTTGGATAATCCACCACCTGATCCCATAAAAAATTAGTTGTTTGGGAAAGGCCTGTAGCCCATAGGTCGAAAGAAACACTGGAACTAACACGAAGAACGTTTGCTCCGTATTTAATAATACCTGCATAATATGCATTAATATTATCAAAAGTAAAATCTAATTGGTCTGGTCCTTCCAGGCTGAGTTGGAGAACTGGTTGCAAATCCATGGTGATGGTGACGTTTTTTTCGTCAAGTAATTGTGCAAAAGCGGAGACCATCATCGCGCCTGCACACACCAACGTTAATAGTAACTTTTTCATAATTTTTGGAGTTTTTTGTGAGTATTTTGTTGTTTTTTCTCCGCTTTTGCATGGAGAATTGGAGGCAAATATAATATTTTATTTACAAAAAAAATTTTTTCAAACTTTTTTTTTAAAAAAAAATCAGGGTGGGTGAAATCCGAAAATCATTTGCAAACTTTTTTAAATCATTCCTGTGTTCCTTATACGAACCCATAAATTTTTGGTTTCAGTTCAAATGAAGGTAAAGTTACCGGAGGGAAGATTTAGATATGGGCAAGCCATTTTTGTAATTTTGAACCAGGATGATTTTCCCCGTTTCATCAAATATATTTAAATTTCCGTTTCCATTTTTAAAAGATCCTGTGTTTAGAAAATTCCCGTTTTTATCCAAACATGAAATTATTTTTAAAAGCCCGCCTTTACTGTAATATCTTTCTGTCCATAAAGTTCCGCCCGGGTAAAAATGCCGGTATATGCCATCCAAAAGACCCTCTGAATAAAAATATTCGGCTTTTAGTGTTCCGTTCTGATAATACTCCCTCCATTGTCCATAAGTTACGGTGTCGCGGCTAAAACCTGTTTTTTTCAGTCCCCCGCCCGGATAATACCATCTTATTTCACCATTGTATTTCCCATGTTGTAAGTCAAAAACACCCTGTTGCATTAAGTTTCCTGAAGAATCATAATTGCACAAATGATAAACAGAATCTTTATTTCCATCCAACCCCTGGAGTAACTGAAATTTCAATTTTCCGTTTGGGAAAAACATTTTGTTTTTTATTTGAGGGTCTCCGCAATAAAACAAATGCATTCTTTTCCCTTCAGAATAAGAAAGTTCGGCTGATTTCAGGAAGTAATTACAGGCAAGGGACAGATTTCCATTTGCCACCTCTGCCATCCCAAGGTAATAATTTGCAAGTTCATTGGCCGGATTAATTTCAATCGCTTTCAAAAAATTATTTTGCGCCTCTTCAAACTTTTTTTGGGAATAAAAACAAAGCCCCCTGAAATACCATGCATCCCCATAATCGGGAATAATTTCAATGGCCATGTTAAAATCGGAAAATGCGGCTTCCGGGTTATTCATTGCAATTTTTGCTCTTCCTCTCTGACTCAAGGCAATGGCTTTTTCAAAACCATTGTTGCCAGAGTAGTTTATGGCTGAAGTAAAATCATCCACAGCCTCTTTAAATTTTGCCATCAAAAAATAATTCAAACCCCGGTTCAGAAAGGCCTTGGAATTTCGACCTTTTATCTTTAACGACTTATTTAACCAAAGGAGAGAACCCTCCAGGTCATTTAGTTCCCGCAAGGAAATAGCCAGGTTAACCATGGCCAAATAAGAACCAGGATTAAGATTTAAGGCCATTTGATAATCAGCCATGGAACCTTTAAAATCTTTTTTGCTGAATCTGGCAGACCCCCGATTAATGAATGCAAGGTCACTTTTAGGATACTTCTCAATTACGTTTGTAAACAAGCTGATCCCGTTATCCCAGATTTTTGTTTGCCGGTAGGTATAAAAACCATAAATAATAAAAAGAAAACATACCACACCCAGTACCAAAGCTTGAGTATATTTTTTAACTGCTTCCTGGTATAATCTGGAAAACAAAATTGCAATTCCAACTGAAGAAACGTAAATGTTTCTGTCAGCAAATGCGGCATCACCGACAGGAAAAATCTGAAGGGTAAAAATAAGTGCGGCAATAAAAAATCCAATTCCGAAATTTATTTGCCTGCTGCGGTATTTTTTCACCATCCAGGCCAACAAAAGAAACAATCCAATTGCGGCAAAAAGAAAAAGTAAATAATATTTTGGTAATAATCCAGGTGGGTACTGATAGGGATGAAAGGCCGATAAATTATAAGGAATTACTGATTTCAAAAAGTAATTTATAATGGAATGGCTTACAAGTTGAGCTCGTTCAAAACCTGAATAGGAAAATGAAGTAAAATTCTCATCATTACTTTTAAGCGCCCAAATAGAAAAAAAACCTACCCCAAGAGAAATAACAAAAAAAATCGATTTTTCAGTTAAGGCCAGTATATCTTGTTTGCGTTGAAAATAATAATCAAGCAAAACAATAATAAAGCTCAGAGAAACAGCTAAAAGTTTAGAGAAACAGGAAACCAAAAAAAACAATATCGCAAAATAAAAATAAATTTTTTTGAAACCTGATTTGATATACTTCACATAATGAATTATTGATAAAAGATAAAAAAAGGAATACAACAAATCTTTCCGTTCAATAACCCAGGTAACCGATTCAACCCGCAAAGGGTTTAAAGACCAGAAAAGTGCCCCCAGAAAAGCGGCCCTTTTATCATGAATTAACTGACCGATAAAAACAAAAACCAGGAAGGTATTTAAAACATGCAAAATCAAGTTGTCCAGGTGGAATACCAGAGCATTAAGTCCAAAAAAATGATACTCAATGGCATAAGAGAGAAAGGTAACGGGCTGATAAATTCCTTCATAAACGGAACCGAAAATATTTTTAATAATATGTTCAATGGAGAGGTTTTTAACCAGGTAATTATTGGTAAGCATCCATTTATCATCCCAGTTTGTAAAATCGCAAAACAGAGAAGGGAAAAAAGAAGAAAAAACAGCAAAACATATAATGAAAAAAACTAAAACAGATTTTTGCCTTGCAGATAATTTATTTAAAAAATTAGTCATTTCTTTACACTAATACCATTAATAAATAATTCCTCATGAATAAATTTTCCATTCTCATTAAAAATTTTAAGACTTCCGTTTCCAGCAGCAAAATTGCCAAAATTCAAATTATTTCCCTTTAAATCCCGGCAAAAAAACACATTGGTTAGTTTTCCGCTATTGTAAAACCTTTCTGTTTGCATAATGCCATTCGGATAATAAAATTTATAACTTCCATCCTTTAACCCATTATTAAATGAATACTCCTCCCGAATTGCACCTTTAGGATAAAATTCTTTCCATAATCCAAAAGGTAT
>JAHEZO010000222.1 GCA_023250995.1 Flavobacteriales bacterium | reverse complement strand
TGAGGTAAGCAATTGCCGAAGTCATCATCAGTGGAATCAAAAGTTCATAGCCACCTGTAATTTCAGCAATAAGGAAAATAGCGGTGAGGGGAGCATGCATTATGCCTGCCATGGTTCCTGCCATCCCTGCAAGTGTAAAATTATTTTCGGGAAGGTTGGCAAAGCCAAAAAGATTAACTGTTTTTGAAAATAAAAACCCGGCCCCGCTGCCCAAAAACAGGGATGGGGCAAATGTTCCCCCTATTCCTCCGCCTGCAAGGGTTAAGGAAGAGGCAATGGGTTTTAATAAGATTATGCCCAAAAGGTAGAGCAGCAAAAGGTAAGAATTATTTTGAAAAACCGAAAGGAACTCCGGTTTGAAATTTCCGCTTATTAATGAATTAATGGTTTCGTAACCTTCTCCAAATAGGGGGGGCAATAAAAAAATCATGGCACCTAAAAGTACCCCGCAAATAATGGCTTTTGAATAATCTGATTTTATTTTTTCGAAAACCCCGGAAAAGAAAAAATATGATTTGGTGAAATAAATAGAAATCAACCCAAGGGCAACCCCGAGAATAGCATAAAAAGGGAGGTTCTTGACTAAAAACGTGTTTTGAACAGGGAAATGAAACAACACATCGCTGCCCAGAAAAAACCTTGAAGTTAGAACCGCTGCCAATGAAGCCAGTAATAAGGGCATTAAAGAATTCATGGTGAGGTCGAGCATAAAAATTTCAATCGAAAAAATGATTGCGGCAACGGGGGCATTAAAAAGTGAAGAAATGGCTCCGGCAGCAGCACACCCAATTAACAATATTTTAGTTTTATGATCAAGCCTCAAAGTTCTTCCAATATTTGAACCCCAGGCGGCACTTGTTACCACCGAAGGCCCCTCCAACCCAACAGAACCCCCAAAACCAACCGTTACGGCACTTGTAATAACAGAAGAAAACAAATTGTGCATTCTAACATTTCCGCTTCTTTTTGAAATTGAATACAAGGTATTTGGAATCCCATGGCGGACCGGCCTTTTGATAAGGAATTTTATTATTGTTACGGTGATCAGCAACCCAATCAACGGATAAGCAAAATAGAAGTAGTTTTGGTTGGGGGTTTCCAATGCCGGTTTTATTAAGCCCTGGATAAAGTGAACCGAGTTTTTAATAATTACAGCAGAAATTCCGGAAATTAATCCCACCACAACGCTTATTAAAAGGATAAAGTTTTTATGCCTTATATATTTACCCTGCCATTCAAATATTTTTTGAAAAAACGGTGGTTGATTCATGTTGCTAAGGTGCAAAAATTTTAATTTGCAAAACACTGTAATTTATTTTGGGCGCAACCACTCCAAACAAATCTGAAGACTTTATAACCTATAAACTTATAAACTCATAAACCCATAAACAGCTTAAAAAAAAACCGTTCAACTTTTTTTTAAAAATTACCCAACCGTATTGATGTTGGCATCGTATTATGGTAGATGCCCAAAAAATTCTTTCTTTTTTAAAACTCAAAAAACCAATTTATGAAGAATCTTCTACAAGTTATTTGCTCTTTCCCTTCAAAAAAACAAATCGTCCTCTATTCAATATTGACAGGAGGATTTTTTTTATTTGCCGGGGCTTTATTTGCATCCAATTATTATTGGGTTGGAGGAACAGGCAATTGGAGTGATTTTGCCGCTCATTGGGCCACAACCTCGGGGGGCAGCACTTTTCATACTTCAGCCCCTACCTCGGCCGATGATGTTTTTTTTGATGGGAATTCGTTTTCTTCGGCAGGAAAGGTGGTAACTATTGATGTAAATGCTTTTTGCAACGATATTGATTGGGTTGCGGCAACCAACAATCCGGATTTGGCCGGATTTTCTGACCTGGCTATTTATGGATCTTTATATTTTGCTCCGGGAATGACTGCAACCTTTGGCGGAGCTTACCGGTTTTACTCCCCTTCGGCCGGAAATTTAATAAAAACTTCGGGGGTAATATTTAACTCATGGGGTATTTGGTTTATGGGAGCGGGAGATTGGACTTTTTCTGACCCCTTAACGGCAATTTCTTCCACCGGAATTTATATTCAGCAGGGAGCTTTATACACTAATAATAATAATCTAACTTTTGGAAGTCTTAATGTGTTTGGCGGTTCCGGTTTTAAAACTTTTGACCTGGGGTCTTCTGTAATTTCAGTAAATCAATGGAGCATCGGTTTACTTTCAGGGTTAATATTGGTAAAAGGAACCTCACAATTAAATGTTTCTGGAGGAAACTTTAGCGGTGGAGACTTAAGTTATTACAATGTAAACGTTACGGGTACCAGTGTATATATTAGCGGATCAAACTCCTATAATAATTTAACAGTTTCAGGAACCCCTCCTACAATTACCATTCAGGATGGAACTACACAAACCTTCGGAACCTTAAATCTTCCCTCCGGAAGCTGTACCGGTTTTGTTTCGGTTTCGGCTGATAACAAAGCCTTTTTTGATATGTCATCAGGAACATTTAACGGGGATTATTTAAGGATAAATAATATTGTTGCAATGGGGGGTGGAACATTTAATGCCACAAATTCAATTACAACCGGAACCGCGAGCGGTTGGATAATTACACCTCCTTCTACATCACCCCTGCACTGGATTGGAGGAACCGGAAACTGGAGCGATGGAACGCATTGGTCGCTTACCAGCGGAGGGGCCGCAGCTAATTGTGTTCCAACCGAGCTAAACGATGCAATTTTTGATGCAGCATCATTTTCTTCCGGAAGTCAAACCGTTACCATCAACACAACTTCTTTTTGCAAATCAATGAACTGGACGGGAGTTCTCTTTACCCCTACCCTGAGCGGAACAGGAAATTTAAATGTTTATGGTTCTCTTACCTATATTTCAGGTATGACCGTAAATGCCACAGGAGCCTTATATTTTAAATCAGAAAACCCGGGGAATACAATAGATTTTGCAGGGAAATCATTGGTAAACAACGTGGTGTTTTTTTATGGTGGCGGAGATTGGACTCTGGCCAGTGCTTTTACCGGAAAATTATTATACTTTAACAAAGGAACCCTCAATACCGCTAACTTCGGACTGAGCATTACCGGATTCTCTTCTAATACTGCTTTTGGGAGAACTATTAATTTAGGAAGTTCGGTAATTTCATGTAACGGATTATGGACTGTTAGTGATAGCACAAATTTGGACCTTAATGCAGGAACATCAAATATTACAGTTACCGGGGCCACTTTTACCGGTGGATATCAAACATACAACAATGTAACCTTAACCTTCAGCGGTGGCCTTGGGGTAAACACCTCTAACACCTTTAATTCATTAAGTTTTACCAATACCTCAAATGTGTTTTTTGAATCGGGGAAAACCCAAACTGCAAACACTTTTAGTTTTCTTACCGGAAATTGCTCCACCCCTAGGAATTTAAAGGCCACCGTAGCCGGAGTTCAGGCCACCATTTCAAAATCATCGGGAACCCAAACATTGAATTACTATAATATTTATGATATTAATGCAACAGGGGGTGCCACCTTTAATGCCAACAACAGTTTTGACTTTGGCAACAACACCGGTTGGAATTTTACGGCACCCACAACCCAAAATATGTATTGGATTGGAGGAACAGGGAATTGGAGCGATGGTACCCATTGGTCGCTTTCGAGCGGTGGGGCTTCGGCCGGTTGTGTTCCAACCAAATCAGATAACGTGTTTTTTGATGCTAATTCATTTTTTGGCGGAGGCACCCAAACGGTAACGGTTAATGCACTCGCCACCTGCAATAATATGGACTGGACTGGCACCACAGGAACAAGAGTATTTGCCGGGTCTGCAAACCTTTATATTTCCGGCTCATTAAAATTCGTTTCCGCAATGACCTTAAACTATACCGGAAGATTATTTTTTAATTCCGCTGCCATTGGAAACACCATAGATTTTGCGGGAAAAACCTTTAACGGAAGCTATTTGTATTTTGATGGAACGGGTGCCTGGACGCTTAGCTCAGCCCTGACAACCACAGGCACAATATATTATGTAAAAGGAACTCTGAACACAAATAATTTCGCTGTAAATGCCTCTATTTTTAATTCTACCGCTCCAAAATCACGCAACCTGAATTTGGGCTCATCCACAATTACTTTGAGTTCTTATTGGTATGTTACGGATACAACAACTTTTATTTTAACCCCCGGAACCTCAAATATAGTTATTAATGGAACCTCATTTTATGGAGGAGGATTGACATATAATAATGTTTCCATAATTAATTCTTCATCTTCTTATTTGTATCAGGGAAATGGATTTAATTCTCTTACCATTACCGGGTCTAACACCATCTCCCTCGAGGGAGGACAAACCCAAACGGTTTCCTCATTTTCCATTCCAAGCGGAACAAGTTGTACAAACCTCATTAACTTACAATCCTCTTCGGTTGGAACCCCCGCCATTATTTCAATGACATCGGGAACATTTACCGGGAACTATTTACAAATTACAGATGTGCAGGCCACGGGCGGTGCAACTTTTAATGCCACCAACAGCATTGGGGTAGGAAATGTGTCCGGCTGGTCAATTTCATCTCCGGCATCCAAAAATCTTTACTGGATTGGCGGCACAGGAAATTTTAATGATCCCAACCATTGGTCTGCCACCTCCGGAGGCGTTTCCGCTGGATGTGCACCCACCGTTATTGACAATGTGTTTTTTGATGCCAACTCTTTTATTTCTTCAGGCAAAATAGTTACCCTAAATGTAAATTCATTTTGCAACAACATGGACTGGACTGGGGCTCTTTTTAATCCAACCTTTGACGGTTTTTACAATTTTACAGTAAACGGGTCTCTGACCTTAATTTCATCTATGGCGCTTGGGTTTTCAGGCTCTCTTTATTTCTCTTCCTCCTTATCAGGAAACACAATTGATTTTGCCGGCCTGAAACCTGCATTTCCAATTACTTTTAACGGAACCGGTTCCTGGACACTTTCCTCCGATATTATTTTCAGCTCCTTTGGATTTATAAACTTTAATAATGGAACCCTTAACACAAATAATTATGATATTGACCTGGCCGGAGGAGATTTTAACTCTACTTCCTCATTAACAAGAACATTAAATCTCGGGAATTCAAATCTATCTGTTACAAACTGGCTGGTTGCAAATCCGGTGGGTTTAACGATTAACCCATCAACTTCAATAATTATTGTTAACGGTTTTCAGTTCGAGGGGGGCGGAATGATGTACAATGTTGTAAATGGAAACAGCCCCAATGTAACTTTTAATAATTCCAACAATTTCGATTCTCTCCTTTTTACCTCCGGTTCGAATGTTGTTTTTGAAAAAGGCACCACGCAAACCATGGCCGTGCTTGTGGCCTCCGGAAATTCTTCATTAAACACCATATTTAATTCAACTTTGGCCGGAAATCAGGCCACCCTGGATGTAACCGGAGGTTCTTACTGCGGAGATTACATGAAAATAAAAGATATTAATGGTTCGGGCGGGCCACTTTTTGCCGGAATGAATAGCATTGATAACGGCAACAATACCGGCTGGTTTTTTTCCGATTGCCCTTCAGTATTAACCAATGTAATGAGTTATTCAGATATTACCTGCAATGGAGCAGGTGATGGCACGGCAACGGTATCTCCGGTTGGAGGATTCCCCCCTTATACTTATTTATGGAGCAATGGGGCAACTTCCTCCTCAATTAACGGACTTTCTCCGGGCACATATACCGTTACGGTTACAGATGCTCTTCTGGCTACAGATATTGATTTTGTAACTATTTCGGAACCGGCAGCATTGAGTTTATCAACCACAAAAACCGATGTTAATTGCAATGGGGGAAATAATGGTTCTATTGACTTAACGGTAACCGGAGGAATCTTGCCCGT
>JAHEZO010000068.1 GCA_023250995.1 Flavobacteriales bacterium | reverse complement strand
AAACATGAGTATGGGGGGCCGATTGTGATGAATAGCACAGCAGATTTGTCCCTAAACCAAGAAGAAGAATAGTTGTTGCAATGTGCATGTCTGAAAAACCGAATTTCCGCAAAATCTTTTTTAAAAAATCAAGGCCGACAAAAAGATAAAAAACAGTACTCAGGAGAAGAAAAATCTTATATGGTTCGGAAAAACCATTAGCCGGATAATCTGAAAATAATGAATAAAAATGGGCAACAAAAAAAAACGGTGCATACAAAATTGATAACCCCAAAGTAGTTTTAGTCACCTTTTTCCCATCGGCAGTAATTGTTGGCCAAAAAAGATAATAATCATCCTCAAAGCGGTAATCGCTTTTCTCCTGCTTTATATCATTGTAAATAAAAATGGATGGTAAGTAGGCATAATACCAGTGGACATCGTGTTCAATTACCCTATCTGGTTTTTCCCAGTTTTTAAAACTAAAATCAATTATTAAACATATAAAAACAATAAACAGAATTGAAATATTTGCATAGGATATTTTCAATTTACATCAAGGTATTAGAAGTTACTTATTCAAAAAAATAAATTCAGAAAAACTAAATTTGAATTTTAAATTTACGGTAATTATCATTTCCTTTCAAAAACATACACCTCAAAATTATTCCCTCCCAACACCGTAAACTCTTTTTCAGGAACAAATTTATTTATCAATTTAAATGAACTATTATTTACCAATCTTTCCAGTTTAACACCACCTTCATTGGGACCGAAGTGGGCATCCCACAGCAAAACGTTACCCGAGCTCATGCCCGATTCGGGATGTTGGGGTTCAAGAGCCCAGATTTCTCCGTTACTCTTTCGATCAAACCGATCAAGATTCAGGGCTAACGAAAAATATGGGTGCAAGTAAAATATTTTCCGGCCTTTAAATTCTGAATCCTTAATCCAATCGGCAGCTTTTTTAATTTCCACATCTTCCTTATTTAATCTTAATATGGAACGATTATGAAAAAAACATACCAATGCTATACAACCAAGGGAAATGAATAAAATCTTAATCCGGGAAATTTTTCCGGCCTGAAAAAACGGAAAAAGAAAATTAAATCCCCTTAAAGAAATTAAGGCCCCAAGGGGCATTACCCCGGCCATTACACGAATCAATCCCAGGGAACTGAAAATTCCCTGCCACCAAAAAAAAGTATGGGCTAAAAAATATATAAAGAATGAACCTCCAACTAAAACAAGCTCCTCCCATCTTAAAAAACTATTTAGGGAAATACGATTTTGAACAATTGAGGATATTTTATTTTTTAATAAATAAGGCCATTTATCATTTACCATTTTAAAAAATGAAAACGCGAACCATAAACACCCGGCACAAAAAAGAAGAAAAAGAGGGGTGCCCCAGATAAATTCTTCCCTTATTAAAAAATGATAAATCGTTCCATTACCGTATAAGTCGGCTTTGCCATTATACGGATTCTGATGAATCAGCCACAACCAGTCACCATAATAAAAATACCCCGCAATTGTAAAAACAAATGTTCCCAATAAAGCAAATGGAATTGCCCAAAATTTTCTCCGGCAAAATAACATTATCATGAATAAGGGCAATATCATATTTCCTTCGGTGCGAACAAATGGAAGAAAGGAAATTATCATGGAAGCCCATCCATATTTCTTAAGGATAAAAAGATATATACCCAGAATAAGGACAAATCCGAAAAACGGCTCGGTTAATCCGCTTTGAATTACTCCGAAATATATAGGTGCAAAACAAAAAAAAGGGATTACCAATAGCGGATTTGCCATATCAAGTTCTCTGGCAATACGGTAACACAGCAATGAGGTGGCTGCTGCACAAAAGATGTTAAAAATATTTGCACCAAATAATCCGAATTGTGAAAAAGGTGAACTTACCAGAGTAAAAAATGGTTTTCCCCAGAGGTGTAAAAAGAGTTCGGGATGTTTCCAGGAGTACCTTGAAATCAGATAATGCTGTATTCCGTCACCAGAATCATAGGTGCCTTCTGAAAATATAGCAACAAGAAAATAAAGAAGTGAAATTAAAGTAATTGAAAACCAAAGGAGAAATTTTTCGGAGCGGAAATTCATCAATGTGTTTATTACAGGGATGGCAAATTTATGCTAATGTTGAGAATATCGGGCAGGGTTCACACATTAAAATTTAAAAGTGGTTATTAGGTACCATTGTCTAAGGCTGCTCCAAAACATTTATTGGTTAGAAAAAAATTCAGAGCGGAATCCCCCTTTCTTTTTCTTCTCTTGTCCTCTTCGAAGTTAACATCCAATTTCCAGGCAAAGAGTTTTTTAATCCCCAATTTCTGGGTTTTATTGTATTTAGCTCTTAGGATGGTTTATTTTTAGAACTTACCTACTGATGTTACGCAAATCTCTTTTTCAAATAACAATAACAATAATCAAATTGCAAAAAAATTCCAATGGCCAATAAAGAAAATTCTAAACCTATAAAAAAGATTTTTTCGGCAATAATCGAAAAACCAAGTTAGCAAACGGTTTGATAATTGAAATTTTGATATTGAATATTATTTGTATTTTGGAAATTAATGTTTTTGCGTAACTTCAGTTATCATTGTTAATTTAATTAAATGAAACCTGATCAGTTAATATTCAACTTTTCAAATTTTTATTAGTTTTGTCCCCGTTAAGCGGGAGTAGCTCAGTTGGTAGAGCGTAACCTTGCCAAGGTTAAGGTCGCGGGTTCGAGACCCGTCTCCCGCTCAAGACAAAGTTTAAAGGGGAAAAAAGTCCCAAATCCCAAGTCACAAGGTGGTGCAACTTTGAATTTGGAATTCGGGACTTTAAATTTTTCTGCCCGGGTGGTGGAACTGGTAGACACGCAGGACTTAAAATCCTGTCACTCTAAACGGTGGTGCGGGTTCAACTCCCGCCTCGGGCACAGTGAAAAAAAAGAAAAAATCCGGACAATTCCGGATAGTTCGAAAAAGTAAGCAGGTGAAACATGGGTAAAACATTTTGCCCTTGTATTACCTGTTTTTTTTATGCCTTTGGTTGAAATTAATTCGAATAATGGTCGGTTTTTGAAAAAGGAGGAAACCCCAAAGGCCCCTTCCCGTCAACATTACTTCCCGATAAACTTCAAAACTTTGTTTATTCAGTTTATGTGTTTATATTTGTATCGTATACGCTACAATATATACTATAAACATTAATAATGAAGCTTAAAAGCAACAACGAAAATAGAAACCGGTTAAGTGACCCTTCCATAGTTAAAGAGCTTTGCGGATATCTGAAACAAATGCGGTTAAGCAAAAATTGGTCGCAGCATAAGCTCGCCATGCAAACCGGGTTAAACAGAATTACCATCAGCCGCATGGAAAATGGCAGGGCTGCCACCTTGCTCACTTTTGTACAAATTCTCAGGGCTTTGGACAAATTATCTCTGCTTGATATATTTAATGAAGAACCGGAAATCAGCCCCTTGCAAATTTTAAAATTACAGGAAAAGCAAAGGAAAAAAGCATCTCCCCGAAAAACAAAACTTCAAAAAAGAAAATAATGATATCGGTAGCCCGGGTTAATATATGGAACCATTTTGTTGGAGCGGTTTTTTGGGATGAAAAAAGGAAATTAGCCACTTTTGAATTTGACAATTCATTCCTCGAAAAAGAGTTGGATTTAGCCCCTGTCATCATGCCCTTGAAAGAGTTAATTCAAGGGAAAAAAATATTTTCTTTTCCGGCATTAAACAATAACACTTATAAGGGATTACCCGGATTACTTGCAGATTCATTGCCCGACAGGTTTGGAAATAAATTATTGGAGGTATGGTTGTCCCGCCAAGGAAAAGACCCGGATTCTGTTAACCCGGTGGAGCGTTTATGTTTTATGGGGAAAAGAGGAATTGGTGCACTGGAATTCGAACCTGCAATAAAAACACTGGAGGATAATCGGGAGAAAATTGAATTAAAAGAACTGGTAAGGGCGGCAAGGGAAATATTGGATGAAAAGAAAAAACTTAAAACCAATATTCATAAAAAACCCGATCAGGCACTTACAAATATTATTCAGGTGGGAACGTCAGCTGGCGGAGCAAGGGCAAAAGCAATCATTGCTTACAACGAAAAAACGGGAGAAGTCCGTTCCGGACAAATTGATAATTTAACTGAATTTGATTATTGGATAATCAAATTTGACGGAGTAACAAATAAACAATTAGGCGACCCGAAAGGTTATGGCAGAATCGAGTATTCTTATTATAAAACTGCAACTTTGTGTGGAATAGAAATGAACGAATGTAAATTATTGGAGGAAAATAAAAGAGCACATTTTATGACCAAACGCTTTGACCGGATTGGCAATAAAAAAATTCACCTTCAATCGCTGTGCGCCCTTGCTCACTTTGATTACAACGACAGTTATTCCTACTCCTATGAACAGGCATTTCAGATAATGCGCCAGCTTAACCTTCCGTATGCCGACATGGAACAATTATTTCTAAGGATGGTGTTCAATATTGTGGCAAGAAATCAGGATGACCACACAAAAAATATTTCATTTTTAATGGGAGAAAACGGAAAGTGGAAGCTTGCACCTGCTTATGATGTAACCTATGCTTATGATCCCAAAAATAAATGGATGAAAGCCCATCAACTTTCAATAAATGGAAAAAATGATGACATAACCGCAAACGATATTAAAGCAATTGCAAGAGAAATGAACATTAAAAAAGCGGCTGAAATAATTGAAAGAGTAAATGATTCGGTAAACAGCTGGAAAAAATATGCTAAAGATTCCGGTGTAAGCATGGAGCAAATTAAATTCATCGGTTCCACCCATAATTTTCTGTAAAAATGCAGGTGAATTTTTTAGTCCGGAAACTAAAAACATATTAATGGCCTCCAAACACCTCCTCTCCAAATCAACCTTTATGTACGGATGCCAGTGCCCCAAACGCTTGTACCTGCATAAATTTAAACCTGACCTCCGCAACCCGGAAGATGAACAACAGGAATTCATTTTTGCAACCGGAACAGATGTTGGAATATTGGCCCGTGAACTTTTTCCCAATGGAATAAGTGCAGAGCCCCCTAATCCGTTTTCATATCATATTTCCGTAGAGAAAACTGCCAGGTTTATTGCCAACGGACATCAGGTGATTTATGAAGCTTCCTTTAATTTTGAAAGCGTACTTTGTGCCATTGATATTCTGGTAAATAAAAATGGTTTATGGTATGCTTTTGAGGTAAAGGGGAGTAACAGGGTGAAAGATACCCATATCATGGATGCTTCGCTGCAACACTTTGTAATCACCCATGCCGGTTTGCCTCTCGAAGATTTTTCCATTGTTCATCTCGATAATCAATATGTCCGGAAAGGGGCACTTAATGTTAATAAATTATTTACCAGTGAATCGGTGCTGGAACAAATAATTGAGAATAAAGAATTCATCGGGCAAAAAATTAATCAGTTAAAAACCCTCCTGGAGGAAAAGAAAGAACCCTTAATTGAAACCGGCCCTCACTGCTTTTCTCCCTACCAGTGTGACTTCACAAATCATTGCAAGTCGGTGATTGAAAATGAAATTTCTTCACGGGAAAAAAATATTGACCATGAATCCATCAAAGAATTTTTGAACGATTGGGAATTCCCTCTTTACTTCCTCGATTTTGAAACCGTTATGCCCGCTGTTCCCGAATTTGATTTCAGCCGGCCTTATCAGCAGATTCCTTTTCAATTTTCTCTTCATGTGCAGAAATCAAAAAACGCAAACCCGGAGCATTTTGAATTTCTGGGTGACGGATTAAACGACCCCCGGGAGGAACTGATTAAAAACCTACTAAAAATTATTGAAAAAAAGGGAAGCATTGTAGTTTGGAACAAATCTTTCGAAAATTCGAGGCTCCATGAACTGGCCAGAGATTTTCCTGAATATTCAAAAGAAATTTATTCTCTTGCAGACCGATTGGTTGACCTTATGATACCCTTCCGAAACAAATGGTATTATTTGCCGGGCTTTAACGAATCTTACTCAATAAAAAAGATATTACCGGTCCTGGTTCCGGACCTAAATTATGATGCGCTGGAGATTCAGGAGGGGGGCATGGCTAGTCTCATTTATGCCGGACTAAAAAATCAAACAGAGGAAAAGATGGAATACCAGCGGAAAAAACTGCTTGAATATTGCAAGTTGGATACACTTGCAATGGTTAAAATATTGAATCATTTATTTTCCAATATATAATTTCAAAAAAACGTATATTAGCAACCTTTATCTTATTAATAATTCCATTTAGACATATAAAACAATCTTTTCCTACCCTCCCCCTTTATCCCTAAAGGGATCAACGCTCAAGAGTAGGTGGGCTGGTCCCTTCAGGTATAAAAGGTGCGAGAAGGAAGAAATTAAAATAAATGTCTAAATGGTATAATTCCCCTATTAGCAATTTAAACTCAATTGGATGAAACCATTGCTACGAATTCTTTTTTTTATTTTTCCGGTATTTCTTATGGTCCCGGATTTTTCATTTGGCTCCCACATTTCGGGTGGAGATATTTCCTATCAATGCCTGGGTGGTGGCCAATATAAAATTACTCTAAACCTGTTTAGGGACTGTTCGGGAATTTCGATGAGTACCTCCGAAACAATTAATATTGACGGGGGTTGTGGGAACCAAACCCTTACTGCAAACCTTGTGAATTTGGGTGGCACTGAAATTTCCCAGCTCTGCCCACAGCAAACCCCCAACAGCACTTGCAACAATGGCAATTTGCCAGGAATGGAAAGATATACCTATGAAGTTACTACCAATATTCCACCTTGCTCTGATTGGATTATCAGCTGGAGTACCTGTTGCCGTAACCTGACGGTGAATGTTCCGACAAGTGACGGGGATGGTTCTTATTTCGAAGCCACCCTGAATTCGGTAATTGATTCTTGCAATAATTCTCCGGTTTTTACCTCTCAACCCATACCTTATGTTTGTGCTAACACTCAGGTAATTTATAACTGGGGAATTACCGAAGCTGATGGCGATTCACTTACCTACCAGTTTATTGATGCGAGATCGGATGCAACCACCAACCTTAACTATACCTCCCCCTATTCAGCTACAAACCCCATTAACGGAATTACAATTGACCAGTTTACTGGTCAGATAACTTTTACACCTACTATCATTGGGAATTTTATTGTTGCAGTGCTTGTAAATGAATATGATGATGCAGGCAATTTGATTGGAACAACCATGAGGGATATTCAGTTTGTGGTGCAAACCTGCTCAAACAATCCACCTCCGGCCGGCCAGGGTCAGATTGACAGTTTAACAGGAACATCCAATCAAACAGGGCCTTTTTCTCTTGAACTTTGCGATGGAGGAAATTTTTCATTTAACATTTCCTTTTTAGATTCTGATTTGGCTGATGTAATTACCCTTACATCCAATGTGACCACTGTTTTGCCGGGAGCAATATTTACTACCGTTCCCGGAAATCCGGCCAACGGCACCATCTCATGGACGGCCCCCGCAGGCTCTAATTTTTTTAATTATTTTACCGTTTACGCCAATGACGGGGCTTGTCCGGTGCCGGGAATTCAAAGTAGTGTATATCAGGTTTCGGTTAACCCCGGTACAGTCGCAGGGCCTGATACTACCGTTTTGTGTGGTCCGCAAACGGTACAATTGATTGCCGAAAACGGAAATACCTTTGTTTGGTCGGTGATAAGCGGAGACCCCATTGTTGAAGGAGTGAATTTTTCATGCGATACTTGCCCGAACCCAATTGCAAGCCCTGCCATTACCACTTTTTATGAAGTGGTAAGTGATTTAACCACTACCACTTGCGTTAACAGGGATACAGTACAAGTAAAGGTGGTGCCTGATTTTACGTTCACCAAAACACAAAGCGATTCTGCAATTTGTTTGCAGGAAGAAGTTCAATTTGCAGTTACACCTGATTCAACCTCCTCTGCCTATACTTATTTCTGGACCCCGTCAGGGATTTTTGATGATAACACAATTTCAGGACCCATTGCCACTTTTTATTCCTCAGGAACAAAAAAGGTTTTCTTTTCAATTACGAGTGATGAGGGTTGTTTAAAAACAGACAGCATGCAGGTACTCGTTTCAACCGGCCTTAAACCAAATGTCTTTGTAGTTGCTGACACATCAATTTGCATGGGGGACAGCTCGAACCTTGTTGCCAGCATATTAAACGCAATCCCCCAATCTTGCGGGCTTAGCACCAATATTTGCGGTGGTACCCCTACCCCACTAACCATCGGCACCAGTACTGCGGTGCTCGGAAATACCTCCTACCCGGCTCCTTATGGCAACTGGTACGAAGGGGCAAAGCATCAGATTTTATTTCTTGCTTCCGAACTGCAGGCTCAGGGTTTTCAGGGAGGACAAATCACCTCTCTTGCTTTAAACATTGCCAGCATTAGCGGAACAACAATCTATAATAATTTCGAAATTAAAATGGGTTGCACCTCACTTACTTCCATTGCGACTTGGCAAACAGGACTGGTAACCGTTTTCCCTTCCCAAACAATTAATATTTCAACTGGCTGGAATACCCATACTTTTTCTAATGGATTCGATTGGGACGGAACTTCAAACATAATAGTAGATATTTGTTTTAACAACCAGCCTGCGACCTGGACCAACAATTCTCCTACTTATTACACTGCAACAACTTTTAATTCTGTAATATATTATAATGCCGATGTTAACCCAACACTATGTTCCTCACCCACTTTTGTAAACATAAGCAAAAACAGGCCAAATATTAAATTTTCTTCCTGTGGGGGTTCTCCTCCCGACTCCTATGTTTATGCCTGGGAACCCTCTATTGGGTTAAGTGATTCATCCATTGCAAACCCATGGGCAAATCCTCCCTCTGATACAACTTATACTGTAACGGTAACGGATACCATTGGAGGATGTGCCGATACAGCCACAGTTACCCTCCACATTGTACCTAATTTTACTTTTACCAAAACGCAATCCGATACCACTATTTGCAAAGGGGATGAAGTGTTGTTCACCTCAATTCCTGACAGCTCTTCCCCATCATTTACATATTCCTGGCTTCCCGATACCGGAGTTACTTTAAATTACGACAGCATTTATAATCCGAACGGAATATTTGATTCCTCAGGCACCCAGGTAATTCATTTTACAATTTCAAATGCCGGAGGGTGTAATAAATCTGATAGCATGATTGTTTTTGTAGGCCCTGCAGCAAGGCCTATAGTAACCATTCTGGCTGATACTACCATTTGCAGCGGGGACAGCATACAATTAAATGCCATAATAAGTAATAGCGGACCCAGCTCAAATTATTCCTACTCCTGGTACCCGGCTGCAGGCCTAAGCGATTCTTCCCTGGCAAATCCATGGGGAAATCCTTCGCTGGATACAAATCTCTATTCAGTTATTGTGAATGATACCGTGGGCGATTGCAGCGACACTGCAAGTATTAACCTTTATGTGATAGCTGGCTTTAATTTTACAAAATTTCAGTCGGACGACAGTGTTTGCATGCAGGAACAGGTTCAGTTTCTTGTTTCCCCCGATTCTTCTGGAAACCCCTACTCTTATTCCTGGTTCCCTGCCACCTACCTTAATGATACAGCCATTTCAAATCCGGTTGGAACTTTTACTTCTCCGGGAATAAAAACCAAACATTTTAATATTACCAATGCCGGAGGCTGCACTAAAAACGACAGCATGATTGTTTTTGTTGCACCTGCTGTTAAACCCGAGGTTGCTGTTACAGGCGATACTGCCCTCTGTTTAGGAGAGGCCGGACAGTTAAATGCCACTGTAACCAACAATATTCCCCTCTCGTGCGGGCTAAGCTCCACTGCCTGCGGTGGAAATCCAAACACATATATTCTTGGAACCGGAACCAGTGCTCAGGGGAGCACCTCCTATCCGGCTCCGTACGGTAACTTTTATTATGGAGCAAGGCATCAGATATTGTATCTTGCATCGGAGTTGCAGGCCTTAGGATTTAACGGAGGTCAAATTACTTCAATTGCTTTTAATGTGCAATCGGTTCAGGGCACAAGCTCCTACAATGGTTTTACTCTGAAAATGGGATGTACCTCCCTGTCCAATCTTGATGCAAATACATTTCAAACGGGAATGGTTACGGTTTTCGGTCCTCAGAATATTACCATTGCAACAGGATTAAATACTCATACATTTCCAAATGGATTTAGCTGGGATGGAAACTCAAATATTATTGTTGAGGTTTGCTTTTACAATTCTACCGGATTTACAAATAATTCTCCCACTTATTACACAACCACCTCCTTTAACTCAGTAATATGGAATAATCAGGATGCAAACCCCAACATCTGCTCCGATGCAACTGTTTCCTTTTCTTCACCAAGTAAATTGAGACCAAACATTAAGTTCGGAACCTGCCAGAGTTCTTCTTCCAGCGGATTTATTTATTCCTGGTCTCCTGGGCTAGCCCTTTCGGATGATTCAATTGCCAACCCAATAGCCAATCCTAATTCATCCACGCTTTATACTGTTGTTGTGAAAGACTCTTCCGGAACCTGCTCCGATACTTCTCAAATAAATGTTTTTGTGGGTCCGTCTTTCACTTATAATGTGGTTCCGTTTCCCTCCGCAATTTGCCTTGGGCAATCGGTGCAATTTAATGTAATTCCGGGAGCGGGAACTTATACCTATTTGTGGACTCCCGCGGCTAATTTGAACAGCACCACCATTTCGAACCCAAAGGCCGGTCCCATGAATGTTGCAGATACTTTTACCTACAACGTAAATATTGCCAGTGCTTTTGGGTGCGACCTCGATACTAATTTGAGTTTTGTGGTTTCACCCGGAAAGGTTCCGGATGTAACTATTACCGGTAAAGATTCAATTTGCGAAGGAGAAAACACTCAGCTCATTGCATCCAGTTCGGGTGGAAATTCGCCAACTTATTCATTTGTCTGGACACCCTCAACATCACTAAGCAATGCCAATGTGAATAATCCCATTGCCAGTCCAACGGTAACCACCAATTATTCAATTACCGTAAAAGATACCATTGGAAATTGCTCCGACATTGCTAATCATTCAATAACGGTTAATCCTGCTCCCGATGTTCAGATTACACCCCTTGCGGATTCTGTTTGTCTTAACGACAATGTGGTTATGCTTTCAGCAACTCCCCCCGGTGGCAAATGGAACGGAACCGGAACAACAGTAAATGGATTTTTTGCTCCCGGCATTGCGGGGGTAGGAGCTTTCAAGATTAATTACCAGGATACGGTAAATGGCTGCGTTGGTTACGATACCCTTTTATTAAATGTGTTTCCAAATCCTGCGGTTCCAACCGCAGTAACCAATAATCCTTATTGTGCTTATACCTTAATTGACAGCATTGCCGGAGTAACCCTCACCGGGGGAAATATCACCTGGTTCTCGGACTCTTTATTAACTGATACTTTTTTTTATGGAAATCCCATTTACAATGTCCCGGCAGGAGCTGATTCTTTTGATTTGTGGGTGAAGGAAACCTCATTGGTTGGATGCGAGAGCAATGGTGCATTTAAAATTACCATTCAGGTTAATCCCAATCCGGTGGCAGTTTTTACTGCCAGTCCCACAGAAGGATTTTCCCCTCTGGATGTAACTTTTAATAATTCCACCCAACCCGACTCAAACAATTTTATCTGGAATTTTGCAGGACTCGATTCTTCTTTCGATTACAGCCCTTCCTTTACTTTTGATCAGCCCGGTTCCTATCAGGTAATTTTGCTCACTACAGATTCCAACGGATGTACTGATACTGCTACAGCAATAATTATTGTAAATAAAAAAGATTCTATAATAATGATATTGGATTCATTGGTGATTCCAAATATTTTTACTCCCAACGGGGACGGCAAGAATGATGTTTTCAAACTGGCTTATACCTTTTTATCTGATTTCCATATTAAAATTTTTAACCGGTGGGGAAGAGTTGTGAATGAATCAACCGATCCTTCGGTTGGCTGGAATGGAAAGGATATGCAGGGCCAATATTGCTCGGCAGGGGTTTACTTTTATGTTTTTTCGGCCAACGACCGCAACGGAAACCCCATTTCCAGGGAAGAAATAAAAGGAACCATTACATTGGTAAGGGATTAAGAAGTTGCTTGAAAATTATTTATACACTCTCTGATTTTCAAAAAAAATTAATACTTTCGCCCCTCATTTTTTGGTGCGGTAGCTCAGTCGGTAGAGCAACGGACTGAAAATCCGTGTGTCGGGGGTTCAATTCCCTCCCGCACCACCAAGCAGCAAAAACAGCTGCTTTTTTTTATGGATTCTCTCATAATTGCCGGAAAAATATTTTCTTCCCGCCTCCTCACCGGCACCGGAAAATTCGGTTCCTGCAAAATTATGCGGGAATCACTGATTGCTTCAGGAACCAGTTTGGTAACCGTGGCCCTTAAAAGAATAGACCCGGGAAACGGGGAGGATGAAATTTTAAAATACCTTTCAAAAACTCATTCAACAGAGGAAAATGCAACATGGGATTTGCTTCCAAACACTTCGGGTGTTAGAACTGCGAAGGAGGCTGTTTTTGCTGCCCGTTTGGCAAGAGAAGCATTGGAAACCAACTGGATCAAACTTGAAATTCACCCCGACCCAAAATATTTATTGCCCGATCCGGTAGAAACTTTAAAAGCTGCCGAAGAGCTGGTTAAGCTCGGTTTTATTGTTTTGCCTTATTGCCATGCCGATGTGGTGTTGTGCAAAAAACTTGAGGAAGTGGGATGTGCAGCAGTAATGCCTCTGGGCTCCCCCATCGGGAGCAATCAGGGTTTGCAAATGAAATCGATGCTCGAAATTATTATTGACCAAAGCAATATTCCGGTGGTGGTTGATGCCGGCATTGGGGCACCTTCAGATGCTTCGCTGGCAATGGAAATGGGTGCTGATGCAGTTTTGGTAAATACAGCCATAGCAGTTTCCCAAAACCCGGTTGCAATGGGCAAGGCTTTTAAACTTGCTGTAGAGGCCGGAAGATTGGCCTTTGAGGCCCGTTTAGGGGTAAAAATTAAGCATGCTGAAGCAAGTAGTCCTCTTACGGCTTTTCTTGAATAAAAAATCCATTGTAATACCTTAATGCCTGATCCAAAATAAAATCCTGATTTTTTTGAAATTGTTTTAGTTCCATAAATCTTTATAGTTTGTTTTACCCCTTCAGAGTTATAGGTATATCGAAAAACAACCATTTTATAAACATGCGACCTCTCCGGGGTCGAACTTTACTTTATCGCTTTTATAATCCAAATGGAATTTAGTCCTTCAAATAAAGCCATCATCATCTCGGCCCCTTCGGGTGCGGGGAAAACAACCATCGTTCATAATTTATTAAAAATGATTCCAAGCCTTGAATTTTCGGTTTCGGCCACCAGCAGGGAGAAAAGGCCCAATGAAACAGAAGGGAGGGATTATTTTTTTTTAAGCAAAGAATCTTTCAAAAAAAAAATTGCCCAAGGGGAATTCCTGGAATGGGAAGAAGTTTATCCGGATTGTTTTTACGGAACCTTAAAGTCGGAAATTGAAAATATCTGGAAAAGGGGAAACCATGCCACCTTTGATGTAGATGTGGTGGGCGGATTAAATCTAAAAAAAATATTTAAGAATAATGCTTTGGCTCTTTTTATTATGCCTCCCGGACCTGAAGAACTGGAAAAACGCCTTAAATCAAGGGGCACTGAAACCGAACAAAAAATGGCCATCAGGCTGGCAAAAGCAAAGGAGGAAATGACGAAAGCAAAATTTTTTGATGGCATTGTTGTAAACGATAACCTGTCGCATGCCATTGGCGATGCACAGGTATTGGTAAGAAATTTTCTAAAATCCTGAAATAGTTCCTTCCAAACTTTAATTTTTTTTATGGATGATTTAAAAGTAAGCATTGTTCAGAGCGATGTTATCTGGGAAAACCCGGAGCGGAACAGGAAAATGTTCTCCGAAAAAATTTTACAGATAAAGGAGAAAACTGACCTGATCATTCTCCCCGAAATGTTTAATTCCGGTTTTACCATGAACCCCGAAGCTGTGGCCGAAAATGAAAATGGAAAAACCATTTTGTGGATGAAAAAAATGGCCATTAAAAAAAAATGTGTTGTTACAGGAAGCCTGATAATAAAGGAAGAAAAACGAATTAAAAACAAAATAAATGTGTTTTACTACAACAGGTTGATTTGGCAAAATCCTGACGGAACCACTGAAATATATAACAAGAAGCATCTTTTCCGTTTTGCAAACGAGCATAAAAAATATTCCCCGGGAAAAGAAAAACTGATTGTTGAAATTAATAAAGAGAAAAGAAATGGACGGGGCTGGAAAATTTGCCCTATGATTTGTTATGATTTGCGTTTCCCTGTGTGGTGCAGGAATTCACCAAATAAAATAAATAATAATGGCAAAAAAACAGGGACAGGTGGCCTATATGAATTACTGATATTTGTGGCCAGCTGGCCCGGGCACCGGAGTTACGCATGGAAAACCCTGTTAAAGGCCCGTGCTATTGAAAATCAATGTTATGTTATTGGGGTAAACAGGATTGGAACTGATGGAAATGGTATTTCATACTCGGGAGATTCTGTTGTTATTAATCCCATGGGTGAAACAATTAGTAAAACAAAAGCTTTTCAGAATTCGGTGGAAACCGTAACACTCTCGGCCAATACAATAGAGGAATGGAGAAAAAATTTTCCTGCATGGATGGATTCTGATGCATTTGATTTTTCAGCATAAGCCTACCGGTTTCCTTACTGACAAGAATTTAAAATTAGAACTAATACCTTTCTAAAAAAAGATTTGCACTTTTATTTTATGGAAAACTCACATTACTAATTTGCTCCTTAAATTTTTACTCCCATTACCAACACATCATCCGTTTGCTTATTGGCGCCTTTCCATTGGTGTAAAGAATTTTCCAGTGCTGATTTTTGCTCTTCCATTGGAAGAAGGTATATTTTTAACAACAAATCTTTAAAGCGTTTGTTAAAGAATTTTTTTTCGTTTGTTCCTCCAAACTGATCGAGGTAGCCATCAGTAAAGAGATAAATGCTATCGCCTTTTTGGAGTTGAATTGATTGTGATTTAAAATCCTTTTCATTTTTCATAAATCCTCCTATGGATTCTTTATCGGGTTCCAGCTGAACAAAATCACCATTTCTGCGGATAACAATCAAAGGCCGGTAAGCCCCTGCATATTTCATCAAATTTGTTTCGAGGTTTAGAGTGCAAAAAGCTATATCCATGCCATCCTTGGCTTCTTTTTCGTCACCCACCTGCCTTAATGATTGTTTAATTTTTTTAT
>JAHEZO010000067.1 GCA_023250995.1 Flavobacteriales bacterium | reverse complement strand
GGAAGAAATAAAAAAAGCAATACAGGAAGTGGGCCGGGGAAGAGTTAGAAAACCCCTGTCCGCAAACCTTACTCTTGAAACGGGAAAACTTCAGCCCCAGGCAATAGATCTTGAAGAGGCAGTCCTTGGTGCTTTAATGTTGGAAAAAGAGGCCTTGAATGATGTAATTGACATCCTTTCTCCTCAAAGTTTTTATAAGGAAGAACACCAGAAAATTTTTTCTGCCATTGTTAATCTTTTTCAAAACGGAAAACCGATTGATATTTTAACGGTTACCGAAACACTTAAATCAAGAGCTGAGCTTGATTTTGTGGGAGGGCCTTTTTATATTTCACAGCTCACAAACAGAGTGGCATCCTCTGCCCATGCAGAATATCACGCAAGAATTATTTCTCAAAAACATATTCTCCGGGAACTCATCCGGATTTCTTCAGAAACCATTCGCGATGCCTACGATGATACTTCTGATGTTTTCGAACTTCTTGATAAATCTGAAAAAGGTTTGTTCGACATCACTCAGGGAAACATCCGGAAGGATTACGAAAAAATGAACAACCTCCTTCATGATGCAATAAAACAGCTTGAAATATTAGGGAAGCAAAAAGATGGGCTCAGCGGAGTTCCCAGTGGATTCAGTGAACTCGACCGGGTAACTTCGGGATTTCAAAAATCAGATTTAATTGTGATTGCGGCAAGGCCCGGCATGGGGAAAACTGCGTTTGTACTTTCACTCGCACGCAACGTGGCGGTTGACCACAAAAGAGCGGTTGGGATTTTTTCTCTCGAAATGTCAACCCGCCAGCTTGCTTTTAGGCTTATCGCCAGCGAAACAGAATTAAATGCAGCTAAGCTCAGAACCGGAAAATTGCAGGATCACGAATGGACCCAGCTCAATTCCAAAATCGGAAAACTTGCCGAAGCCCCAATTTTTATTGATGATACTCCCGCCCTTTCGGTGTTTGAGCTCCGGGCAAAGTGCAGAAGAATGAAGGCCAAACATAACATTGAAATAATTGTGGTGGATTACCTTCAATTGATGACGGTGGGTGGAGATAATAAAAATTCCAGAATGGGAAACAGGGAACAGGAAATCAGTTTAATCTCAAGGTCCCTGAAGGGAATAGCGAAAGAACTGGATATACCCGTAATTGCACTCTCTCAGTTAAGCCGTGCCGTTGAAACGAGGGGTGGATCCAGCGGGGTAAAAAAACCCCAGCTTTCCGACCTTCGGGAATCAGGGGCCATTGAACAGGATGCCGATGTGGTTGCTTTTATCTACCGGCCCGAATATTATGGATTAACAAGCGATAATGATGGAAACAGTACCCTCGGACAGGCAGAATTAATAATTGCCAAACACCGCAATGGTGCACTGAAGGATGTTAAAATGCGCTTTGTGGAAGAATTGGCCAAGTTTACAGATTGGGAAACAAATGAAATTTTTCAATCCTCCGATCCTTCGGATGGACCTTCCAATAATATTATCCGAAGGTCGAGAATGGATGAAATGGAAGAAGACGGTAATACGCCCTTTTAAAATATTTTCGTTTTAAATTTACAAGCCGTTTTATTTTTATTAAAAAATACGGGGTGCATTATTATGCATTTCTTTTTTATTTGCATATTATTTTTACAATTCACCCGAAATTTATCAAATACCCAATATAATTTAGTACAATAAACGACTTTGATTTTTATTCATGGTATTTAAAAAAATCTTTAAAAAGGGAAAACAATCTACATCTCAAATTGCGGGGGGCTCTCTGAAAAATCTGGTGCGGAAGCATTGTGTGTTGATGTGATGGCTGTGGCCCAGTAGGCCGTTGGATGTGCGACAACAGCCATCGCAGGGTTCATCAGATTTTTCGATTTTTTGTTTACTTTTTATAAAAAAAGTAAGAAAATAAATAAAAATAGTTGACAGAAAGTTCTCGAAAGGGTTATGGTGAAGAATTTTAATTGAATTGGTTTTTGGACTATTTAATAATGAGAAAAGGAATTATCCATTGGAAATCCGCAACATCTTTTTTTTCCTTCAATTATTTTTTCTTGGAGAAATTCCCCATCTGAATTTCGGAATATAATTGTAATTTTACCCTCTATAAATTATGTTCCTGCGAAATAAAAATATTCTTTTGCTGTGGTTGGTTTTTTTCTCCGGAAAATTATTTGCAACATTCATTCTTATTCCAATGGATGAATCCCAGAAAAATCATATGAAAGCTTATGGTATTTCCTACTGGATTTTGCAAAAAGATGTTGATGTTGATTGGCTCCTAAATTACAGAGGTGGAAGTTTTATGTTTAAAGATTCGAAAACCTTCCAAAGTGAATGTACTATTCGCGGTGTTTCTTTCGAAGTAATTCCTGATGCACAAGCCACCGCAATATTAAATGAAATCTCAAATCCCGAGCTGAATGCCGATGTGGTAAAGCTTGAAAAAGCCCCTAAAATTGCTGTTTACTCACCCAAAACAAAACAGCCATGGGATGATGCGGTTACTCTGGTAATGACCTACGCTGAAATTCCTTACGAGGTAATTTATGATGATGAGATAATTCAGGGAAAACTTCCCCTGTACGATTGGCTTCACCTCCATCATGAAGATTTTACAGGGCAGTACGGAAAATTTTATGCTATGTATAAAAATGCTCCATGGTATCAGCTTCAGGTAAAAGATCTCGAAGAAACCGCTAAAAGACTGGGGTTTTCTAAAGTTTCTCAGTTAAAACTTGGCGTGGCACTAAAAATTCGGGATTTCACTGCAGGTGGAGGGTTTTTATTTACCATGTGTTCGGGAACCGATTCTTATGATATTGCCTTGGCTGCCGAAGGAGTGGATATCTGCGAATCTATGTTCGATGGCGACCCCGCAGATCCGCAGGCACAAAAAAAACTCGACTATTCTAAAACTTTTGCTTTTACAGATTTTACCCTCAATAAAAATCCCCTCGAATATGAATTTTCAAATATTGACATGACAAAGGTTCACGAACGCCTTCCACAGGAAACCGATGTTTTTACCCTGTTCGAATTTTCTGCTAAGTGGGACCCCATTCCCACTATGCTTACCCAGGATCACGATAAAGTGATAAAGGGATTCATGGGCCAATCAACCGATTTTAACAAAGCCCTGATAAAACCCGATGTGGTAATAATGGGAGAAAACAAATCTGTTGGAAGTGCCCGTTATATTCACGGTGAATTTGGTAAGGGGCAATGGACTTTTTATGGGGGCCACGACCCCGAGGACTATCGCCATTATGTAGGTGACCCACCTACAGATTTAAATTTATACCCTAATTCCACAGGATATCGCTTGATTCTGAATAATATTTTATTTCCTGCAGCAAGAAAAAAGAAGCAGAAAACCTGATTTAAATGAGAAAAAATTTGTTTATTGCATTTGAAGGAATTGACGGAAGCGGTAAAAGCACTCAGGTAAAGTTACTGGCCTATAATCTGAATAACGCAGGCCATAAAGTTTACCTTACCCGCTAACCAACCGACAGTAATACCGGAAAACTTATCCGCGATATTTTTTCTCACAAAACCGAGGCCGACCACCGTACCATTGCCGGACTTTTTGTTGCTGACCGCCTTGATCATCTCCTGAACAAAACAAACGGAATTCTTAAAAAACTCGAAGAGGGATTTACGGTAATTACCGACCGGTATTATTTTTCTTCCTACGCCTACCATGGAACGCATATGCCCATGGAATGGGTAATTCAGGCAAATTCATTGAGTGCCGGACTTTTGCGGCCCGATTTGAATATTTATATTGATATTTCTCCTGAAGTGAGCATGGAAAGATTAATTCAAAACAGAGAATCTACTGAAATGTATGAAACTCTTGAAAATCTTAACAAGGTGAGAATAAAATATTCCGAAGCTTTTAAGTTGTTAAAATCAGAAGAAAAAATATTCTCTGTAAACGGAAACCGGTCACCCCAGATTATTGCCACTGATATTTGGGCCAAAGTTTCTGATTTCCTCGAAAAAAAAATAATTGAAAAAAATCATATATGAATACTGAAATTATTGAAAACGAAACGGCCGAAATTTCAAAAGATGAGCTCAAAAAGGAAATTCTTAACGACTTTCTGATTGCACTCCAAAGCCGTGAAGCCAGCATTGCCGGCCGGAAAGAGGTTCTTTCGGGACGAGCCAAATTTGGAATTTTTGGGGACGGGAAAGAATTAGCCCAGCTTGTTATTGCAAAATTTTTCAGAAAAGGCGACTGGCGTTCGGGCTATTACCGCGACCAAACTTTTATGATGGCAGCGGGATTGGTATCTCTTCATGAATTTTTTGCACAACTATATGCCAACCCCGATGTTAAAGCCGATCCCTCTTCCGCAGGCCGTCAGATGAACTGCCATTTCGCAACCCGAAGCCTTAATGAGGATGGAACCTGGAAAGACCTCACTCAAATGAAAAACTCCTCTGCCGACCTCTCCCCCACTGCCGCACAAATGCCCCGTTTGCTCGGCCTGGCTTATGCCTCCAAATTTTTTAAAGAAAATAAAGATCTTGCCCACATGAAATTATTTTCCAATGGTGGAAAGGAAATTTCCTTTGGAACCATTGGAGATGCCAGCACTTCGGAAGGAATGTTTTGGGAAACAATGAATGCTGCAGGAGTACTTCAGGTTCCAATGATTGTTTCAGTTTGGGATGACGGCCATGGCATTTCGGTGCCCAAGGAATATCAAACCATCAAGGAAAGCATTTCGGAAGCTCTGAGGGGTTTTCAAAAAAATAACCGAAAAGGCATTGAAATTTTAATGGTGAAAGGTTGGGATTATCCTGCCCTCTGCCTCACTTACGAAAAGGCCGAAAAAATTGCACGCGAAAATCAGATTCCCGTTTTGGTTCATGTGGAGGAAATGACGCAGCCACAGGGGCACTCTACATCCGGCTCTCATGAAAGATATAAAAGTAAAGATCGCCTGCAGTGGGAAAATGATTTTGATTGCATAAAAAAAATGAGAGAATGGATTATCCAAAAAGAAATTGCTACTGAAAATGAAATTGTTCTTTTGGAACAAGAAGCAAAAAAAATTGTTCGCGAAATAAAAACCGCCTCCTGGAACCGTTTCCTTGATCCCATCCGCAAGGAACAAAAGGAAGCACTGAATTTAATTTCTACTTTATTGGAAAAATTATCCTCTGCCGAACAGTTTGAATCCCTCCCTAAAATTTTTCTTCATCTTCAAAAAAATACAGAACCTTCCAGAAAAGATATTTTAGAATCGGTAAAAAAATGCCTTCGTTTAACGGCTAAATTTGAATTGCCCGAAAAAGATGAATTAAAAACCTGGCTTGAATCAAATGAAAAGGAGAACTGTGAAAGGTATGATAGTCATCTTTACTGCCAAACCGAGAAATCGGCACTGAAAATAAAAAAAGTTTTACCCGAATATTCTTCAGATTCAAAAATGGTTGATGGGAGGGAAATCATAAGGGATAATTTTGATTCAAACCTAAAAAAATATCCGGAGTTACTTATTTTCGGAGAGGACGCAGGAAAAATTGGCGGTGTGAATCAGGGATTGGAAGGGTTACAGGCCAAATATGGCATTCACCGGGTTTTTGATACCGGCATCAGAGAATGTACTATTGTTGGCCAGGGAATTGGTTTGGCATTGCGCGGACTGAGGCCCATTGCAGAACTTCAATATCTCGATTATGTTATGTACTCTTTGCAAATAATGAGTGACGATCTTGCCTCACTTCATTACCGTACAAAGGGTGGTCAAAAGGCACCGCTGATTATTCGCACCCGCGGGCATCGCCTGGAAGGAATCTGGCACTCCGGTTCACAACTCGGAACCATTATCAATGCCGTTAGGGGAATGTTTGTTTGTGTGCCCCGAAACATGGTTCAGGCCGCAGGTTTTTATAATACGCTCCTTGCAGGGGATGACCCTGCCATTGTAATTGAATCTCTTAACGGATACAGGATAAAAGAAAAACTTCCATCCAACTTGGGTGAATTTTTTACCCCTTTGGGAATTCCCGAAATTATGAAACAGGGAACTGATATAACATTGGTTTGTTACGGCTCAATGGTAAGGATGGTTGAAGAAGCAGCTATCCAGCTTGAAGAAGCGGGAATATCTGCTGAGGTAATAGATGTTCAAACTCTTCTGCCCTACGACATTAACCACATCATTGCTGAATCTATTAAAAAAACAAACAAAGTAGTTTTTATTGATGAGGATGTTCCCGGAGGAGCCTCGGCTTATATGATGCAGAAATCTTTAGTGGAGCATGATGCATTCAGGTTTTTGGATTCCCAGCCAAAAACTCTTACCGCAAAAGAGCACCGGCCTGCTTATGGTACAGATGGTGATTTCTTTTCAAAGCCTTCTACCGAAGATATTTTTGATGCCGCCTATTCCGTGATGAACGATTTTAACCCGGTAAAATTTCCGGCTATTTATTAATGTGCGTTTTGCAAAAAAATGAAATTTATTATTTTCCCCTTCTTCATTGTTCTTTTGCCGCTTGTAATTTTTGCTGACGAAAAATACCAGATCACCGGCCAGGCCTCTCCCTCATATGAAACCATAAATTACCGCAGTAAGGACTTTCGAAAGTTGGGTGGATATAAACTTTCTTACAACTTCGGTTTCGAATACAAAAATTTTCTTTCGCCTGTTTTAAGCTATTCCACCGGCCTTCAATTTCAAAACAAAGGATTCAGGAATGTTCTTGAATTTTACAGTTCTGATTCAGTAAAAATATTTAAAGATGGGGCAATAGTAATTAATGCTTATTACCTCATGGTTCCTTTTGATTTGAATTGGGATATTTCCATTTTTAACAAAACAGCTTTTGTTGTTTCTTCCGGTTTTTCTTCGGGGGTCCTTTTCAGGCAGGAAATGGTTGGAAAACGAATTCCCGAAGAATTATCACAGAAGAACCCCTTTACCGGGGAGCAACTTGATTCGGGAAGGGAAAAAATTGACTGGTTTAAAAAATTATTTTTTGGATGGAACGTTGGGGTTGGGTTAACTCAATACATCAAATCAAAACTGGTTATCACGGTGCAGCCAATGTACACCCGCCAGTTAAATAAACTTATTGATCCCAATGGTCCGGTTAGAACCGGTGGTACAATTCCAAAGTTTGATTCCTTTTCACTAAACTTAAGAATAGGTTATTATTTTAATGACCAGATAGCTAATTACAAAAAGGAATTTTGATTTGGAGTAGGAAATGGGGAATGGGGGAATAGGGAAATAGGGGAATAAGGAATATTGAAATAGGGTAATAGGAAATATGGGGAACAGGAATTATTTTTAGTTGACTATATTAATTTTGCCACAACTTTTTTTATATTTTTTTCCTATAATTATTCAACACCCTGATCAAAATTCTCCCCTATGCCCCAATACCCTATACCCTGTACACTATACCCTATTCCTTATACCTTTATTCCTCTATACCTATATTCCTTTTCCCCTAAAATAAAATGATCCGATTCCTGGTATTTTTCTCTCTTGCTTATACATTAACCGGTTGTGGCACTTCTTATAATTATTACGCACCCCTTGTAAATAATATTCCTTTTGCCGGGAAAGGCGAAACCCATATTTCGGGAAATGTAGGTACTTCCGGACCGGCACTGAAACTTGGATATTCATTTGGGGATAAATTGGGGTTGTCCGCTGTATTTCAAAAATCAGCTCCACTTAAATACCATGGATCAGAAATGGAAGCTGCACTGGGTTTTTGCAAACACGATACGTCAATATCATCGATAAAAAAAATAATCAGTGCTGGCTGTGGCATAGGAACAAATTATGAAAAAACTCCCTATTCTGAAATTCGTAATTTCAGAGGCAGTTACTCAAAACCTTTTATTATGCTCACCATCGGAACTGCTAATAAATCAAAATCAATGGAGAAATTCCTTTTCAGGGATGCAGCTTTTTCGCTAAAGGCAAATTATTTAATTTATAATGGTTTTAAGGGTACAACAATTAATAATATTCCTTCAGAAAAAAAATTTAATACTGCTGTGTTTTTTGCCGAACCCGGTATAAACTTATTCTTCGGCACCCAGTATCTTCGTATTGACCTTGGACTGGGTGCATTGATTAAAAAAAAATATGATTTTGAAAAGAATATTGCAATTTTCCCTTTTGAAGCAAATGCGGGTTTGTTGTTTATTGTGGGAAGAAAAATCAATAATTGAATGATTTTACATAAATAAAACAGGGATAAAAATTTTACCAAACTAAAAGGAATATTTAAATGCAGAAATCAATCAACCTGATTTTACTTTTTTCTATTCTTTTTTTATTAGCTCTATATTCAAAACATGCCCGAGCCCAGATGCCAGGTGATAATCTCTTTTTTGCTCCCATAGTCCATGTTGTAAACATTACCTTTTCCCAACCAGATTACTGGAATCTTCTCACCACCAACTATGATTCTTCCATTGATAAGGATACAGGAATTTACATTGTTTCAAAAATCACTATTGACAGTCTGACTTTTGACAGCGTTGGAATTCGTTTGAAAGGAAATTCCTCCTACAAACATCCGGGCTTCAAAAAACCATTTAAAATCTCCTTCAATCAATATATTTCAAACCAAAACTTTGATAATTTAAAACAAATAAATTTTAATAACGGATACCTTGATCCCTCTATGATGCGCGAAAAACTAATGCTCGATTTTTTAAATCAAAAGGAAATTCCGGCTCCCAGATGTGCTTATGCAGAAGTGAATTTCAACGGGGCTTATGTTGGACTGTATAAAATTGTAGAAGAAGTGGATAAAATTTTCCTTAAATCTCATTTCGGAAATAAAAAAGGCAACCTGTATAAAGGCGACCCCTCAGGAACCCTTGAGTTTAAGGGGGAGGCAAAATGGAATTATTATGAAGATTATAACTTAAAAACCAACGAAACAATAAATGACTGGACCGACCTGATTAAATTCATTAACCAGATAAACAATTCGGCACAGGCAGACTTTAAAAATATTACAGATGGTGTTTTTAATTCTTCCCCTTTTATTAAAGCCTGGGCAGCCAATAATCTATTTGTTAATCTCGACTCCTATTTTAACTTTCCTCACAATTATTATTTATACCACAACCAATCCACCCAAAAATTTGAATGGATTACCTGGGATGTTTCTGTTTCCTTCGGTGTTTTTCCACTCTATTCTGAAAAAAGGGCCTCTAATCTGGAGGTTTTGTTTATTCCCAACCGAAGGCAAAAGCATCCACTAACAGTAAAAATGCTTGAAACCGAAGATTATAAAAATGAATATTTAAATGCTTTTTGCAATTTTTTGTACAACGATTTTAAGGAGGAAATCCTGTTTCCAAAAATTGACAGCCTATATAAAATTCTGCATCCATTTATAGAGAGAGAATTGCCATCTAACCAGATGTATTCACTGAATGATTTTGAACAAAACATTTCTGAGGGTACAATAAAAAAGTGGTGGTATCAGGCTCCCGGTTTAAAATCATTTATCACCGCCCGGAGAAATTTTGTAATAAACCGCCTGTGCGAAATGAAATGGAGCTGCGAAAAAGGGCAAAACATAAAGGAGAGTCGAAATGAAATTTTAACTATTTATCCCAACCCAACTGCAGGAGATTTAAAGGTGGAATTGAAAATTCTTGAGCCTGAAAGCAGGAAGGTAGATTATCAAATCACAAATACACTTGGCGAAATTGTTTATCGGGAATCCTCCATTGCCATTGGTAATGGATATCAGATTACTCTTCCGGGAGTTTTGTTTGATCCCGGTATTTATATTCTATCCGCCATCAGCGGTTGTGAAAGTTATAACCAAAAGATTGTGGTGATAAAGTGAAAAAAAACAAAAATCAATAACTAAAAGACAAAGACACTGAAAGAAAAATTACCTTGGCATAGATTTCTTTTGAACTTTTTTCCTGAGGCTTTTGACTTGGGGCTTATTCGGGAATATTACAAAATAGGTCTAAATGCTATTATTGATTGGTTGGGCTATAGGTCTTTCCTTCCTCTGCAACAACCGTATTTTCAAAAACCGTTTTTGCTTCGTTAAGCAATACGTCCTTGTTTTTATATCTTGCCGAAAAGTGGCCAATGATTAGCTGCTTCACTTCTGCTTTCATTGCAATGGTTGCTGCCTGAAGGGCTGTGGAATGAGCGGTCTTTTTTGCAAGATGTTCCAGTTCATGTAAAAATGTTGCTTCATGATAAAGTAGGTCCACCCCTTTAATTATTGGAATGATTGATTCATTAAATCGGGTATCTGAACAAAATGCATAAGATTCAGAATCAAGGGCAGGTAAAGTAATTTCTTCATTGGTAATAATTGTGCCATCTTCTTTTTGTAAATTTTCTCCGAGTTTGATTTTTTGAATTTGTTCAATCGAAATTTTATGTTTTAAAATCATTTCGGGTAAAATTTTTCGCAGTTTTGGCTTTTCCCTGAAAAGAAAACCACAACATGGAATCCGGTGCTTTAAAGGTATGGTTTCAACTGAGATTTTATTATCATCAAAAATCACTGTGTTTTTTCGGGTTTCCAATTCATGAAAAATAATAGGGAAATAATCATCTTCCTTTTTTGATGTTTTATCAGAAGAAGTATTTTCAATTTCATTTCCATCACCATTTTCATAATGGTTATATGGCCTTCTTTGCAATTCAATGATTGCTTTTAATCCTGGCGGTGAATAAATATGGAGGGTTTTTACTCTCCCCAAAAGCTGCATGGTTGTAATCAATCCGATTAAACCAAAATAGTGGTCGCCATGGAGGTGGCTGATAAAAACATGGTGTATTCTTTGAATCTTGACATGATTCCTCCGAAGCTGCATTTGGGTTCCTTCACCACAATCAATTAAAAAAAACCGCTCATCTGCTTTAAGCAAATGAGCGGTTGGATTGGTGGTGGCAGTCGGAAGTGCGGAACTACTTCCAAGGACTGTAAGAGTAAAACTCATTTATTTCCCCAGCAATATCATCCTTTTCGACAAGGTATTTTCACCATTGTTCAAAGAGTAAGAATAAATTCCTGTAGGAAGTTCACCGGAAACAAATCCGATTTTATTGATTCCTTCCACTGATGGGCAAATTTCGGAATAAACTTTTTCTCCAAGCATATTGAAAACATTGAATTCAACATTACCGCTCTTGCTATTTGTGTAAGTAATTAATGTATTACGGGTAAAAGGGTTTGGAGTGTTTTTTACGCCTGAAAAAATATAAAGGGGTTTTGAATTTACACCTGCGGGCAATTTTACGGTTATGGTATAATCGTCATTAATATCGGCATCTTCGGTCCCATCATCCAAAGTATAGGTTCCTAAAATTGGAACATTTTTAAATTTCACCATAAGATCAAGAGTCAAATTATAAACACCTGTGTCAGCAGGGTTGGTAACAGTCCCGGTTACAAAAAGACATCCCTTGGTTCCTCCGGCAAAGGCACAACCGTAAGGTTCGCAAACCCCCGTAAGCCCCGGAGGTAAATTTAGACTGGAAGGTGAATTCCAGTTTTTAATAATAATAGAATCAAAATCAATCGTGGCCTGACCAATAATAGGAAAGTTCCCGGTAGTATCTTTTGCCACAACAACTGTAACTGTTAAGGCGTAAAGAGAATTAACTGTTGCATCCGGCAAACCTGTGGTACTATCCGGATAAACTCCGGCTACAGTTTGGGTGTCGGGAGTACAAACAGGCTGGGCATTTGAAAAACATGCTGCAAATGCAAAAATTGGAATAAGTAAAAGTTTTTTCATGGTTTTTTGGGTTTTTGGTTTGGGTCAAAAGTAAAAAATTATTTATTCTAATGATAATTATTAAAAAAAATTATAGGTAAGATGAAAATGAAATTAAATTTCCTTATTAATATCCCGTTCCACTTCTTCTATAACCATCAGGTCATGTGCTTCGGAAACAGTAGGGGTTATTTTTAAAATTGAATCCAACTGAGAAATTGTAATAAGTTTTTTTACCGAGTCCTGGGCTCCGCATAAAATGAATGTCCCCCCCGAGTTTTTGCATAACCTGTTCCCAACCAAAATTGCACTTAATCCGGAGGAATCACAATATCTGGTTTTGGAAAGATCAAAAATTATGTTCCTTACTCCCCCGGCATTAACCATTACGAATTCTGATTTAAGGGAGGGTGAAATTGTTCCGTCCAGTTTTTCAACCAGCAGGGAAACAACGGTATATTTATCCCTTTGTTCGGTTCTGAAGTTCATATTTTTTTATTCTTTATGAGCAAAGATAATAAGAAAACAATATTTCTGACAAATTTAAAAACAAATACTATTAAGGATTACTTTTTAAGTAAAAACTTCTAACCATCATCAAGAAAATCTGCCCCTGACTTTTACCTATGGCCTATTGCCTTTCCCTTGAAAATTTTAAACCCTTTCATTTTCCATTTTCCATTTTCCATTTTACCTTTCCCCTTTTCCATTTTCCCTTTTCCATTTTCCATTCCTTGAAACCTTTCCTACAACCATAATCCCTCAGAAATAATTTTAACTTTGCTCTCTATAAATTTTTTTTGAAGAAAATTCCATGAATCAATTTAAAAAAGTTGCCTTTCATACTCTTGGGTGCAAGCTTAACTTTTCCGAAACCTCTACCATTGCAAGGTTATTTGAAAACAATGGATTTGCAAAAGTGGATTTCTTTGATTCTCCCGACATTTTTGTTATTAATACCTGCTCTGTAACTAATAATGCCGACAAGGAATGCAGAATGATTGTAAGGAAAGCCTTAAGGCAAAATCCTGCAGCATTTGTTGTGGTAATAGGTTGTTATGCTCAATTAAAACCGAATGAAGTTGCCTCAATGGATGGGGTTGATTTGGTTTTGGGTGCCAACGAAAAATTTAACATACTTGATTATGTTTCGAACCTTGAAAAAGAAAAAACCGGGAGAATAATTTACAGTGAAATAAAAGAGGTGAAAGAATTTTTTCCTTCTTTTTCACAAGGGGATAGAACCAGGTCTTTTTTAAAGGTGCAGGATGGCTGCGACTATTTTTGCTCCTTTTGCACTATTCCCCTGGCCAGAGGAAGAAGCAGAAGTAATTCTGTAGCTGAAACTATTAAAGTTGCCAGGGAGGTAATTGCAACAGGGGTTAAAGAAATTGTTCTTACCGGAGTAAATATTGGTGATTTTGGGCAAAGTATTTTCTCCCAAAATTCAAATGAGAGGCCTGAAATGCCTCAACAAAAAAAAGACAAAAACCAAAATGGTTCTTTTTTGGAATTAATTAAGGAATTGGATACCCTTTCCTCCGATAATGAAAAACATTTGGAGGGAGAATTAAGGTTTCGTATTTCATCCATTGAACCCAATTTGTTAACTGATGAGATTATTGAATTTGTTGCTGCTTCTAAGAAATTTGCCCCCCATTTTCACATCCCTCTTCAATCCGGTTCAAACAAAATATTAAACCAAATGAGAAGGAGGTACGAAAAAGAATTGTATGCCGATAGGATAAAAAAAATAAAAAAACTTATTCCTCATTGTTGCATTGGCGCGGATGTAATTGTTGGATTTCCCGGAGAAACGGAAGATGATTTTCTTGAAACATATAATTTTATAAATGAATTGGATATTTCTTATTTGCACGTTTTTACCTATTCTGAAAGGGTAAATACCACTGCTGTGAGAATGAATGAAATTGTTCCCATTGCCGAAAGAAACAAAAGAAATAAAATGCTCCAGATCCTTTCCGAAAAAAAGAAACAGAATTTTTACCGTCAAAACATTGGCAAAGAATTGAATGTTCTTTTTGAAGGAAAAATAATTCCCGGTTTAACCGATGAAAGTGGGGAAGCAGTAAATTTTAACAACCTGAATGGCGAAGGGTTTATGTATGGATTTACTGAAAATTATTTGCGTGTTAAATCAGAATATAATCCTTCGCTGGTAAACAGAATTGCAAAATTTAAGTTGGAAGAAGTTGACCGGGATGGTTTATTTTTTGTCCCTCAGATATTACCGGTTGAATCTCTTTTGCCTGCTTAATTTTTTTGTTTAGATAGGATTTTAAATTAAACAAAAATAAATCATGTATCCTTCTATTTCCGATTTAATTAACGATTTGTTTGGAATTTATCTTCCGCTTCCAATTCAGACTTTTGGCTTTTTTGTGGCCATATCATTTCTCCTGGGTGCCTTTTTCTGGGCGAAAGATCTGAAAAGAATGGAAGAGATTGGATTGTTGTTTCCAACCAGTAAAAAAGTATTAAAAGGCCAAAAAGCAACTCTGACTGAACTGGCAACTTCCGGGGTGGTGGGTTTTATCCTTGGGTATAAAATTCTGTTTGCCGTTTTCAACTATTCCGCGTTTGTTGAAAATCCTCAATTGGCATTAATTTCTTTAAAAGGAAATTTTCTGGGCGGATTGGCCGCCTCAATTTTGGCAGTTTATCTCCGGTACAAAGAAAAAAAGAAAGAAGAACTTCCACAACCAAAATGGGTGGAAGAAAAAATCCGTCCCCATGAACAAGTTGGAAACATGACCGTTTATGCTGCTATTTTTGGTTTACTGGGTGCCAAAATTTTTCACTTCCTTGAAAATCCATCAGAAATTTCCGGAATGTTTGCTTCTGCTAATTCATTTTTCAGCGGACTTACCATGTACGGGGGGTTGATTTTAGGAGGAGGCGCTGTAATATATTACGCCCACAAACAGGGGTTGAATGTTTTTCACGTAATTGATGCCAGTGCCCCCGCCATGATGCTCGCTTATGGAGTTGGCCGTTTGGGCTGCCAGTTTGCTGGTGATGGGGACTGGGGAATTGATAACCTATCTCCCAAACCTGGTTTCCTTTCTTTTTTACCCGATTGGGCCTGGGCCTATAATTATCCTCATAATGTTATTAGTTCCGGAATTCCTATTGAAGGTTGCGAAGGGCCTCACTGTTTTGCTCTTGAATTTCCTGTTTTTCCCACACCTCTTTATGAAGCCGTAATTTGCATTGGCCTCTTTTTTTTGCTTTGGTCCATTCGAAAAAAAGTAAATCTTAAAGCCGGATCCTTTTTTTGCTTATACCTTATTTTAAACGGACTCGAACGTTTTTCAATCGAAAAAATCAGAATTAATACACAGTACCACATTGGAAGTTTCGCCATTACCCAAGCCGAAATTATTGCCGTTTCATTGGTGTTGCTTGGGGTGACCGGAATTGCCATTTTGCAAAAAAGGATAAAATCGGAAATAAAATAAAATTTTTGTTTTTTGTTAAAATATTAATAACTGATGTTACGCACATCTCTATTTCAAATTACAAATAACAATAATCAAATTGCAAATAAATTCCAATGACCAATAAAGAAAATTCTAAACTGCTAAAGA
>JAHEZO010000221.1:1154-5920 GCA_023250995.1 Flavobacteriales bacterium | reverse complement strand
CGGTCTTTCCTGCTCCAGCGATACCACCATTACAATTTATGTAGACGGAGTTCATGCAAGTTTTACCACTGTCCCTGATTATAGCTGCGGAGTTCCGTTCACCGTTACTTACACAAATAATTCTGTTAATGGTGCCCAATGGGACTGGTCCTTTGGAAACGATAGCATCAGCTCGGTAAAAAATCCGGTAAATATTATTTTCCCTCTTGATACCAACCGCTACACAGTACACTGGGAGGAACTTTTTGACGATTATCTTTTGGTCACCAGTCCGCACGGATGCCAGGACGACACCACTGTTACTTCCAATGACACTCTTTATAAACCCACCGCCATTTTTATGCCCGATACCATTGCGGGTTGTAAGCCTCTAACGGTTACCTTTTATGATTCAAGCATTTCTAAGGAACCCATTGTTAACTGGAAATGGATTTTTGGAGATGGGGCATCCTCAACTTTATCCGATACCGTTCCTCATACCTACACCCAGGCCGGTGAATATTTTGCCTATTTGATTATTACAAATTCAAAGGGTTGTATTGACACTTCATATACCATACAAATTAAAGTTGGCAAGCCGCCCACTCCAAATTTTTCAGCATCACCTGTACAGGTATGCCCGGGTGATTCTGTTCAGTTCACCGATCTTACCCCTCTTTCCGATTCAGTAGACACCTGGCATTATGTTACTGACGGAATTCTGATGTGGGCCTGCCATGAAGACCCCAACCCAAAATGGGCTTACAGCTCTGATGTTGGTTTTTTTGATGTTACACTCACGGTTGGTTATAACGGTTGCTTCTCTGATACTACTTTTACTAACATGATCGAGGTGAAAGGTCCTATCGCCAGATTAAGCTTTGAAGCCGATTGCGATTCTCCTTTTGTTTACTCCTTTTTAAGTGATTCGAAAGGGTACGATTTGCTGGATTGGAATTTTGGTGACGGAATTACATTTCTTCAGACAACCAATTCCAATCCTTCACACACTTATAGTGCAACCGGTGATTATTCGGTTATCCTAACCGCATACAGCAATACTTCCGGCTGCCCTCCCTCTACAGATACAATAATCGTAAGAGTCCGGGATATTAAAGCCGTAATCGGACCCGACAGTTTATTCTGTTCAGCAGTGCCGGCCGGTCTGGACGCTTCAAATTCAGTGGATGTTTACGCTTATTGCCATAGAGGATACAGATGGGATTTTGGGGATAACACCCCACCGGTTGGGTCAGAAAGCCCATTTATGAGCCACTCCTTTGATACCGCAGGTTTTGTAACGGTTCGATTAATAGTTAGAGATACCAATGGTTGCACTGATACTACATTTAAATCGGTGCTGGTTCATAAAATTGATGCCGATTTTGTGATGGATACAGCGGTAGGATATTTTGGTTTGGAAGATACTATATTGGCCTGCCTTCCTTCTACCATCCAGTTTACCGACTCCACCGTAGCTGATACCGGACTTCAAACCTGGGTTTGGAATACCTGGTCGTGGTCTTTGCAGCAAAACGGGCCCTTGGGAGGATTTTTTGATAATTCTTTTTTGCAAAACCCTACATTTACCTATAGTTCATTTATCAATGATGGTTTGTTTAAAGTTACGTTGACGGTGCTCGACAGTTTAGGTTGTGCCGACTCCATTAGCAAGTTTATTCGGATTTCTTTTCCCGATTCCAGTTTCTCAAGTACTCCTAATACCGTTCAGGAAAGGCAACTTTGCATTGGGGACTCGGTAAAATTTAATGCGGTTAATTCAACGCCCGGAATTCTTTACCAATGGGATTTTGGAGAAGGAGGCACGAATAGCATTAAAACACCGGTTCATGTTTATGATACTGCCGGAGATTTTGCAGTTACCCTCACAGTTACGGATAGCGCAGGATGCACCGGAACAAAAAAAATTGACAATTATATTCATGTGCAAAGCTACCCTGTTGCAGGCTTTTATGTTACAGCTGTTAATGAAAACGGGGATACAGTAATTGTTGATACATCCATTGTGCTTTGTTATCCGCAGCAACCTCAGTTTCACGATACTTCCCATTACAGCAATTCAAACATTAATCAATATATCTGGAACCTTGGAACCGGAAGCTCGGTATTGAACGATTCGGTGGTTACCCGTAATTGCAACACCCCAACAATTTATCCGATCTCTCTGATTGTTTCTACTTCCTTTGGTTGTAAAGATACCGTAAGCGGTTCCATTTCACTCGTGGGTCCCATTGCTGATTTCGCCCTTACCCCAGACACAATTTGCAGGGGAGACAGCATTGCTTTTAACATAAAAGACACCACGGATGTTTTTGTTTGGCAGTGGGATTTCGGGGATGGATATTCGGATTCAACAGGAGCCGACTCAGTGACTCATGTTTACGATTATCACCCGCCCAACGGACAAACAATTGCTACTTTGCTATACTGGGGAGCTGATTCTACCTGTAAAAAATCTGCCATTAAAAATGTTTATATATATCAGGTAATAGCCAATTTTGATATAACTGATAACGATAATAACGGGGTGGATACCACCCATTGTCTCGGATTCACCAATACTTTTATCAATCAGTCTTCATCCCTTGCTGACTTCTGGTCATGGGATTTTGGGGATAACACCACCTCCAGCGGAAGCGGAGATAAAATCCATACATACCCTTATCCCGATACTTTTGAAGTTGAATTAAATATAAAACATGTAGCCACCGGGTGCAACGACACCATCAAAAAGCAATTGATAGTTTTTCCATTACCTTTTGCAACCGCAATCGGAAATGATACCTGTGCCGGAGACAGCATTCAAATAAATTCAACCGGAGGCCTCACCTATTTATGGGATCCAACCACAGGGCTGAGCGATCCCACGGATGCAATGCCAATGGCCTCTCCACCCCAAACAACCATTTACACTGTAACTGTTACTGATAATAATGGTTGCGAAGACACCGATACCGCAGAAGTAATTATTTACCAGATGCCCCCACAACAAGATCTTGACACAACCATCCACATTGGAGCTGAGGTCCCTATGAATTTTGATCTAGGACCAAACTACACTTATACCTGGACACCAACTACCAATTGGCTTTCATGTGCAACATGCCCCAATCCAACAGCACAACCGCTCGACACCATTCTGTATTCAGTGGTAGTTGAAGATAACCTTGGTTGTTTTTCTGTTACTTCCACCTACGAGATAAAGGTAAATCCGGACAGCACCATTGATGTACCCGATGCATTTACTCCGCAGGCAGAGGTAAATAATGTTGTTTATGCCAATGGCTGGGGAATAAAGCAATTGCTTGAATTTAAAATTTACAACCGTTGGGGACAAATGGTTTATGAAAACCCGGGTGACCTTAAGCAGGGATGGGATGGAACCTATCTTGGAAAATTACAAAATATGGATACCTATGTTTATACCCTGAAAGCAGAAACATACCTCAGCAAGGAACCGATTGTAAAAACGGGCTATTTGTTGCTGATTAGATAATGAGGTTCAAAGATAAATGGTTACAAAAAATGAAATATTGGATTTTTTGAAGGAAAATAAAATATGAAAAAAAATTTGATAAAAATCTTTTTTACTTTTATTCTTTTCCCTTTTGCCTTTTTCCCTGGAAATCGGAACTTTGATTTTACCTCCTGTTCTGCGCAGGATATCCATTTTTCCCAATTTTATGCTTCGCCCCTCACTCTTAACCCTGCCAACACCGGCAATTACAATGGCGATTGGCGTTTTTCAAATATTTTAAGAAAGCAATGGCCCGTGGTACTTCAAAAAAAACCTTTCCAGACTATTGCAGCAGGTTACGAGCAGCAGTTTTATCTTTTCAATGAACAAATCGGAGCCGGTTTTGTAATTGAAAGCGACCGCAGTGGTTTTTACAACCTAAGCTTAAATAAACTTTACCTTTCAGCCGGATATCATAAAACAATTATGGGCAACAACTTTCACTTTGGTTTTCAGGGAGGATATGTAAACAGAGGTTTAAAAAAAGAAGGTTTGTCGTTCCCTGAGCAATGGAATTCGAAAGATGGATTTTACGATTCTGAAATGCCCTACTCCGGTGCATCAATTGAAAAAAAATCATATTTTGATTTTAATGCAGGTGTTATCTGGGCCGGAAAATTCGGAATCTACGAACCGGAAGCAGGATTTGCCCTTTATCATTTTAACTATCCCAACGAAACCCTTATTAAAAATGATGAAAGTCGTTTACCCATGCGAAAAGTTTTTCATCTTGGGGGTAAAATAATTTTAACCCCTAAAATATTTTTAATGCCGAATATTCTTATCATGACCCACAAAAAAGCCAACGATTTTCTAGAGGGAACAAACCTGGCTTACCGTTTACCCAAAAACCCAATAAAGATTCAATATGTTTATGGTGGATTTCTCTTAAGAAACGGAATAAAAAGGAATAATGATGCTGCCATAGCAATAATAGGGGCTCAGTTCAAAAGGATGAATGTGGGAGTGGCCTATGATGTAAATGTTTCTGACTTAAACGCTGCAACTAAAAAACGCGGAGGGTTTGAAGTATCATTAATTTACGTGGGGCCAAGCACCCTTTTGCAGAATATTTCTATTCCCTGCGACAGGGATTGAGGAGATATTATCAACTTAAATAAGAGAATAAGCTTTATAAATGAAAATAATTTTTTATAGTTATTACTCGGATTCGTTACGAATTTTATCCCTCAGGGTTTTTAAGTCAGGAATGTTTTTTTTTCTTTCTGTTTTTTTTTCCCTCTCTCTT
>JAHEZO010000221.1:0-1144 GCA_023250995.1 Flavobacteriales bacterium | reverse complement strand
CTCTCTCTTTTAGGCCAGGATGCAGTGGATACCATTGCTTACCGCGACAGCATTGGACAGCTAAAACCATTTCAGATACTGAACATGGCAAAAAATGCCGTTCGCGTAGGCGATATTTATAAGGGAGCCGAATATTATGAACTGTATGCCAAACTGAAACCTGAGAAAAACGATATTGCTTTTGAAATTGCAAACCTTTACCTGCGGGCTCGTGATTACAAAAAAGCCAACGAATGGTTTGAAAAAGTGTACGAAAAAGACCCCACCGGCTATCCCGAAGCCCTTTATTACCATGCCCTAATGCAAAAAGCAATGGGAGAATATGAGGCATCTACCGAAACTTTTTTGAAATACAAAAAGGAAACAAGTAAACAGAAAAAGGATAATTTTTTTAAAAAATCACTTAAAAATGAAATGCTTGGAAATGAGATTGCAAAAAATCTGATTGACACTCCTGTAAAAGCAGTTATTACACACCTCGACACCTCCATCAACAAAGCACATATAGAATTTTCGCCTATTCCCGTGGATGAAAAAAATATGATTTTTGCATCGCTAAGAAGTGATACTATAGTTTATTATTCGGCCGTTGATACCACGGTGGCCATTCCGCACAAAAAATTCTATACTGCCCGAAAAGCCGATACCTCCTGGGTTTTCAACGGAGAACTGGATGGGCCGTTTAACACTGAAAAAGCCAATACTGGCAACGGGGCTTTCTCCCCTGATGGAAAAAGGTTTTATTTTACCCGTTGTGAAAAAAATTTCCAGAATAAAATGATTTGTTCCATCTTTTTAAGCAAAAACGACAACGGCAAATGGTCGGATCCCGAAAAATTAAATAACGAAATAAATCTCCCCGATTTCACTTCCACCCAGCCTGCCGTTGGAACCGATTCGAGGAAAAACCAGGAAACGGTTTATTTTGTCTCCGACAGAAAAGGCGGCAAAGGCGGGTTGGATATTTGGTACACTTCTTATGACGAAAAAAAACAGGCTTTCTCCTCTCCGAAAAATGCAGGGAAAATCAACTCCATTGGCGATGAAATGACTCCTTTTTACGACAATGAAACAAGGACTCTTTATTACAGTTCAAACGGATTTCCGGGCCTGGGAGGATTGGATATTTATAAAGTAACCGGGG
>JAHEZO010000220.1 GCA_023250995.1 Flavobacteriales bacterium | reverse complement strand
CAAGCTTTTTGTTTTGCTGTTGAAGCTTGGAAACCACTACCGACAAGTGAAGCAAATAAATAAAAATGGCAAAAATTGCAGCCGTAAAAATCAGATTGGGTGCAGCATAAACCCCAAGGTAGTGGGAGAGGAGTTCAAATCCTTCGGTCCAGAAGGAAAAAATGATAAGCAGAAGTGTGCAGATTATCCATACAATGGCATACTCTTCACGCAACTTACCTTTTACTATTAACCGCCCGATATAAAGCAGAAATAAAATACTTGCAATAATTGCGATGGTTTGAATACGCTGCATATTTAATTTTGGTTTCGGTGAATGATAACAGTAAAAATTTCCTTTTCTTCCATTTTTTACTAATTAAAAATTTCTACTAATAATTTTCTAATTTATTTTTTTTTTCATCCTGATAAAAGTAAAAAAAATTGCCAAACTAACTTTAAACATATAATAAACAGACCCAAAAGATTGAATGGATGATTTTCCTCCCTGTCTTTCTTTCATAACCACGGGTATTTCACCAATCGTTAAATTATTTACAGAAAACAAAAGGATTGCTTCGGGCTCAGGATATTCATCGGGGTAGTAATCGCAAACTAATTCAAGGGCTTTTTTATTTATTATCCTGAAACCTGAAGTGCTGTCGGAAATATTTGTACCGCAAAAAAAACGATTCAGAAATTTAAAATAATTTATTCCAATTCTCCTTAAAAAAGTTGATTGAAAACCCTCCCCGGAAATAAACCTTGAGCCGATTACAACATCAAGACCATTTTCCCGGAGATGCCTAACTAAATTCGGAATCTCATCTGCAGGATGCTGCCCGTCCCCGTCAATCTGTATGGCATATTCAAAACCGTTTTCAAAAGCATATTTATATCCGGTCTGCATGGCACCCCCAATGCCAAGATTTACGGCTAAATTCAAAGCAATGCAGTTTTCATTCAAAATTATTTCACCTGTTTTATCTGTTGAACAATCATTAACTACAACAGCTTTCAAATTTAATCCGCTTTTTTCTCCTGCGGAATTTATGTTTCGGATTACCTGGGCAATGCAATCTTCCTCGTTGTAAGCAGGCACAACCACAGCTATCTTATCATCGGGTTTCATTCATGGCAAATATATGGAGTTTGCATGAATAAATTTTTGCTTTACCGGTACCCAAATTCTAATCTGTAACCAAAATTAATTTATCACATATTCAAATTTATTTCTCAAATTTGCTTTCAATTAATTATCAGAGAATGAATAAAAAAATATTTTTTTATTTTTTATTTCTGTCTTACTTTATTTCATTTAAGGTAAGTTCCCAAAAAACTTATGAGGAATTTATGGCTCTGGGTGCTCAAAAATCCGATTCAGGTGATTTTGAAGCGGCCATTAATTTTTACACCAAGGCAATTGAAGTAAATCCAAAAGGAGATATGGCGTATTCTTCCAGAGGAACTGCAAGGATTAAGGCGAAAGATTTTTCAAAAGCTATTAAAGATTTATCAAAAGCCATTAAAATTAATTCAAAAAATTCAGATGCCTATTATGAGCGGGCTCTGGCAAATGCCTATTATGGAGATTATCCTGCTTCCATTTCAGATTTTTATAAGGTGATTGAATTAAAACCCTATTTTGCAAAGGCATATTATAACATGGCCCTCTCCAAGGGTTTTTTGGAGGATTATGAAAGTGCCATCAAAGACTTAAATAAATCCATTGACCTGGAACCCGATTACGGAAAAGCATATTATAATCGCGGTTACTGGAAGGAGCTGAAAGGAGATTATCAGGGGGCCGTTGAAGATCATAATTCTGCTCTTGAAATAAATCCTTTTTTTACAGAATCGTACATTTCAAGAGGGGCGGCAAAATATCATTCAAAGGATAAAACCGGTGCCTGTACAGATTGGAAAAAAGCCGTAGAGCTTGGAAGTTACATTGCAGAAGAATTGGTGAATCAGCTTTGCGATTAAAATTAATTTGTTAACTTTTTTAAAAAATAATTTTTACCCCGATAAATCAGAATGGCTGTGCGAATGAAAATTTCAGGGCTTAGGATTAGCATTATTTTCCCTTTAATCATTTTTTTGCTTCCGTTTACCTTTCTCACTGCACAAATACCCTCCAATGATTTTTGCTCCAATGCACCTACACTTTGTCCAAACATTCAATTTTCGGCAAATAATATAAACGCCACAGCTCAGTGTACCGGAAATGATGGCGATTGCGGATTTGGAAATCTTTGTTTTAATGTTTCAAATTCCGTTTGGTTTAAATTTGTTACCAATGGTTTAGGAGGGAAAGCAATGGTTTCAGTAACCAGTTTTACAGGGGCGCTTGATGGAGTTTTATTGTCATCCACCATTTCCTGCGACACCTCCGGTTACACTATTTTGAATTGTGGAAAAGATTCTTTGGTTTCATTATCCCTTTCTTCAACAACCCTTTTACCAAATACTTTTTATTGGGTAATGATTGATGGGTCGGCTTCCAATCAGACTAATTTTCAGATTTCTGTTTTTGGTGATGCTGTACAATGGGTCATCAGTGATTCAACTGCAGGAGTACTTTGCAAATCAAATTGTGATGGTTTTGCCTCTGTTTCTACCAATAACGGAATTTCACCATATACATACCAGTGGTCAACTGGAGTGTGCAGCGGTTCAGCCTGTTCAGGGCTATGTCCCGGGAGTTATAATGTAACCATTACAGATTCCACCGGATGTTTTGCTCTTGAAACGGTTACTGTTGATTCCCTTCCGCCTGCTACTGTTTCAATAACATCCACCAATCAACAATGCAATAATGCCTGCAATGGAACAGCCACGGCTTCTTTGTCAGGGGGGAAAACGCCTTATTCTTATGCATGGAGTACTTCTCCCGTTCAGTCGGTTCAAACTGCAACGGGTTTGTGCAATGATACCTTTTCAGTTACGGTAACGGATGCTTCCGGCTGTGACACCTCATCTTCTGTAATTATCAGTACTTTACAACCAGCCACCGCAAGTGTTACTATTATTCCGGCCCTTTGCCCATGTATTGGTAATGTTTCAGGTTCGGGCTCAGCTTCAGCAAGTCTTTCTTCAGGACCATCTCCCAAAACGTATCTCTGGAGTACTTCCCCGGTTCAAACTGACTCTACTGCAACGGGCCTATGTCCCGGAATTTATTCAGTGATAATCACAGATTCCGCAGGCTGCAACACTTCGGCAAATGGAACAATTACTCTTGGTACATCCCCTTTGGCCACAGTAACGGTTGAGGTTATTTGCGGTAATGACTGCAATTCGAGCGCAACGGTTCAATTTACCTCAACACAAATGCCTTTTACCTATTTTTGGAATGTTAGCCCATCTCAGAATTCGGCCACTGCCACCGGGTTGTGCGAGGGTACTGATTCGGTAATTGTTACGGATAATGCCGGTTGCAAAGACACTGCTACCTTTACGGTACCAAGTTCACCCGACATCTCCAGTCTTTCACTGGAAACAACAGATGTAAAATGCGGAAATTTAGGTACCATTTCAGCAGTTGTTGAAGGAGGATCTGAACCATTTTCTTATACCTGGAGCACTGGTGAAAGCACGAGTAAAATTTCCAATTTGACTCCCGGATCTTATTCTGTTACTGTAACTGATAAATTTAATTGTTCAAAAAAATCGGAAGGCTATGTGGTTGAAGCTGAATGTGATGAATTGATAAAGCCAGATTTGAAATTTTCACCTAACGGGGACGGAATAAATGATATTTGGATTTTACAAAACGCCCAAAAATTCCCTGAAAACAAGGTCATAGTTTACAATCGTTGGGGCCAGAGGGTATATACCGGGGATGGTTACGATAATGTAAACGAGGTATGGGAGGGAAAACTCATACCTGACGGAATATATTTTTATATCATTTACAAGGATAAAGAAAACAAAAAAGATAAGGATGGGTTATTATATGGAAATGTTACAATTTTGAGATAAATTATTTCCGGCATCATAATTTTCAGAATGAAATTTAAGTCAAACATATTTTCGCAAAGTTCATCGCAACTTGAAAAAATTTATTTATTATTTTTTCCTTTTGGAGTTCAGGTGGCTGTTTATTTTCTTTTTTTTATTATGCCTATTTCTACAAAAGCCCAGCAACTTCCACAGTATTCTAATTATCTTTTTAATAATTATGGCATAAACCCTGCCTTTGTAAACAAAGGAAGTTGTCTGGAAATTAGGGTTGGCCAAAGGAAACAATGGATTGGATTTCCCAATGCCCCACAAACAACATTTTTGAGTACCAATAAAATATTCGGAAAAAAGCCTTTCAGAAACAGTTGGCATGGGGCTGGTTTTTATCTTGAACAGGATAAACAGGAGTTTATGAAAACGGAGGCCTTTTATCCATCTTACTCATTTCACCTCAGGGTAGCCGAGGGTTACACTGCCTCCTTCGGAATTTTCACCGGGATAAAATTGATATCTGCCTCCAATGGGCTTTTTGATGCAAGTGACCCCGCTTTTACCTTTTCTGAAAGAGTGATCGTTGTTCCGGATTTGGTTACCGGAGCAAGATTATATTCGAAAGAGAACTTTTTCGATTTATCGGTGAGGCAGATTTATAAAAATAAAATCCAGCTTGGGAAAAAGAAAATAGGGACTCCTTCAAAACTTGTTCCCCACATTAATTTTATGATGGGAAGAAGAATAGAATCAAAGGCTTATTATTATTCATATCTTCCTTCTGTAAATTTGAAATTTGCGTTTTTCGCTCCACCAGCAGTTGATTTAAGCTTCATGATGTTTGTAAAAAATCAGATTGGCTTTGGCCTTTCTTACAGGTATAACGATGCCATAATAGGAATGCTTCAATTTAAATATAAGAAGTTACTTACCCTCGCTTTGTCTTACGATTACATTCTCTCCGGAATTCGCCTTGGGGCCTCCCAATCCAGAGAAATTATGCTGGGCTTTTCGTCCTGCCCTCCCGGCCAGGATTTATCTAAAGCTACTGGCTGCCCGGCTTATGATCATTAACCTATAATGTGAAAACCCCTAAATCAATATCCGAATCTGAGTTAATACTAAACCCTGATGGGAGTGTTTATCACATTAACCTGAGGCCTGAACATGTTGCTGATAATGTAATTGTGGTTGGTGACCAGGAAAGAGTAAAAAAAATATCGGATTATTTTGAAAAGGTTGAATATAAACTTTCACACAGGGAATTTGTTACTCATACCGGATTTTTTAAGGGGAAAAGAATTACAGTAGTTTCCACGGGGATTGGCCCCGACAATATTGATATTGTTCTGAACGAACTGGATGCTGCGGTTAACATTGATTTGCAAACAAGGAGGATAAAAGAGAAAAAGAAAAATCTGAACATTATCAGGATAGGAACTTCAGGGGCTCTTCAAAAAGAAATTCCGGTTGATTCCTTTGTTGTTTCGGAATTCGGCCTCGGAATAGATAACCTGATGAGTTTTTATCATTTAAAGCAAAATTTTCAGGAAAAAAATATCGAGCAGGATTTTATTCGCCATACAGGATGGAGCAGTCCCCTGAGCAAACCTTACATTGTACAAGGTTCAGAATTGCTGATTAAAAGAATTGGAGCGGGAATGCGGGAAGGGATCACTGTAACCGCTCCCGGGTTTTACGGACCGCAAGGAAGAATCCTCCGGCTTAAGCCCTCGGTAAAAAATCTGAATGAAAAACTTACCTCATTTTCCCCAAAACCAAATTTTAAAAAAAACATTTCGCCTTTGAAAATTACAAATTTCGAAATGGAGACTTCCGCCTTATATGGTCTTGGGCGGGCTTTAGGCCATAATTGCTGCACTGTTTGTGCTATTATTGCCAACCGGATAATAAAACAATACAGCAAAAACACCCACAAATCAATTGACCTTTTGATCCGTACTGTGTTGGAAAGAATATGAAA
>JAHEZO010000219.1:1868-6089 GCA_023250995.1 Flavobacteriales bacterium | reverse complement strand
GAAGAAAAGGTGTAAAGGGTATTAGAGCTGATGGTATTGGTTCCTGAAGTGGTTTCTATCCCCACAAACTCGTTTGTAGTTACGGCCGCAGTATGGGCGTTGTTGATATTGGCAAGGGTATTTCCCGAAATTGTTAAAGTTCCTCCATTGGAACTGCTGATTCCTGATACCTGCTGCACCGTGGTAGTTGAACCTGCAGCAGCACTTGCATTAATGCTGTTGGCAGTTGAAGTGGTTCCAATAATATTTCCCGATATGGTAATAGTTCCGGAGGCACCGCTGATTTGGATTCCAACAATCCCATGTACAACAGAAGCTGAGGAGGTAGTAGTTGTAATCGATCCGATATTATTATTATTGATGGAAATGGTTCCGGTGCCTGATGAATTTATGCCTGTAACCAAACCACTGCTGACCGTAACTCTGGAGGAAACCGACCCGGTGCCGGAATTGCTTCCTATTGTATTTCCCGTTGAAGTTCCCACATTAACATTTCCGGCTGTAATATTTATTCCGCACCACACTCCGGGAGAAGTGCTTGTGCTGCTCGAATTCCATGAAAAATTTTTAATGATGTTGTTTTGAACGCTGGAGGCTGTGGTAGTTCCCACATTTAAATTTATTCCGATAAATGTATAAGTAGTGGATGAACCGGTACTCACCGTCCAGGGGCTTCCACCTGCGGATGCAGACTGTCCGCCAATATAGTTTCCCGAAATGGTAAAGTTATTTCCTGATGTGTTGTCAATTTTTATTGCCGAGGAAACCGCTGCAGTTCCGGTAATTGATGCTGTGGTTGTATAAAAGCTGTTATCAGAAATTACCCAATCGGTATTATTTGAACTGATATAAATACCCTGGTGGGCGGTAGCTGCCTTGTAAAAATCGTGAATGGTGCAGCCGGAAAAAGTATTGTTGTCGTTGTCAATACCGGAGGTTCCGGAGGAGTAAACAATATTCACCACATCGTTTGCATTTTTTCCCAGGTCGCAATTGCTAAAATTATTGTAATCATTCCCCAGTGTTCCTGTGGTTGTACCAAAATAAACCACAGTGGCTGAAGTGGCAGTGTTGGCTCCGCCATTTCCATAAATCTTGCAATATCTGAATATGTTGTTGTTGGCATCATTTAAAAGCTGAATGGAATATCCTGTTGAAGTTACGGCAGAGTTCGAAATAGTCAGTTCCTGATTTGTTCCTGTGCCTCCCTGCCTTCCGTCAAAAATTATGTTTACTGCTCCGCTCATTGAAATGGTTGCAGTGGTATTTGAGCTGGTTATGGTTCTACCGGTAACACCCGATGCTGGCCTGAATGTAACTGTGTAATTTCCGGTCCCGGGGTTAATATAAGTGATGGATAGAGGAAACGTTTCAACCGTGCTCACATAAGTTGATTGAAATTCAAAAATATAATTACCTGTGAGTGAACCCACGCAACCAATTGCGGTGAGGGCTGCCCCGATAGAGGCATAATTTCCTGTGGGGCCAACGGAATACGTTCCCGGAGAGGGAGCATTGTTTGTGGCCTGCGATCCTGCCAATTCATTGCTAAAAGCCCCATCTGAAATTGAATAAACTTTCCAGTAGTAAGTGGTGCCGCAAATTAAACCCGTTGCAGCATAGTTGTACGTTGTTCCTGTGGAATTAGTAGAGGTAGATGGTACAGTGGCGAGTTCGGTGAAACTGCTATTGTCGGTGGAATACCAAATATCGAAATTCATTTCGTTGGTGGAATTATCCGTCCAGTTCAAAGTCATTCCGGTGGTAGTAATTGCACTAAATGTTAAGCCGGTGGGTGCGGCAGGAACAGGAGGCCCGAAGGTGTAGGTTTGGCCACTGGCAGGTTTAGTTCCGTTAGAGGTGGTTTCCGAAGAAAAACTTGTTGCCGGGCTCGAAGTACTGGAGGTGGCATCCACTGAAATGAAATTTCCGCAACCGGTGGAAGGGCCGCAAATTCCGATGGAAGCACTTGGAGTAATTGTTCCGTATGTTTCCGGCTTATAAACAAATTGAATGGTACCGGTGTTTTCATACAATTTTGCCTGAAATGAAATACATGGATCGGAGCTTGACCATTGCCACCTCATATTCAACCATTCCACTACCAGAATTCTGTTGGGCGAAATTCCCTGTAATTCATACTGAACTTTTCCTCCTGATCCGGCTGTTCCGGTTTTTAAATCATCCCATAAAGGAGCAATGATGGGCCTTACCGTTCCTCCTGAGCTTAGATTATTAATGGCAGTTGCCACAGTGAGGTTTACCGAGGTTGCTCCAAGAGCCATCCAACCGTTGCTGCTCACACCAAATTTGGTGTACTTGGTTCCCAGATACCAAAAGTCAAATCCAATATCTACCCCTGCATCTGAGTTGTCGGCCCAGGCCTCATCCTGTGTTACATCAATTAAAGTTGAAACCGGACTGGTAAGATAGGAATAAGTTCCGCTGGAGGCGGAAAAAGAATAATTAGAAAAATTATTTACCGTGGATTGATTTCCGGAAACTACGTTGCTGAAACCACCCTCAGAAACTGCATACACCTTCCAATAGTATGTTGTCCCGCAGCTAAGGCCCGATGCGGCATAAGTGGAGGTATTTGCAGCCACGGTGTTTACATAGGAGTAACTGCTTCCATCGGTTGAGTTATAAATGGCAAACTTTACTTCATTGCTTGAATTGTCATTCCAATTTAATGTCATCCCCGAAGCGGTTACGGATGTAAATGTAAGCCCGGTTGGAGCAACCGGAATGGGAGGTGTGAAAGAATATTTTACACGGGAACCATCGGAAGAACTACTTAAGCCTGAAATTGCGCCATCGGTTGAATTATTTACCAGCAAATCGTTTACTGATGCGGTAGCGGTAGTAACTGCGGGAGTGGAAATGCTTGTAACCGACAACAAACTATTATTGGAATTTCCATTTGAAAACCCAATGGAAGCAATGGTGCTGTTAGTGGTGCCGGTTGAATTAACCATGGCCCCATAAACAAATTCAATAACACCTGTTGTTTCGTACAACCTGACCTGAAAAGTGGAAAAATTAGAAGAAGTGTTTGTGGATGCATTATAAACAAAAATGAAATCTTTCCACTCAATTGTCAATACCTGGTTCGGAGAAGAGCCGGTGACCTTTGAATGAACCTTTGAAGTAAGTCCGGTATTCTGATTCAAATCATCCCAGAATGCGGTAATCATTGGTAAATCAGCGGTAGAATTCAAATCGTTCGAAAAATCGTTGCTGACCACGGTTCCTCCCAGTCGCATGAGCCCGTTACTGTTAACTGAGAATTGGGTGTATTTTGTGCCCATAAACCAGAATTCAAAACCTATGCTTGAAACTGGGGAAGAGGCCACATCTCCGTTGTAAGTTCCCGGAGTAAGGATGTCTGAGGTCCCTGAGGACATGTCGGCAAGCGATGCATTGGAAACGGAATTAAAAGTATAATTTGCCGTACTCTGTCCTGCAACAGCAAACGGAAATATGTAAATAAAAACCGGAAATAAAATTTTTTTCACCGGATTCATAAATTTTTTGCCTTTGCCGGAATTTTAAATATTCACTTTTAGTTTGCAGTTTAAATTATTTTAAATTCCCTGCTAAAAACCATATTAGTAAATACGCAAAAATAGTGTTTAAGTTGGCAAAAATGTGAGAAATATCATGTTTTGTTAATTGGTATGGTAAATATAAGTGGGAGGGAATTCTGGAGGGTGGACTGGAGAATTAGGAATTGTTTATAAAAAAAACTAATTTATGAGGAGGAGTTTTCGGGCGATGGTTTTAGTTCCGGTAAAATAAGAAATATAATAAATTCCCGGAGGACAGGAGGAGAGGTCAATAGATCCGGAAAACATACCATTGGGAGAAAGTTTTATTGAAGTGAAAAACAAGTTCCTTCCGGATAGGTCAGAAACCCCGACTGAATTATTAATATTTCCCGTCAACTTTTGGATGCCAAAATTTATTTTCCCTTTGGCCGGGTTAGGGAAAACCGAAATCTCAGGAGTAGAATTATCTTCTAATTCATCAGAGTTACTTGCTGCGGTGCTGTATTCCCAAAAATCTTTTAGCCAATTGGTGCTGTCACCGGTGCCAATGTAACCGTATGTCCCAATCGAAAAGCCGGTGGCAGAAAAACGCTTTCCTCCATCAAAATTTGCAAGTTGTGTCCAGGAATCATTTGCCGGGTTGTATTCCCAGAAATCATTGGTTGAATTG
>JAHEZO010000219.1:0-1858 GCA_023250995.1 Flavobacteriales bacterium | reverse complement strand
CTGCATTCTGGAAATTCCGCCAAAATTTGCTTTTTTTGACCAGGAATCATTTTCGGGGTCATATTCCCAGAAGTCACTATAAAATCCTGAAGAATATCCAATGCCAATGTAACCTTTACCATTGATAGAAAAACCAGAACCTTCATAACGTGGAACTCCACCGAAATTTGCTTTTTGGGTCCAGGTATCCTTTGCGGGGTCATACACCCAGAAATCATTTTTGGATGTAACCGATGATCCGTAACCTGTGCCGATATAACCTTTTTGTCCAATTACAAAACCAACCGCACCTGCTCGAACGCCACCACCGAAATCAGCTTTTTTAGTCCATTGGTTGTTTGACTGGTCAAATTCCCAGAAATCTTTTTGCATTGTATTTCCTACTCCCGTTCCAAAATAGCCTTTGTTTCCTATTGAAAATCCAACGGCAAGGTCTCTTGCTTCACCGGGGAAATCGGTCATTTGAGTCCAGGTGTCAGTAGCCTGATCCCATTCCCAGAAATCCTTAAGATATCCGCCATAGTAGCCTAACCCGATATATCCTTTGGTTCCAATAGAAAAACTTGAAGAGTTATTGCGTTTTGACCCTCCGAAATCTGCTTTTTGAGTCCATGTGTTTTGCCCGAAGGAAAACGACCATGAAAAAAAAAAGTGGTATGAAAAGGATTTTAAAAATCGAGAAAGGTTTCATGGGAAAGGAATTTAAGTGAAATTTTTTTTATGAGGCCGATTCAAATTTAAAAATAATAAGGCGGAAAAAAAAGTGTAACCACAGATTTGCACAGAAAAAATCTTTGTTAATTGGTAAAATCGGTGATGGTTTTTTTATTGATTAAAAAAAGTAATCCAAATCAATTTTTCACAAAATGCTCCCTCACGTAATACTTGTTATCGTCAGAAATTATTTTTATGAAGTAGAGGGATTCTGTAAGAGGCGAAACGTCAATGAATAGATTATTTAATCCTTTAGGTAAAAAAAGTTCATCGGATAAAACCACCAATCCTTTAATATCATAAATGGTATATGTGGCATGCATATCTTCGGAGGTGTTTACCAAAAATTTTACTTCATCTTCGGCTGGATTTGGAAATGTGGAAATAATTTCAATTCCTGAGAAATTTACCGAAACCGTTTTAAGGTTTTTGTGTGTGCCGTCAAAATCCGTTTGACTTAATCTGTAATAGGAAGTACCCGAAAATGGGGTGGCATCAATGGAAGAATAGGCAAGTGAAATGCTGGATGAACCGGCCCCGTCAATGGTATCAAGTAAAATAAAATTAATTCCATCCTGTGATTTTTCGAGAGTAAAATAATCATTATTTACTTCAATGGCAGTTTTCCATTCAAGCAGAACGCTTCCTTCATTTTGAATAGCATCGAAAGAAATAAGGGAAAGGGGTAATGCCCCACCACCTGAACCTCCGCCTCCTCCGCTATAACTTGTCCATGTTGCAGTTACACTGTTTGTTCCTGCAGTGCCAACAATTTCTTCCCAAACATGGGTAGAGGAATTAAAGTGGTAACTGGTATTTGTTGTACCCGAAACGGTTTCGGTTGAATGCCATTTAAAAGTGATATTTGATGAGGCGGTAACGCTTGGGGTAATGGTCCACCAACGGTCCGAAACGTTGCTTTCATTCCCAAGCGGATATCCTGTAGCCTCAGAAGGCAGGGGAGAATTCGAGGCAGCATGCCAGGTGGAAATTGAAATATTGTTTGCGGTTGATGTGTTTTTGGAAAATACCGTTGGGAGATATTCATTGCTGTAGCCGAAGGGGAAGGTATAGGAACTGCTGTTAGCACTTGTATTCCAGATTACTTTACTATTTTCATTTTCACTTTCGATAAAGGTTGAAG
>JAHEZO010000218.1 GCA_023250995.1 Flavobacteriales bacterium | reverse complement strand
GGATCATTGGTGGTGATCGTTAAAGTTACTGTCCCTGCGGTAATGTCGGCAGCTGATGGTGTGTAGGTGGCTCCTACTATGGTGGCATTATCAAACGTTCCCGTTCCACTGCTGCTCCAGGTACTGCTTGTTGCACTGCCTCCACGGCTTCCGCTCAAGGTGTACGTACTCCCCGAACATATCGTGGCATCGGCTCCCGCACTCGCGGTGGCTGCCGCGTTGATCGTAAGTACCATCCCGTCACTCGCTGCTGTGCAGGGGCCGGCAGGGTCATTGGTCGTGATCGTTAAGGTTACTGTCCCTGCGGTAATGTCGGCTGCTGAAGGGGTGTAGGTGGCCGCCAAAAGAGTTGCATCATTAAAGGTACCGGACCCGGAAGTTGTCCAGGTTACAGAGGTTGCGCTGCCCCCTTTGGTTCCACTAAGGGAGTATACAGACCCGCTGCAAATCGTGGCATCCACCCCTGCAGAAGTAGTGGCTTGCGGAAGAATTGTAATAACCATTTCATCGGTATCTGCAGGACATCCCCGGTTACCTGCTGAAATTAATCTCAATGTAACATTTCCGGCCTAAATTTCTGCAGCGGAGGGGGTATCGGTATTATCAACGGAATCCCTGCTTAAACTGAATCCGGCATCAGTGCCAAGTCTCCATTTTCCACTATCAGCCTGTGTAATTGTGCCATCCAATGAAACAGAAGGACTAACCGAGCAAACAGTCTGGTCGGTGCCTGCATCAGCATTAACCGGAGCTGTATTTTGAGTAACGGTTACGGAATCCCTTCCGGAATTACATCCTCCTGTGACATCCACCCAATAAACACCCACCGAACTGGCAACAATAGATTGGGTTGTTTCTCCCGTATTCCACGAATAGGTATAGGGGGTAACACCCCCAGAACCAGAAGCAGTCAAAGCGGTACTAAGTTGCCCAAAACAAATGGCCGCAGGGTCCGGAGAGGTGGAGGCAGTAAGGGGATTGGGGGAAAAGACATAAACGTCAATATAATCGGTATCGGCACATGCCGTACCTTTATTAATTATTAACCGTGCAGTGAAGGTATCAATAGCAGTATAAGTGTAAGAAGGCAATTTAATGTTGGATGTATCATTTGTTACGGCCGGATCACCAAAATTCCAGCTCCAAGTAGGAACACCATCAGTTACAGTATCTGTAACGTTTGTAAAAGTTAGAACAGAACCTAGGCAAACTGTAAATTGTGAAGCGGATGACGTAATATCAGCCTGAGTATTTGGAGGACAATCAACAATATTAAATTGAAAATCTCTAATAGTTTCGCTTAGGAAAACACCAGCCCGGTATTCTTTGACTCTTACACCTACCACATGCTGCCCAATTTCTGTGGGGGTGCCGGTTATTACTCCGGTACTGGAATTAATATATAAAGTTTGGGGTGGAATTGTTGGAGTAACTTTTACGTTATCAATTCTATAAAGCTCAGTTGTGGGTGAGGCTCCATCATATTTGACGATTACGTAAATCTGGACATCAGTCCCAATAATAGTGGAAACTGTGGAGGAAATTAGAGTGGTACCAAAATCATCCGCATGGTAAGGGTTGGTTGTAAAAGGAGTTAAAGCCCCTCCATTTAGTTTATAATAAACCCTTATTGTATCATTTGCATCCATGGATCCACTCTCGGCAAGGTCGACATTGAGATTCACACCTGAAGTGTAAGCAGAAATGTCAACGACTTGCGTTTTAAATGTATCTTTAGCATTGTTAACCCCTGAAACTTCGAACCGGTTGCTAACAACTTTAGCATAATTCGGAGGAGTTGCACCATTTGTTGTTGTCCATTTTGAAGGACTGCCAGAACCTACGGTAGTATTATCGGCATAAGGGAAATCTTCATAAAATAAATTTGCTGCAGGAACTAGGGGACTATTTGAGGCATACCCATTTAACCACTGAACTGTTGTAAAGGTAGCAACATTGTTTGAATAGGTTGGTGACAAAGCCCCAGGTTCTGTTGCGTCATCAGCTCCATCATATGGTGTATAAAAAGAGTATACCAAGGAATCACCATCCAAATCCGTAGCAGAATGGTCAAAGTTAATGGCTTCCGCATTGCACAAAAAAAGCGGAGGAAAATCATCAAATGTTGGGTCGCTATTTGTGAGATATGAAGAATTACTCACCCAAACATTATCAATTCGGTAAATTTCCCCAGCGGAGGCACCATCATACTTCACTCTAACATAAATTTGAACATTTGTCCCTACCAATCCAGTTACCGTTGAGGTTGTACTGCCAAAATCATCTGCTTTAAACGGAATGGTTGTAAAAGCTGTAAGAGCTCCGCCATTGAGTTTATAAAAAACCAGAATAGAATCATTGGCTTCGAGGGAAGAGTTTTCTGATAAATCAACACTTAAATTTACACCACCGGGATACGCAGAAATATCTATGACCTGAGTTTTAAGAGTATCCTGAGCGTTATTGGCTCCGGAAATTTCGAAAACATTACTAACAACCTTTGCATAGGTTGGAACTGTTGCTCCATTTGTAGTGGTCCATTTGGCAGGGGAACCAGACCCTACAGTGGTATTATCGGCATAAGTAAAATTTTCATTGTATGCAACATCATAACCCGGGATATACATATAAACGCTCTCTCCCTGGCTATTAGAAACATCGATATTAATAATGGTTGTATTGCGAGCATAGTCATGCCAATAAATATGGTACCCACCTTTATTAGCAGGTAAAGCAAGAGTTTTGGTATAAACTCCAATTTCTACACAAGGCATTGGGGAGGGAGGATTGGCACAAGGGTCAAGATTGGACTCTACCGAATCGGTGGGATTGGTAAGATTCATAGTAAAATTCAAACCCGTTGCCGCACCATTGTACCCATAAACATAAATAGGTACAGAGGAAGGTAGAGCAATTCCATTGCAGTCACGATAAAGTTTTAAGGTAACGGTATATGAAGAGCCTCCATTGAAAACATAAGTAAGGGATGCACCAACAATATGTGAGGCAGATGAAGAACGAATTAAAAAAAATAAAAAAAGGCCGAGAAGAATTCTTTTCATTAAATGAATATTTCGTTTTTGAAAACCAAAACCCAGACGAATTTTTCGAAAATCCTTTTGATTTAAAAACTATTTCTTTTGAATTTGCTTCAAAAATATAATATTAATTTCAATATTTGTACAAATTTTTAACAATATTTATTAAAAATATTTATTAAATTTAATAATGAGAATCCCATTTTTAATTTTTGGTTTGATTTTTTATTTACATGTTTGGGGGCAATCATTAAATGTTCTTTATAATGTGGAAAAGTGCGGATTAAGTTATAAGCAATCAAGTATATTGCTTACTAACAGAAAGTTGTCTCAGGGATTTTCGGGGACGAACCAGCCGGCCTTGCTTCAAATCAGTAATATTCCTCAAAATGCAAATATTGAAAAAGCTTATATCTGGTGGGATTTAGCTGGAAAGGATACAACTCAAACAATCTTTGTTAAAAATCCGAACAATTTAACTCAAACATTTCAAGCCAATTTAATCGGACATGGAAACCTTCAATGCTCAGGTTCCAAGGGAGCCGCCTTCAGAGCGGATATAACCGAAATTATTGAAGGAAATGGTAGCTATTTTATTAGCGGCCTTCCATCCGATTCAAGCTTAGATTTTAATAATTTCAGCGATGTAAATGGTGCAACCCTAATGATAATATACAGCGATAACATGGCTGATTTTGTAGGGAAAATTATAATAAAGGATGGTTACTTAACCTCTTCAGAAGATACCGTTATTGAAGTTATATCAGGAATTAATTATATAAACGAGGCCGACACTGCAATTGGGACAGCATTTATGTTAACCTCCGAATTGGAAAATAAGCAGGGAAATTCAATTCAAATGAACGGGGGTGCATTTATTGTTTATCCTCAGAATTTTTGGGATTTTGAAGAAAAGCTAACAATTTTCCCTTCCAGTTCAACCGCTGATTTTGGTTTGCGAAGTCCTTTCGACTGCGGACAAATGATTTTAGTTGGAATTTATTTCCAGCAGGAAGGCCAGCCCCTTTATCCCGAAATAATTGGTATTGATGGAGATTATTTATCTGCAAACCTTGCCCCTTCCTTTCAATGGTTTTTGAACGGTTCGGCAATTACCAATGCTAGTTTCCAAAATCTATTAGCAGCTCAATCGGGAAATTATTTTGTGAAGGAAACTACAAATTACGGGTGCAGTTTTTATTCAGACACCATTCAATTTACAATTTGCACCGACCGGTTAAAACCAAACATTAATTTTATTGCCCCTGACTCACTCTGGACGGATTCATTGAATTTTGATTTACAATGGTTTGTGGATGGGAACCCAATAAGCGGGGAAACCTTGCCATTTATTATTGCAAAATCTTCTGGGAATTATTGGGTTCAAACCGAAGATAATACCGGGTGCAGTGTTAACTCAGATATAGTTTCGGTTTTTTTTGTTTCAGAAAATGAAAACCCTCGTGAGGGAAATAAAATAAAATTATATCCCAGTCCAAACAAGGGAAAATTTGTTTTAAAAATTGAAAACGAAAAATTTGTTCCCGGGAGAATTGAAATATTCAATTATCTTGGGAAATCCGTTTTCGGTTCACAAATTGGAGAGGAGACATCAAAAATCTCAATGGATTTTCCCGAAGGAATATATTTTCTTAATATTTCGAGTGGTGATAATCATGAAACCTGCAAATTTGTAATAAAATGAGTTTATCAGAAATCCCTATCTGATTATTTTCATTTCCTCAATAAGATTTTTTGCACCACAGATTTTATCCATTACAAAAAGAACATAGCCCATATCGAGAACAATATTCCTACACCGATCGGGGTCAAACATCAGATCACTCATTGTACTTTCCCAGGTTCGGTCGAAATTAACTCCAATTAAATATCCGTTTGCATCAATCACAGGACTGCCCGAATTACCTCCGGTAGTATGATTTGAAGCTGTAAAACAAACCACCAGTTTTCCATTTTTATCGTATCCCCCATAATCTTTTTTATTAAAACATTCACGCAAGGTTGGAGAAATCCGAAACTCATCATTTAGGGAGTCAGCCTTTTCAATTATTCCGTCAATAGAAGTATAATAATTATAAGTAACCCCGTCAGCCGGCTCTGATCCTTGTACTTTTCCGTAGGCAACCCTTAGGGTTCCGTTGGCATCAGGATAATATTTTTTTGAATCGGAGTTTAACTTTTTTAATCCCGCAATGTAAACTCTATAAAGATTATATAATGCCCCATTAATGCTATCGTATTGCGGAAGAATTATTTTCCCGAAATAATCATTTAAGTCCATTGCAAAAGAAAAGGCAGGGTCATTTTTAATTTTTTTATATTGAGATCTTTTGAAAGAACCCAGAAATTCAGTCAATTTTTTCTCATCGGCAAAAATTGATTTTTCAAAAATAAAATCGGCAAATTTTTTAAAATCTGCAACCTTTTTTTCTGAAGGATTTTTTTTCTTAAAAAAATTCTCCTCCACATCTTTGAAAGAGTTCATCCGAATATTATTATCCACACCTTCATAAAACATCTGGAAAAGGGCGGTAAAAATTTTCTTATCCGTTTCCTTATTATAATCTTTGAAAAAACTTTTCGAGGAGGCTTTAATATCACCCAATAAAGTATCAAGGCGGGACTTTCTGAGATTTTTATTTTCGCATTCTTTTTCCATAACAAAAAAAGCCGAAGTAAATCTTAAAAGCTCGGTATTCACATTTACGGCCTCATTGTAGTAATCAAGAGGAATCCCAACTTTTGCAAGCCCAATATAAAGTGTATGGAATTTGGGGAAAAGAGAATCGAAATCATATACCATTGAATTTTTTGCCTGGTTAATCAAATCGGATTCAAGTTTTTTTTTCTTTTCAACAGCATTAAATTTTTTCAGCCCCCTGGATTCCCCAATCCATTTTTTCCAATAATTTGCAATGCGCGCATTTTTAGCTGCATACTTGATTCTAATTTCATTGCTGGCCCTCATATCCTCATTCATAATGGAGAGCGCTATTTCGCGCATTTTTATTTTAACAGGATTTGAAAAATT
>JAHEZO010000217.1 GCA_023250995.1 Flavobacteriales bacterium | reverse complement strand
TGGTATAGTGTGCACTTGTTACCCCAGTAATTTCATCATCCTTTTCAGAGCCTTTATTCCATCCATATCTATAACTATTACTGTTAAATATCCTTCCCGGCATGAGCATCCCACCTGCGTAAAAATCACTCATTCCTTCTACATTTTTCCCCATTCCCATATTATTTCCTCACAAACCTTTCTGCCAAAATCAAATCTTTTGTTCCATGTTGGTAAGAATAAAATCCCTCACCGCTTTTTATTCCTAATTTACCTGCGGTAACCATATTTACAAGCAGGGGGCAGGGGGCATATTTAGGATTCCCAAAACCATCGTGCAAAACATTTAAAATGGAAAGGCATACATCCAATCCAATGAAATCGGCCAGCTGAAGCGGCCCCATCGGATGAGCCATTCCAAGTTTCATCACAGTATCAATTTCATAAACTCCGGCAACATTTTCATAAAGTGAATAAATGGCCTCATTAATCATGGGCATTAAAATCCTGTTGGCAATAAAACCGGGGTAATCGTTTACTTCAACAGGTATTTTATCCAGTTTTACTGATAATTCCATGATGGCTTTTGTAACATCGGCATGGGTGGCATAACCGTTAATTATTTCAACTAATTTCATCATGGGTACCGGATTCATGAAATGCATCCCGATAACCTGTGCCGGCCTTTTGGTGGCCGCAGCAATTTTGGTAATTGAGATGGAAGAAGTATTTGTTGCAAGTACCGCTCCCGCAGGTGACAGCTCATCCATTTGCCTGAAAATTTTCAATTTTAAATCAATATTTTCAGTGGCGGCTTCAATGATTAGTTCTCTATCCTGCAAGGCATCTTCCATTTTTGTAAATGTAAAAATGTTTGCAAGGGCTGATTTTTTTCCTTCCTCTGTGAGAGTGGCTTTGGCAACCTGTCTGTCGAGATTTTTATTAATGGTTATAAGGGCTTTTTTCAAAGCCTCTTCTGAAATATCAACCAGATTTACTTTATAATTTTTTTGTGCAAATACATGTGCTATTCCGTTGCCCATGGTTCCGGAGCCGATAACAGCAATGAGCCCTTTAGAAATCTTTGCTGAGGAGGATGATTTTATCTGAGTTTCTGAAATATTTTCCATGATATTTTTTATTGAAGTTAACCGAAATTTTATTTTCCATTGCTGATTCCTTCCGAAAAAGGCACATAGACTCAATTTTAAAGCTCAAAGTCCAAATAACTAACTAACGGATGTTACGCACATCTCTATTTCAAATTACAAATTACATTAATCAAATTGCAAATAAATTCCAATGACCAATAAAGAAAATTCTAAACCGCTAAAGAAGATTTTTTCGACAATAATCGAAAAATCAAGTTAGCAGACGGTTTGAAAGTTGAAATTTTGATATTAAATATTATTTGTATTTTGAAATTTGTATTTTGGAAATTAATGTTTTTGCGTAACTTCAGTAAATAATACATAATACTTACCCCTACCATTACCTCCTACTGCTACCACCTACCGCCACCAACTTCGTCCTTCGCTCTCCTGCCTTCCCTTTCCCTCACTTCCCTCTCCCTTGCAAAACAATCAAAACGGTGTAAATTAAAATTTTAAAATCAACAAAAAGCGACATGTTTTCAATGTAAATTATATCATATTTGAGCCGCTGAATCATCTGGGTAACATTTTCGGCATAGCCGTATTTCACCTGGCCCCAGGAGGTAATTCCCGGTTTCACTTTGTGCAAATAAACATAATGGGGAGATTGTTGGGTAATCTGGTCAATAAAATATTGTCTTTCAGGCCGGGGTCCTACAATTGACATTTCTCCAATAAGCACATTATAAAACTGAGGAAGCTCATCCAGCCGGCTCCTTCGCAAAAACTTACCAAGGGGTGTAATTCTGCTGTCGCCTTCCTTTGAGAGGGCGGGTCCGTTTTTTTCAGCATCCACATACATTGATCTGAACTTAATTATTTTAAATGGTTTTCCATAGCGGCCAATTCTTTCATGGCTGTAAAACACCGGTCCGGCAGAAGATAATTTTACCAAAATGGCAAGCAGAAAAAACAGAGGAGAAAAAACGGTCATCACTAAAATTGAAACCAGGATATCAAATCCCCTTTTTAGTGAGTATTGCCAATCGGGCATTAACTGGGGGCTTATATCAATGAGCGGGGCTCCGAAAATTGAAGTCATTTTTACCTGTCCCGAGAGTATATCATACATATCCGGAATAATTTTTACATACACATTTTCGGGTGCGAGGGCGTTCATTATTTTTCCGATATTTTCGTGCTCAGAGGATTCCAGGGCCACAATTACCTCTTCAATTTTTTTTTCCCTGATAACATTGCGGAGACTGCTCATGTTGCCCAGGTGCGGGAGGTATTGATTTAAAATATGGCTATGATTTCCGTTGATGTTTAAAAAGCCTTCCAACTTAAATCCGGTGGATTTTTTTTGGGATTGAAGCTCGTTAAACAGGTTGAGGGCATTTTCATTACTGCCGATAACAAGGGTATTAAAACCGATAAGCCGGTTATGAATCCTATAGGCAGTCCGGGTTGTGAGGAAATAGCGGAAACAAAATGTGAGAAAGAAATGCATTATGAAAAGTACAGAAAAAAGAAGATAATAACTTTTATAAGATGCTATCTCGTCATCGAGGAGGAGTGCAAAAAAAATCACTATGGTGCCAATAAGTGAAGTGAGGAGTGTTTGTCCGAGTTCTTTTAATCTTGATTTGCGGTAGGGGTCTTTGTAAATTCCGGTTAAGGCATAAATGGAAATCCAAAAAAGAGGAATAAGAATTAATCCGGTAAAAAAACTGCTGTCGAATTGTATTTCAACCGGGTGACCGAATTTACGCGGCTCTATATATGCTTTTCGGAAAATATAAAACAGGCACCAGGCAATGGCAGCAGCCGAAAAATCAAACGAAAAGTATTTCAGCCGCTGGAGTTTCGGGTTCATATCCTGTATTATTTCAATTACAAATGCAGCAATTTAATATTATCAAAATAAATTTCACCCGAGGAAAAGCCATCCCTGGAAATGTCGGAGTAAAAAGCAATTTTATAATTGAGTGCATCGGGATTTCCGCTAACGGCTTTTGTAAGATTTACATAAATTTTATTCCAAACGGGTGTGCCGCTTTTATTCGTGGGATTTAACCTGAGTGCAAAACTTTCTTTAACGCCTCCTGTTTTATTTGATACTAAAATCACATCGAGGTTTACATTTGTTTTATAATTTAACTCAAGGTAAACTGCTTCCCCTGCCGAAGGAAGATTAAAGGTGGATTGACTTACCCCCTTAAAAATATACTTTGTGCCATCCAGATAAACATATCCCGAACCAAGACCTTCAAAAACAAGTGAAGTGTCGGTGGTGATTTTAACTTTTTTAAAGCTGGGATATGCCGAATCAATGGTTAAAACCTGGTTTTCGAAATCGGCCAGCCATACAATATCTACAGTGGAATTATAGGTAACCAGGGGGTTAACGGTTACAATGCTGTCGGGGTAAAAATCAAATGATTTGAGGGTAAAAAAATCAAAAAAAGGATATTCTACCCTGGTGGCCGAAATGCCGTTATCCTTAATTCCGGCTTTAATTTTTAGAGAGTGTTTTTGATTTTTCAGCACCGGAAAAGTTGCCGGCAATTCATATACCCCCTGCAAATCATCGTCAACAAAAACCCATGCATCACTTATTTTATGAGAGGAAGTTCCCTGTAAGGCCGGGTTGGTAAGAACTAAATCTATTTTTTCAATATGAAGGTAAGAAGGGATTTCTGCCTGAAACGATTTTTTACAGGAATAAAATAAAATCATTGCAATAAAAAATAACAAATAAACGGATGTTTTTAAATTTTTCGGTGCCAAATTCATAGCGTTAAACGGAGGAAAAAATAAATATTGTGTTGAGGGAAGAAAAGTTTTAAACTTAATTAAATCATGGCTGAGGTAATTTTTGTTTTTTCGAGAATTTTATACGCCACATCCAGGGCATTATACCCGTCAATGATGGTTACCGGAGGAGTTTCATTTTTTAATATAGAAACCGCAAATGCTTCCAATTCGGATTTAATGGCATTGGTTTGTTTCACCTCGGGCGATTCAAAATAAATTTGTTTTGGTTTTTTTCCTTCTCCGGGGTTTATTATCAGCGCAAAAGGGTCGGGTGAAGCGGGAGCATCTTTCAGCCGGATTATTTCAATTTTCTTCTCCAGAAAATCAATGGAAATATAAGCATCCTTTTGAAAAAACCTCGATTTCCTCATGGCCTTCATTGAAATCCTGCTGGCGGTAAGGTTGGCAACACAACCGTTATCAAACTCAATGCGGGCATTGGTAATATCAGGGGTTTCACTTATCACTGCCACTCCGCTGGCACTAATATTTTTAATGTTCGATTTCACCACGCTTAAAATAATATCAATATCGTGTATCATCAGGTCGAGCACTACCGGAACATCGGTCCCCCTTGGATTAAATTGTGCCAGACGGTGTGTTTCAATAAACATTGGACCTGAGCAAAATGGAGCGGCCGCAATAAAAGCCGGATTAAAACGCTCTACATGGCCCACCTGAACTTTCATATTTGCCTCATTGCTGAGTTGGATAAGTTTTTTGGCCTCCTCCAAAGTATTTGTAATGGGCTTTTCAATAAACACATGTTTTGAATTGCGCAGGGAAAAATCGGCACATTCAAAATGAGAAAGGGTTGGAGTAACAATGTCAATGGCATCGGCATTTTGGATTGCTTCTTCGATAGAATTAAATTTTTTAAGGCCAAAATCCCTCTCGGCAAGGGCGGCTTTTTCAGCATCTGGGTCAAAGAAGCCAACAATTTCGAAGGACGGAATTTCTTTGAGTAATTTAAGGTGAATTCTCCCAAGGTGGCCGGCTCCTAAAACTGCAATTTTTATCATCAGTTATTTTTTTCTTTCAGATACAAAATATTTATTAGCGGGCAAAAGTAGTATTTATGCTTGAGCATTAATTGAGATGAAAGGAATTTTTAATTCTATTTTTGCCTGATTTATTAATAATGTTGGCAGAATGTTTAATAGCTTCAAGTCGGGAGTCGGGAGCAGGAAGTCGGAAGTCGGAAGACCGAAGACCGAAGTCTGAAGTTGGAAGTCGAAAGTCGGAAGTCGGAAGTCGGAAGTCAGAAGTCTGAAGTCGGAAGTCGGAGGTCTGAAGACAGAAGTCTGAAGTTGGAAGTCTGAAGTCTATAGACTAAATACTAAATACTAATTAATCCAAAGGATGGAGATTCGCCAGGTGAAGAGATATTCAAGGGAAAGGGAACAGAATTTTACAAAATAATTATTTTGGTTGCAATTAGTTGTTTAAATAATAAAACCACCTTTTCTGCTAATGGCTTGCATTGACACATCAAAACACCAGGGTTTGAGAAAACGGATGGCCAAAGAAGTGCAGGGAAAGGGGATCAGTGATCCCGTAATCCTTGCGGCTTTGGAAAAGGTTCCGAGGCATAGCTTTGTTGACCGGCTTAAAGAAAGTACCATGATGGAAACGGCATTTGTTTCCCGGATTTATGAAGATCAGGCCTTTCCAATTGGTGCGGGCCAAACCATTTCGCAGCCATTTACCGTGGCATTCCAAACATCACTTCTTGAATTAAAGAGGGGAGAAAAAGTCCTTGAAATTGGAACCGGGTCGGGGTATCAAACAGCGGTTTTGCTTGAAATGGGGGTTAAGGTCTTTTCCATCGAACGCCAGAAAACTTTGTATGAAAAGGTGAAGAGATTTCTTCCCGAAATTGGTTACGATCCTTTTAAATGGCCTTACAAATTGTTTTATGGGGATGGTTATGCCGGACTGCCTGCCTTTTCACCATTTGATAATATTCTTGTAACCGCTGGAGCCCCATTTATTCCAGAACCACTGAAACAGCAGTTAAAAGTGGGAGGTAAACTTGTTATTCCTGTAGGTGAGGGCGATTCACAAATCATGATACGAATAAAAAAAATTTCAGAAAATGAGTTTGTGACTGAGGAACATGGGAAATTCCGTTTTGTTCCGCTGTTGGAAAATAAAGCCGGATTATGAAAATTTTCACCAATTTAAAATATTAATAAACAAATTCAGTTAACTGCTTTCTTTCGGATGATTTTAAAATTAT
>JAHEZO010000216.1 GCA_023250995.1 Flavobacteriales bacterium | reverse complement strand
TGAAAACTAATTACCCTGAACTTGGCGTTCGCGTGGTTCCGCATGCCGTTGCACGCTACGGAGCATTTATTTCCAAAGGGGTTATTCTCATGCCCAGCTACGTGAACATTGGAGCTTACATTGATTCAGGTACCATGGTTGATACCTGGGCAACCGTGGGCTCCTGTGCTCAAATAGGCAAGGATGTTCATTTGAGCGGAGGAGTGGGAATTGGCGGGGTTCTTGAGCCGGTTCAATCAGCACCTGTAATAATTGAAGATGGATGTTTTATTGGGTCCCGATGCATTGTGGTTGAGGGGGTAAAGGTTGAAAAACAAGCAGTGTTAGGTGCCAATGTGGTTTTAACCATGTCGACAAAAATTATTGATGTAACGGGTGAAAATCCGGTAGAGTTTAAAGGGGTGGTTCCCCCGGGGTCGGTGGTTATTCCCGGTTCGTTTGAAAAAAAATTTACGGCAGGGAATTATAATGTAAACTGTGCGCTAATTATCGGCAAGAGAAAACAAAGCACCGATTTAAAAACATCACTAAATCGGGCCTTGAGAGAATATAATGTTGCAGTGTAAAAGAAAGTATTTAATATTTATTTCATTAAATAATAATCTCCATCTAAGTCCAATTTAAATAAATTGAACTCTTTTTTAATTATTCAGACCGCTTTTCTGGGGGATGTGATTCTGGCAACCTCGGTTGCCGAAAAAATCCATCAGAAATTCCCATCCTCAATAATTGATTTTTTGGTGCGAAAAGGAAATGAGGGTCTTTTCCCTGAACACCCTTTTTTGAGAGAGGTTATTGTTTTGGATAAAAAAAAAAGAAAATTAAGAAATCTCCTAATGGCAACCTTGCTGGTTAGAAAAAAAAAATATGATTGCATTGTAAATATTAATCGTTTCGCAAGTTCCGGAATAATCACTTTCTTCTCTGGGGCAAAAGAAAAAATTGGTTTCGATAAAAATCCCTTTTCTTTTTGTTTCAATAAAAAAATAAAACACAAAATTGAAAAAAACCTTCACGAAACAGATCGCAATCATTCACTCATAAAAAATTTTACTGACAATAATCCTGCACTGCCCCGTATTTACCCTTCCGAAGCTGATTTTAATTCAATTCAAATAAAATTTGACACTGAATTGAAATTTTCCTCCTTCCCCTATTTTTGCCTTGCTCCGGCATCGGTTTGGTTTACCAAACAATTACCCAAAGAAAAATGGATTCAATTATTAAAAAAACTGGATAATAATTTTCCTGTTTTCTTAATTGGCGGAAAAAACGATTTCAGTTTTTGTGAAGATATTCTGAAATCAGTAAAACAGGAATTTGGTTCGAAGAAAATTTCAATTTTTAATTGGGCAGGGAAATTTACCCTTCTTGAAACTGCAGCCCTCATGAAAAATGCAAAGATGAACTTTGTAAACGATTCCGGGCCTCTTCATATTGCATCGGCAATGAACGCACCTGTAACTGTTGTTTATTGTTCTACCGTCCCTGATTTTGGGTTTGGACCCCTTTCCGATGATTTAAAAATCCTTGAAACAAAAAAAAAATTGGATTGCCGTCCCTGTGGTTTACACGGGCACAGGGCTTGTCCAAAGGGGCATTATGAATGTGCTATGACCATTGAATTTGATGAAATTTCCTGAGAATGGATATTGAAAGCGAAATAAATAAATGCATCGAGGTCCTCAGGAGGGGTGGAACCATTCTTTATCCAACCGACACCATTTGGGGAATTGGATGTGACGCTACAAACAGCCTTGCAGTAGAAAAAATTTTTCAGATTAAAAAAAGAAGCGAATCGAAAAGTTTAATAATTCTGGTTGCAGATGAAAAGATGCTTGGAAAATACGTAAAGGAAATTCCCTCTGTTGCAATGGAAATAAATATTTTAAGCAACAATCCTGTTACCATAATTTATGATGATGTTTTTGGAATATCAATAAAAGTTTTGGCCGGGGATGGAAGTGCGGGAATAAGGATTGCAAGGGATGAATTTTGCAAAAAATTAATTTCCCGATTCAGGAGGCCCCTGGTTTCAACTTCGGCCAATTTAAGCGGTGGAAAGGTGCCCGGGTCTTTCAGAGAAATCGAATTTGAAATTGTTAAAGCTGTTGATTATGCAGTTAATTTAAGGCGGAATGAAAATAGTTTGACTGCAGTTTCTTCGGTTATTAAAATCAAGCCCAATGGAGAAATAAAGATTATCAGGAAATGAAGCAAAACCTTACAAACCCAATTTTCAAAATAGTTTCTGATTCTTCCAAGGAATTAGGATTTCAATCCTTTGTGGTTGGGGGTTGGGTTAGGGATTTAATTTTAAACAGACCCTGCAAAGACATTGATTTTGTTTGCCTGGGGAGCGGAATTGACCTGGCCAATTTGGTTTCAAAAAAATTAGGCAGTCAATATCCCGTTCATATATATAAAAATTTCGGAACGGCTCAAATTAATTATGGAGATTTTGACCTTGAATTTGTTGGGGCCCGGAAAGAATCTTATGACCGGAATTCCCGAAAACCTACTGTGGAAAGCGGGTCGCTGGAAGATGATCAGAACCGCAGGGATTTTACCATCAATGCCCTTGGAATTTCATTATCAGAAAAAAATTACGGTGAATTGATTGATCCTTTTAACGGAGTTAATGATATTGAAAGTAAAATAATCCGTACCCCGTTAAATCCCGACATCACCTTTGCTGATGATCCCCTTCGAATGATGAGGGCCATCCGTTTTGCATCTCAATTGGGTTTTACAATTGAGCCGGCCACTTTCGAATCAATCCGAAAAATGGCCGCATCAGGAAGAATTAATATTGTTTCAGGTGAAAGAATTGCTGATGAGTTAAATAAAATAATTCTCTCTCCAAAACCATCGGTTGGGTTTAAACTACTTTTTAACTCAACTGTTTTACATAAAATATTTCCCCAGATGGTAATGTTGCAGGGAGTTGAAACTGTAAACGGCAAAGGACATAAAGATAATTTTTATCATACCCTTGAGGTGCTGGATAATATTTCAAAAAATACAAATGACCTCTGGCTCCGTTGGGCTGCAGTTTTGCACGATATTGCGAAACCACTCACAAAAAAATTTGAACCCAGCCATGGCTGGACCTTTCATGGCCATGAGGACAAAGGTGCAAGGATGGTTCCGAAAATATTTGCCCAATTGAAACTTCCTCTGAACGAAAAAATGAAATTCGTTCAAAAATTGGTACTTCTTCATTTGAGGCCAATTGTACTATCAAACAGTGAGGTTACTGATTCGGCCGTAAGAAGATTGTTGTTTGAAGCAGGCAATGAAATAGAGGCATTAATGACTCTTTGTGAAGCCGACATTACCTCTAAAAATCCCGAAAAGGTGAAACGATACTTGCGGAATTTTGAAATGGTGAGAATAAAGCTGAAAGAAATTGAAGAAAAAGATAAAATCAGAAATTGGCAGCCCCCCATTAGCGGAGAAATAATTATGAATACTTTTGGAATTAAACCATGCAGGGAGGTAGGTGTGATTAAAGATTTTGTAAGGGAGGCCGTGCTGGATGGGAAAATTAATAATAATTTTGAGGAAGCATTTAATTTAATGTTGGAGAAAGGCCTCTCGCTTGGATTTTCACGCATTGAAGGAAAACCGGAAAGTAAATAAGCGGAGCCAAAACACTGCAGTAAAAAAATTAATTGAAAACTTTTTTTTGTTTTTTATAAATCTGTTTAATTTTGGAACAGAATAATAAATTTCAAAACGATGGGAAAAAAATTAAAGGTAAAAGAAAAAGCCAGCCCTGCCAAAAGCGGAAAGGTGTTTAATTTCAGAGTCCTCATTGAATCAGAAGAGGAAGATGTTATCAGGGAAATTGAAATCACCGAAGACCATACCTTTGAAGATTTTCATGATGCAATAAAAAAAGCTTTCGGCTTTACAGGAAAGCAAATGGCATCCTTTTACATCAGTAATGAAGATTGGGAAAAAGGCCAGGAAATAACTTTGGTTCCCATGGATCTGGATAATTCTGAAGAAGAAGAAAAAGTTATGGTGATGAGTGAAACTAAACTCCGGCAGCTGATAAAAAAACCAAAAACCAAAATACTTTTTATTTTCGATTTTCTTACCATGTGGACATTTTATGTTGAATTACTTGGAACAGGAGAGCCTGAGAAAAAAACCAAATACCCCAGATGCACCAAGAAAACCGGAAAAGCCCCTGCCCAAAATTCCAAAAAAGCCGGAAAAATGGGAGAGGATGAGGATGAAATGATGAAAGAATTTAAGGGCGACCCAAAATCTGCCGATGTTTTCAGCGATGAAATTTTTGAAGGATTTGATGATTTTGAAGAAGGATTCAATGACCTGGAAGACATGGATGGTTTCTCTGAAATTGATAAGTTTTAATTTTTTTTCATACTACCCGAAAAGATTGTTATTGAATATTTCGCGATTATCATTCATTCTTTGTTTTTTTCTTCTTTCTGCTCCCAACCAATTTCCCCTCTTTAAATTACACTGCTGAATGGCATTTTTTATTTGATGCATAAGACCTTAATAGCAATAGTAGGCCCCACCGCCTCCGGTAAAACCAAGCTGAGCATTCAGCTGGCCAAAACATTTTCATGCGAAATAATTTCGGCTGATTCACGACAGTTTTACAAGGAAATGAATATTGGTACAGCCAAAACAAAATATTCAGAAATGGAGGGGATACCTCATCATTTTATAAATTTTATTTCCGTTTCAGAAAATTATAATGCTGGCAGATACGCTCAGGATGTTAAAAATTTCCTTTCCGATTATTTCAAAAAAAAGAATATGGCTATTTTAACAGGCGGTTCAGGATTGTATATTTCTGCAGTTTTAAATGGCCTAGACCTAATTCCACCATCTGATAAAAAGGTAAGGGAACAATTGAATGAAGAACTTTTAGCTAATGGGATAGAATCTCTCCTCAGGAAATTAGAAATTTTGGATACCAATTATTACCAAAGGGTTGACAAAAACAACCCCCGCAGAATCCTACGGGCTCTTGAAGTTTGTATCCTTTCAGGGCTGCCTTATTCTTCTTTTAGAAATAAAGAAAATGGAACAAATGAAAAATCAGGCAGGGAGGGCGTAAATAAAAATAATTTCAGAATTATTAAAATCGGACTGGAACTTCCACGTGAAAAATTATACGAAGGGATAAATAAAAGAGTGGATGTTATGATGGAACAGGGATTATTAAAAGAAGCTAATGACCTGCTTCCGTTTAGAAATTATAATGCCCTTCAAACAGTTGGATACGAAGAACTATTTGATTATTTTGATAAAATGAAACTTGCAAATTCAACAGATGCAAATTTGCTAGAATGTGCCACCGCCCTGATAAAAAGAAATTCGCGCAGGTATGCAAAAAGGCAAATGACCTGGTTTAGAAAAGATAAGGAAATAAATTGGTTTAATCCGGAAGAAACCGAAAAAATTCTTGAATTTATTTTGCGGCCTTTTTCTCCACTTTAATTAATTCAACTTCAAAAATGAGGGCAGAATAGGGGGGAATTCCACCTCTTGAACCACGCTCCCCGTAAGCAAGATTGTAAGGAACAAATAATTTCCATTTGGCCCCTTCTTTCATAAGTTGCAATGCTTCTGTCCAACCGGCAATTACTCCATTCACCGGAAAGGTGGCCGGTTCGCCCCTATCAACGGAGCTGTCGAAAACTTTGCCACTGATAAAAGTGCCGTGATAATGGGTAGTAACCATATCGTTTATTCCCGGCTGGGCTCCTTTACCTTCTTTCATCACCTGGTATTGCAAACCGCTGGGAAGAGTAACTACCCCCGGCTTTTTACTGTTGGCATCCAGAAAATCTTTACCTTCTTTTACATTTCCTTCAGATTTTTTTGATTGAAGATTTTGAAAATAATTATTTAAGGTCTTCATCGCCACTGCTTCTTCAATCATTGTTGGGTTTCCCTTAATCATATCGTCAACCGCCTTAGCCAGGGCATTTGTATTAAATGAATCTATTCCCTGGTCCTTTAGGTTTTTTCCAATGTTTATTCCAATGGCATAGCTTACACTGTCAGCAGTGCTGTTAAGAATCAATGCTGAATCATTTTGTTTTTCTTTGCAGGATGAAAATGCAATTGCAATTCCTGTAAAAATAATCAGAGTGTT
>JAHEZO010000066.1:465-16150 GCA_023250995.1 Flavobacteriales bacterium | reverse complement strand
AAGGAAGCACATTTTATTTTACGGTAAAAGAATATTTGTAAATTTTAAATGACTCATAGGTTAAAAATAAATTTCTTAAAAATGACAACAGAAAAATTAATTGAAATCCTGCTCGTGGAAGATAATCCGGGAGATGTGCGCCTCACTCTTGAGGCGCTGAAGGAAGCAAAAATTCGCAACAAGGTAAATGTTTTGACTGACGGGGAGCAAGCCGTTGATTATTTAAAAAGAAAGAACGGGTTTGAAAACAGGCCACTGCCCGATATTATTTTGTTAGACCTTAACCTACCTAAATTGAGCGGCCGAGAAGTGCTTACAATAATTAAAAATGATGATAATTTAAAACATATTCCCATTATAGTTTTAACTACTTCCAAATCGGAGGAAGACATTCTTAATAGTTACCTGCACCATGCAAATTGCTACATCACCAAGCCAGTGGACTTTGAGCAATTTTCAGAAATAATCAAAAAATTAGAGGATTTCTGGTTCACCATAGTAAAAATACCTCATAATGGAAAGTAATACAATTCGATTATTGCTTTTAGAGGATAATCCGGCAGATGCACGATTAATTGAAATTTACCTTGGGGAAGCATTTGCAAATAATTATTTGCTCACCAAAGCAACACGTCTTTCTGAGGCATTAAAATATTTAATCAGCAAAAAATTTGATATCATAGTTTCAGATATAAGTTTGCCGGATAGCGATGGTATAAATACATTCAACAAAATATTTACTGCTGCCCCAGATATTCCGATAATTGTTCTTACCGGATTCGGAGATCAATCATTTGGGATTGAAGCGGTAAAAAATGGAGCTGCTGATTTTTTTAACAAGAATCATTTGGATGACAATAATTTAAAACGATCAATTGTTTATAGCATAGAAAGAAATAATTTACATTTAGAATTACGAAATGCAAAAGAAGAATTGGAAAACCGTGTGATGGAAAGAACCCGGGAACTCGCCCAGGCTAACGAGCAAATGAAACTGGAAATTGAAAGCCGGAAAAAAATCGAAGAGGAACTTATTTATGAAAAGGAAAAACTGCGGAAGTATCTGAAAATTGCCGCAAACATTTTTATTGTTATCAATGAAAATCAGGAAGTAGAACTAATAAATAAAAAGGGCTGTGAGGTACTGGGTTATTCCTCAAATGAAATTATTGGAAAAAATTACTTTGATCATTTTATTCCGGAAGAACAAAAAAAAGTTTCAAAAAATGTTTTTTTACAATTAATGAAGGGTGAAATTGGACTTGAAGAATATAACGAAAACCAAGTTCTTACTAAAAATGAACCCCGGATTATTGCCTGGCACAATACCTTGGTGTTTGATAAAAACAAAAAAATTACAGGAATATTAAGTTCCGGAGAAGATATAACCTACCGCAAATTATATGAAAAAGAACTTAACAGTTTAGCCCTTTTCTCCAGCGAAAATCCAAATCCTGTTCTAAGAGTTGGAAATAACGGAGTTATCTGCTTTAGTAATAATGCTGGTTTGGTACTTCTAAACGACTGGCAAACTAAGGTAGGTGAAATATTACCGTCCCGGTGGAGAAAAGTTTTTGTAGGAGTACTTGAATCCGGCAAAATTACCGAAATAGAAGTAAAATGCGGCAATAAAATATTTTCATTGGTGCTAACACCCATTGAAGATGGAAGATATGTTAATATTTATGGAACAGATGTAACTGAAACAAGAAAGGCAACGGACGAAATTAAAACCCTATCCATTGCAGTTAGCAAAACTGAAAATGCCATTGTAATTACAAATGAAGTTGGAGAAATTCAATGGGTAAACGAAGGGTTTGTCCGATTAACAGGGTATTCTTTGGAAGAAGTAAAACAAACTTCAGGAGAAATGCTCCGCAAGGGAAAGGCCACCGGAATTGACCCTTCTAATAATAATTATTATGAAGTAATTCATAAAAAACATCCGGTATCTTATGAAACAAAAAATTTCAGAAAAGACGGTACCGTTTACTGGGCCTACACAACACTTACCCCCATTTTAAATATCAAGGGAGAGGTAGAAAAAATAATTGCCGTAGATTCTGACATTACGGTTAAGAAACAAGCGGAAAAAGATCTCATTCTTGCCAAAGAGATAGCGGAAGAATCGGCAAAAGCAAAAGAATCGTTCCTGGCCAATATGAGCCACGAAATCCGCACTCCGATGAATGCCATTATAGGCATTCTTCAACTCATGCAAGATACGCCTGTTTCCCTTGAACAGAAACAATATATTAACTCAATGAATTTTGCCGCTGAGAATCTTCTGCACATAATAAACGATATCCTGGACATTTCTAAAATTGAATCAGGGAAATTTGAAATTGAAGAAATAGATTTTAATCCTGCTGTGGTTATTAACAGTTTGATAAATTACTTTTCGCATCAGGCAAAAGAGAAAAATTTATCATTAACAGCCGATTTAGATGAAAAACTTCCGCCAATTATTTTGGGCGACCCGGTTCGACTCAACCAAATCATCGGCAATCTTATCAGCAACGCATTAAAATTCACCACAAAAGGAAATATTACTTTGAGCGTTAAAGTTATAGAAGAAAAAAAGAATAAAATAGCTCTGAACTTTTTAGTTGAAGATACGGGAATAGGAATACCAAAAGAAAAATTCAAACTGATTTTTGAAGCATTTGAACAGGCAGATAAACATACTTCCAGGCGCTATGGCGGAACCGGACTGGGGCTTTCTATTGTTAATCACTTGGTGGAGCTTCAGGGTGGTCAAATTACTGTGAATAGCGAAGTGGATAAAGGAACTGTTTTCTCTGTTACCATGCATTATAAAAAAGCCCCAAAAAAAGTAAAAACAAGGATTCTTATCCCGAAAAAAAACGGGAAACTATTTTCTTGGGATGGAATACATATACTTCTGGTAGAGGACAATGAACTGAACCAGATGGTAGCAAACAAATTTTTGAAAAGTGGGGGAGTTGAGGCAGATATTGCATCCAACGGGAGGGAAGCAATTGAAAAACTCAAAAACAGTGATTATGATCTTGTTCTGATGGATATTCAAATGCCCGAAATGAATGGATATGAAACAACCCAATTCATTCGAAAAAATTTTAAGGGGGGCAAAGAAAAAATTCTCATTATGGCTATGACTGCCCATGCATTCAACGATGAAGAAAAAAAATGCCTCAGTGCAGGAATGAACGGCTACATTTCAAAACCGCTGAATCGGGAGGCCCTTTTTGATAAAATGCGTACCTTATTGGAAAATAAGAAAACAATAAAATTTTCAAATCGCAACAATAGTTCTTTAAACCATTGAATTATGTATGTCAATATTGAAAATCTCAAAAAATTCCTAGGCAGTGATGAAGCATTTATTGCATTGCTGATGGATAAATTTATTCAGGAATGTCCTAAGGAAACTGCCCGGCTTAAAGAATTTGCAGGTCAAAATAATTGGGAACGCACCAAGGCCGTTTCTCATAAAATGTTGAGCAGCACCAAAATTTTCGGTCTGCTTGAATTCACTTTTATTCTTAAACAAGTGGAAGAATTTTCTGAAACCCGAACCAATCTTGAAAAGATGGAGGATTTAGTTTACAAAGTTGAAATTGAGTGTAAAAATGTGTTGGCTGAAATGAAGCAAATTCGTGCTACACTTCCAAAATAATCACTTCTTATTTCCCCGGCTGGTTTTTAGCCTTTCGCAGGTTTTAAAATGCATTTCACCCATTTTTTTAATCCCAAATTCGGGAAAATGCGTAAAAACCAGCAAGAAGGTAAACTATGAATTATAACTTTCGCAATAAATATGGTTTATGAAGAAAATTCTTGTTCCAACTGATTTTTCTGAATGTGCGAAAAACGCATTAAAGGCGGCATCGGATATTGCAAGAAAAAGTGAAGCGGAAATCCACCTTGTTCATGTGTATCAAATACCCGTTTGGGGATTTGCTGAAGCAAATGTTGATATTATTAAAAATCGCCTGTTGCACGAAAAAATTGAAAAGGAATTATATAAGACCGCAAATTTTGATTTTCTAAGTGGGTTGAAGGTAAGAAAGCATATATTTACTGACATGAAAATTCATGATGCTTTGAAAAGCAAAACTTTTGTAGATGCCGACCTTATTGTGATGGGTTCGCATGGAATTAGCGGCTGGCGGGAATTTTTTATTGGATCTAATACAGAAAAAGTTGTGAGGTTGATAGAATTTCCCGTGCTTGTAATTAAAGAGTGGTACGTAAATTTTGAAATTAAAAATATGATTTTTGCTTCAAATTTTTCTTCCGAAACCGATTCTGTTTTTGTGAATATCAAAAAAATTGCTGAAATTTTTCAGTCAAAAATTCATCTCCTAAAAATTATTACACCCGGGAATTTTGAACCAAGTAATTATACCACTGAGGCCATAAAAAAATTAGTTCGGAAATTTTACCTTGCAAATTATTCCATAAACGTTTACAATGATGAAACTGTTGAAGATGGTGTTTTAAACTTCAGTAAATCAATAGAATCGGATTGTATCGCCATAGAAACACACGGAAGAACGGGGTTTGCACACTTGATTAATGGAAGCATTGCCGAAAAATTGGTAAACCATATTGAATTACCCGTCCTCAGCATTAAAATAAAATTCGATTCCATGCGCTATTGAAATGCGCTCCACAAAAAGAAATCTGAATTTTAGTTTGGTGAATTATACCCTGCTTTTTAAAAAGGGAATGGATACAAATTATCACATTCTCTTACATAGCAACCTGCTATAAAAGCCAATTGTGCAAACCTTAAAAAAAAATCCCAAAAACTCCAAAGATTTTTTGCCTGACAAATTGAAAAAATCTTAATCATTTTTCTGGCATTTAAGTATTTCTATATTTTTGTCTGATAAAATTTAATTCCAACGTTTCACCCTCAAAAAAAAAACATCATGAAAATTCTCAAATACATTTTAATTGGTTTGGCTGCATTGGTGGCAACAGTATTAGTTGTATCCGCCTTTATTTCACCAAAAATGTCCACCGTTCGGTCTGCTGTTATCCAGGCCCCGCCTACAGTTGTTTTTGGAGAGGTGAATGATTTTAAAAACTGGAATGGATGGTCGCCTTGGTATGAGCAAGAACCCACGATGGAACAAAAATTTTCTGAACCTTCGGCAGGGGTGAATGCATGGACTTCCTGGAAAGGGAAAGAAATGGGAGAAGGAAAACAAACCATTGTTGAAAGCCGAACCAATGAATATGTAAAAACACTGCTTGAATTTGGGGGTATGGACAGTAAGAATTACTCTGATTTTACTTTTAAGGACAGCTCCGGGTTTACACTTGTTTCATGGGGATTTTATGGCGATGAAATGCCCATTTATATGAGGCTGATGAATGTGATGATGAAGGGAATGCTGAATAAGGAATTCAACAGAGGGTTGGAAAATCTGAAAAAGGTTTGTGAGGGAAAACAATTAAATCAACCTAAAATATCCTATGAAATTCACGAATCGGCAATGATGGATAGGGTCTATATTGCAAAAAGAGATTCTATGGCCTGGGAAAAAATCGGTGAATTTTATCAAACAAATTTGCCTTCATTATTTGAAGCTGTTGGAAAAGCAAAACTTGAACCGGAAGGATCACCCTCGGGATTGTTTTTTAAATGGGATGAGGCAAATAAAAGTGCATTGATGGCAGCGGCAATTCCGGTAAAAGGAAATTCAAAAACCATGGTAAAGGGTTATGAAACGATTATTGTTCCTGCCGGAAAAAACTTACACATTGCTTATTTGGGAGCCTATGAAAAATCGGGAGATGCACACAACGCCATGGATGCTTTCATCAAAGAAAAAAAAATGGAACAACTTTCGCCTGTAATTGAGGAATATGTAACCGATCCGATGAATGAGCCGGATACGGCAAAATGGCTCACTAACATTTACTACCCGGTGAAGTGAATAAAAATATTTTCTTTGGCCTTGGTTTATTTACTCTATTTGGATTCTCGGCCATTGGCTGGGCAATCATTTATTTTTTTATTGATGTTCCTTTCGGGCTGGTGTTCCATCATGGAGTTAATATTGCCTTACAGATTCCTTTGGGTTTAGCTTATGGTGCTATTACGGGTTGGCTCGGCTGGCTGTTAATAAAATCAAAAATACTTACCGAAACAAGAAAATTTTATGCCGGGGTAATTGCCGAACTGGATCTTAACATCCATGAAATAATTTTTATTTCCTTTTGTGCCGGAGTAGGGGAGGAGATACTTTTCAGAGCGGCCGTTCAATATTACCTTGGCATTTGGCTTACTGCAATCCTTTTTGTTGCAGTGCATGGTTACCTTAACCCAAAAAACTGGAGAATCAGTATTTATGGAGGGTTCATGACTCTTGTAATAGCCGGGGTAGGTTTTTTGTTCGATTATCTTGGCTTAGTTTCGGCCATCAGCGCCCATTTTGCCATTGATGTAGTGCTCCTTTGGTTTCTTACAAACGAAAAGGAAAAAGAAAAAATCGGAATTACTAAAGGGGCGGAATGAATTTTAATTACTGAGCTTACGCAAATAGTTTTATTAAAAATATTAAATAAAAATTTCACGCAGAGCCGCCTGCCTTTGCCGCCTGCCTACACAAAGCGTTCCGCGCAGGTAGGAAACGGCTTCGTGCCGGCAGGCAATGTTCGCAAAGGTTAAAGACCGCAAAGTAACCCCACAGTTTTACTGTGGGGGACATTGCGTTCTTAAAAACATAATTCGTATTTATTAAAAACAATATTAAAAATGAGGAGTATTTTTTAATTTTCTTTTATTCTAAAATTCCACTTGCGAACTTTGCGACTTTGCGAGAAACATTTACTTTTTGTTAACTTCAGTTAATTATTGATTTCAGAAAAAAAAATTCAATTATGAAAAAAACAACTCCTCTCCTCACGGCTTTAGCTGGAATATTCGCACTAACAATCCGGGTTAATGGGCAAATGGCTTTTTTTTACCAAAAAGTAGGGCCCTTTGTTGCAGGCACCGGTTTGAATACGGTCGAAATAGGTTCCACCAATGACGGAATAAATATTTCAACACATAATATTTCTTCCATACATTGGTACGTGGGTCCTTCCTCCGATTCAACTTATGGCGATCCGGTAGTTAGTTATTTGCCTGACGGAAAATGGACCTTTACCGCCTGGACAGGGCCCTCCGACCCAAGAGGAGCAGGAAAAATTCTCTATTATGAATCCCCTTGTCCGATAATTGTTGATTCAGAAGTGATAAATCTTGGTTCCTCCAGTGCCTCCGGCTGTCAGGTTCTTTCTGCTCTTCAAATTGGAAAGACATCGCAGGTTTTTGAAGAAGGTGGTAAAACATACCTGTTTCATTCTACTTCCTCAAAAGCCGTTCATCTGGCCTGTTTGAGTGACAGCGTGAATTCCGCCATGAACTTAACAAGTCTTTGTGCCAAATCAACGGCCTACTCAACCCTTGCTGAGCTAAATTATGGAGAAACAATGCCGGTTTACAGTTCAGATTCTCTTTTATTAAGTGATGTGGCAATTGCCAGAAGGCTGGATGGAACCTGGGTCCTTTTTATGAAAGGAATCAGTGATACATCTACCTGTACCCAGGGATCGCTTTGCGAACTTTCGGCCAGAGGAATTTACAGAACAACCAGCTCCGACCTGATAAACTGGAGCACACTGGAAAAAGTAGTTTCCCAGGCGAGTGTTCCCGAAGCATCGGTGGATGCAGATGGTAAGGTTTGGCTTTACTGGCAGGATTTTACAAATGCAATAAGTGCAAATAATTTAATGCTTGCTTCCATTGCCCCGATCTCCGGGTCTTATGAAACCCCCGGTACTTATGAATTTTCCTCTCCTGTTCAGGCAAATTTTTTAAACGAGGCATTTCAAACTAATTCAAGTCTTCATTATGCTACGAATGCCAACCCTGTTTACCTTCCTGACTCTACCGCTGTAAATTCCCTCCAATCTTGTTTAATTGCAAACGGAGGAACCGGACTGGGATTAAAAAATAATTATGCCGAAAATAATTTTGTGAAAATTTTCCCAAATCCATTTAAAAATTCAACCAACCTTGAAATTTCATCCTTAGTTTTTTCCAATTGTAATTTATTTGTTTATGATGTATTTGGGCAGGAGGTATATAAACAACAAATAAACTCAACGCTTGAAACATTGAGTTTGAATTTGAATCAAGGAATTTATTTTTATAAAATCACTCAATGCAACCTGGCAATATTTGGCAATGGAAAAATTGTTGTTCGTTAAAATAACTTGAATGAAAAAAATTTTCATTGCCGGATTATTTTTATTCCATCCTTACCACTTTATCCCCATTTTCATTTTTATCATCCCTGCCATTTCAATTTGTAATTTTTTGGCTTCCACTCTGGCTTTCTCGGCAAAGTCTTTTCCATCTCCGGCATAAATTATGCTTCGCGAAGAGTTTACAAGCAATCCGCATTCCTTTTTCATTCCATATTTGCATACCTCTTCCAGGCTCCCTCCCTGTGCCCCAACCCCGGGAATGAGAAGAAAATTATTTGGAATTATTTTTCTGATTTCCTTTAATGCAGAAGCCTGTGTTGCACCCACCACATACATCATGTTTTCAACCGTGCCCCAATGCTTCGAAATTTCAAGAACATTCTGAAACAGCCATTTTCCATTTTCCATCTTATGTTTTCCCATTTGAAAATCATTGGCTCCCGCATTAGAAGTCAACGCAAGTAAAATAACCCATTTGTCTTTAAACTTTAAAAAAGGAATTACCGAATCAGAGCCCATGTATGGCGCTACCGTAATGGCATCAAAATTCAAGGTTTCGAAAAAAGCTTTTGCATAAAGGCCCGAGGTATTTCCAATGTCACCCCTTTTTGCATCAGCAATCGTAAAAATTCCTTTAGGAATTATTTTTAATGTTTTTTCCAGACTCTTCCATCCGGTACTTCCACCTGCTTCATAAAAGGCCAGATTTGGCTTTATGGCTACGCAAAGATCTTGAGTAGCTTCAATAATCTGGCGGTTGAATTCAAAAACCGGATCCTTATATTTAAGAAGGTGTTTGGGAATTTTACTTTTGTCGGAATCAAGCCCTATGCAGAGAAAAGAGTTTTTCTTTTTTATTTCATTAATCAATTGCTCTCTATTCATTTTTTCTTTTTTGGAATGTTACCAATTCTTTTATCATCACTTAAAACCATATTGCAAATTTTTATTGCCGCAGTTTCAAAGTCATCATCTCCTGATGAAATCATCTGCCAGTTAGTTTCTCCTTTCCCTCCCGAGAGAACAGAAATAGAGATTAAGGAAGGAATTTCTTTCTTTAAACTTTCATGATGTTCTTGCCGAGTGGCTACCCAAATACCGTTTGATTCGGGGTGGGCTTTTCCGTTTCGGAGAATTAAAAAAATCTTTTCACCAACATAAACCGCATGGCAGCCAAACATGGGCTTTACAACCGGTGATAATTGGTAAAGGATATCAAGGATAAAACTAAAAGGGATTGTTTTCATTAAACAAAGATTCTACAAATTGATTTTTATCAAAAACCTGCAAATCCTCCATTTTTTCTCCCACACCAATAAATTTCACCGGAATATTGAATTCATCCGAAATTCCAATTACAACTCCTCCTTTGGCAGTGCCATCCAATTTTGTAAGTACAAGTGAAGTAACATTTGTTGCAGCAGTGAATTGTTTGCATTGCTCAATGGCATTTTGCCCGGTTGAAGCATCCAGCACCAGCAGAATTTCATTTGGGGCCTCCGGAATTGCTTTTTGAATAACCCTTTTAATTTTGGTCAGTTCATTCATCAAACCCACTTTATTGTGCAGCCTCCCTGCCGTATCAATTATTACCACATCCGATTGTTGTGCAATGGCTGTTTTTATGGTTTCAAAAGCAACAGAGGCAGGATCGGCACCCGTTCCCATTGAAACGATGGGTACATCAACTCTTTTCGACCAAATGGTTAATTGCTCAACAGCGGCAGCCCTGAAAGTGTCTGCAGCTCCAAGCAAAACTTTTTTTCCTGATTTTTTAAGCTGGTATGAAAGCTTTCCGATGGTGGTTGTTTTCCCAACCCCGTTTACTCCAACCACAAGAATAACAAAAGGATTTTTGTCGGATGAAGTAGTTGAAAAATCAAATGGCGATGGGTTTTCTGACAGAAGGAAAGCAATTTCTTCCCGCAGAATTTTTTTCAGGTCAGAGGACTTAACGTATTTGTCCTTTTTTACCCGCTCTTCTATCCGGTGAATTATTTTTAGCGTGGTTTTTACTCCTACATCGGATGAAACGAGTATTTCTTCGAGGCTATCTAGAAGTTGACTATCTACTTGCGATTTTCCAATTACAGCCTTGGTTATTTTCGCAAAAAAGTTTTCCCTTGTTTTATTAAGGCCTTTATCAAGCGACTCCTTTTTCCCCTTGGAAAATAAATTTAAAATACCCATAATAACTAAATCAAACTTTGATGTTAAGCAAAGAAATAAATTAACCACATAGAACCATAGGTTTTAATCTTTCGACAATAAATTAAAATATTCATTTACATAAGTTTTTTGTCCTTGTTTAAAAATATTAAAGCAATTAAAATTTATTAAAATTCCTTTAGGGGATTTTAAAAGTTTCATATAGGTTAATAATTGCGCTTCAAAAGCTGGTATTATTTCCTGAACAGCTTTTAATTCAACAACCAAACATTTTTCAACAAACAAATCACATCTAAAGTCAATTTCCATTTCTTTGTTTTTATAAATGATGGGGATTCTCATCTCTGTTAAAAAATTGATTTTTCTATGTAATAATTCCTCTTTTAGGCATTGATGGTAAACAGTTTCGAGCAAACCTCTTCCCAAAATTTTGTGAACTTCAATGGCAGCACCCAATGTTTCATAAGTTAATTCGTCTAAATATTTTTGCGTTATCATTTTTAATAACCTATGTTCCTATGTGTTTAAAGTTTAAAGTTTTATCCAAAGTTTTCTCCTAAGAACCAAATAGCAAACATGCTCTCACATTCAAAAAAAAAGCTTCCTTCATTGTGAAAGAAGCTTTCAGGATTTCTGTTGATGAAAATTATTTTTTTGCAAGGAAGGCATTTGCAAGATCCTTCGGAACTACTTCTTCCCTGAAAGAATAAGCCCCTGTTTTTGGCGATTTGATCATTTTTATCACTTTGGTGAAGTCCTTTGCCCCGCCTTTTCCCATGGATGCAACTACTTTTTTGGCCATTGTCTTTTAATTTTAAGTTATTATTTAATTTCTTTATGAACGGTCATCTTTTTAAGAATCGGATTGTATTTTTTCAACTCAATCCTGTCAGGAGTGTTTCTTTTGTTCTTTGTGGTAATGTATCGGGAGGTTCCGGGTTTACCGCTCGTTTTGTGTTCTGTGCATTCCAGAATAACCTGTATCCTGCTTCCTTTTTTTGCCATGATGATTATTTTAAATTCCTTTAAAATTTTAAGGGTTGCAAATATAAATATTTTCTTTAAAGCAACATTATTTTTTTTCCGAATTTATTTGGTTAAAAATGCTTTCCTGTTTCATCAGATCAACTATTTCGGCCATTTTTTTTGGAACACAGGAGGATAAAACTTCGGGGGTTCCCATGGTTATAAGCACATCATCCTCAATCCGCACTCCGATATTCCACCATTTTGAATCGCACCCGGAACCGGCAGGAATATAAATGCCCGGCTCTACGGTGATAATATTTCCGGGTTTCAGGTTGCCATACAATCCTGCATCGTGCACATCCAAACCAAGGTAATGGGATGTTCCATGCATAAAGTAGGTACTTGCCTCACCGGCCTCTTTAATAATCCCAAGCTGGAGCAAACCCTTCTGAATTATTTTTTTTGCTTCAACATTAGGTTCCCAGAATTTGTTTCCTTTTTTACAAACCTTAATCCCCGCTTCCTGAGCTTCAAGTACAATGCTGTAAATGGCTGCTTCCTCGGTTGAGTATTCACCGTCAACAGGAATGGTCCTTGTTACGTCTGCTGAATACCCGTGATACTCTGCTCCTATATCGCTTACAAGAAGATCATCCCAACCGAGGGTTTTCCTGTTGGTTGTGTAATGCAAAATGCAGGTATTTTCTCCTCCTCCCATAATGGTTGGAAAGCCCGGATTTTCCGCTCCGTTTTTCCTAAAAAAATATTCAACAATGGCCTCCGCCTGATATTCTTTCATGCCCGGAAGGAGTGCTTTCATCAACTCAGTCTGGGCTTCACAGGTAAAATGAATGGCTTTCCGGATTAATTCAATTTCTTCAGGTTCTTTTATTTCCCGGAGGGATGACATGATTTCGATTAATTTCCGGGGATCGGTTTTGGAAGGTATAGAATCGGTTTTTTCTTTAAAATGTTTTATCAGACTGGGAAGGTCGCCCCGGTCTTTTTTATCATCCTGAATTTCCTCTTTTGGTATAATTGACAAAACATTTTCGAATTTTGAAAAATCCATTGAAAAATCGGCAAATTCATTGTTTAAATAAACTGTACTGAAACCAAGAAATTCCTTAACTCCTTCCTTCCCCATTCTTTTCCCTTTCCATATTTCAGCGGATGGATCCCTTGGCTGGACAAATATTATTTCATCAAAAAAAACGGAGTCTAACTGCTGGGTATCCTTAAAAACAAGCAATAAGGAATTGGTTTCATTTAAACCTGTTAAGTAATAAAAATTGGGATCCTGATGAAATTCAAATTCTACATCATTAGATCTGGTGAGAATGGGGTTTGAAAAAACTGCAGCTATTGAATTTGGAGGCAAGGAGTCCCTCAGTGCTTTTCTCCGGGCTTTATGGAAAGTGGGGGGAAGTAGATCGGTTTCATAAAAAAAAGAAGTTGGCGGATTCTCTTTTAATTTTTCAGCGATGACTATATTTTCAATTAAAGAATCCTTAATACTCTGAGCAGGTAATCTTAATATTCCCGAATATAGAATGAAACAAAAAATCCCGATTGTTTTCGGGATTGATTGAATAATATTCAGGAGCGGTTTTTTTATCATTTCAGGTACCCTTTTTCTCTTGCTTCCTTCAAACAGGCACTGATTCCTTTTTTACTGATGGATTTAATTCCATCGGCTGAAACTCTCAGGTTAATCCATTTTCCCTCTTCAGGAATAAAAAACTTTTTATCTTTTAGGTTCGGATAAAATCTTTTTTTGGTTTTAATATTGGAGTGCGACACTTTGTGCCCCACTACAACTCCCTTACCGGTAATCTGACAGACTTTTTTAGACATGATAAAATAAGTTTTAAATTTTTTAAGGACGCGAATTTAAAAATAAATCGGGGATTCTGAAATATTATTTCAAATTGTATTTTAAATCTCCCATGGCCGGCTTTTAAGAGAGGGTCAAATTTTATTTCATTAAATGAATTTATGCACCCTTAAAGATTTCACCTCTAAGCAAATTGATTGCCATGGCCGAGGACTGACGGATATTCTTTTCCCTCGATTTGCCAAATAGATAAACTCTTGAGAAAACCCTTTCGGGGCCAGCTACTGCAATCCAAACGGTTCCCACGGGTTTTTCGATGGTTCCACCCGAAGGCCCGGCAATTCCCGAAATGGCAATGGCATAATCAGTCTTAAATTTATCTTTTAAACCCATGGCCATTAATTCCACTACTTCTTTGCTCACGGCACCATTATTTTGTAATGCTATTTCACTCACTCCAAGCTCGAGGGTCTTTATATTGTTGGAATAGGAAATTACAGACCCTAAAAAATATTGCGAGCTCCCCGGAATACTTGTTATCAGGTGGGAAAGGTAACCTCCCGTGCAACTTTCGGCAATGGAAAGGGTAAGTTTTCTTTCACTTAATAATTTTCCGATAATTTCTTCTGGTTTTTCTCCTTCGGTTCCTGCAAAGTATTTTGGAATTATTTTTTTTAATTCTTCGATTTTGAGCTGGACCTTTTGCTCGGTATCAATTAGATTTTTTCCCGTTAAGGTAATCCTTAGCCTTACCGTTCCAAAAGAAGGAAGGTAGGCTAGTTTCATTTCTTTTTTATATAAATCTTCCTCCCATTGGGCAATCATCTCCATTAACATTGATTCACCAATTCCCTGGGTTAGGATAGTTTTTTGAACAATATAAGGGGTATCAAAGATAGTTTTCAAACGAGGGATTATTTCATTTTCCATCATTGCTTCCATCTCATAAGGAACTCCCGGCATGAAAATAAATATTTGTTTTTGGTTTTTTGTTGCCAAATCGAAATTTGTTTTTTTTTCGACTGCCGGAATATTGATTTGTTTCTCGAACCACATCCCCGGAGCAGTTCCAAAATTGTTGGTAATTGGCTTGCATTTTTCAGGAATTTCCGCTTGCTTAATATTAATCTCCGGCATCTTAAGATTTCGGGAAGCAAACAGTGATTTAACATGTTCTAGAATTTTCCCGTTTACTATTAGTTTAGTTTCAAAAAATTCACAAATGGTCTGTTTTGTAATATCGTCTTTGGTAGGCCCCAAACCTCCTGTAACCAAAATTAAATTTGCCCTTGCTGATGCATCATTTAGACAATCTAGAATTTCTTTTTTCTCATCAGAAACTGTTGTAATTCTCCCAATCTGAATTCCAATCTTTATTAAATTCCTTCCTATCCACCCCGAATTGGAATCCGTAACCTGTCCAATAAGTATTTCGTCACCAATGGTTATTATTTCTGCTTTCATTTTTATTTTACAAATGTTTTTTCAGCAAAGCTAAAAAATCAATCTGGGCAAAAAAAAAGAGCCGGTTCAAAACCTAATTGAACCGACCCTAATAATTTTCCGGATTTATTATTATTTAATAAGTGTAATTGGAAAATGAAATACTTCCTCCGAAGAAATCAGGCGGGCAAAATAAATTCCTTTTTTTTCATTCAATAAAGAAATTTTATTCACATTTCTACCGGGTTCCAATGCCAAATCATCGCAAAAAACCATTTGACCTTTTAAATCAAAAATCGATAGTTTGGATTTTCCGTTTTTATCTGAAAAATATTCAATTGTAAAATCCCCCCCTGAAGGGTTGGGATAAATCTTTACCTCCGGAGTTTTATTAAACCCTGAAATAGTCAAAAGAATACTAACCGAATCGGAGGCCAAACAACCATTTGCATCAGTTACCGTAACTGAAAGGGAACCCGGGTTAAGGCCTGTTGCGGTAGCTGAATCTTGTCCATTACTCCATAAATAAGTGTAAGGGGAGGTACCGCCTGTGGCAGTTACCATTGCAGTTCCACTTCCAGACCCATTGCTTGTTGTAGAATTCATAGCGGTGGTAATTGGATCCGGTTCTGAAATAATTATGGAATCAGTGGATGAACATCCATTGGCATCAAGGATTGGGTAAATATACGTTCCTGCGGGTTCATAAAAAGTACCCGTACCGGTATAGGGGGAAGTTCCTCCTGTTGCGGTAACCAAAATAGTTGCAGTATCTCCGTGGCAACTTAAATTATTGAATGAAAAAAATTCCAAAATGCCTGTGGGTTGGGAAATGAAAATACTGTCCTTAAAAACTCCCGAATTCGCATCAGTAATCGTTACCTTGTAGGTTCCTGAACATAACCCAAAAATACTGTCGAGAACAGATCCGTTGCTCCATAAATAAGAGTAGGGAGAAGTTCCGTCAAAAGCCTTCACCTTTACCGAACCATCGCAGCTATTAGAACA
>JAHEZO010000066.1:0-455 GCA_023250995.1 Flavobacteriales bacterium | reverse complement strand
TTATTGGCAAATGAAGTAAACATGCCATAAAGGGTACCATAGGCCAAAACATTTACTGATCCGTTATTGGAACAATTGTTTGCATCGGTAACAGTTACTGAAAAACTTCCTGCAGCCAAACCCGTTGCTGTGGCCGTAATTTGGGAATTGCTCCAAAGGATTGTATAAGGGGAAGTGCCACCTGTAATACCTACGCTTGCCGTTCCATTGGAAGCACCCGAATCCGGTGTTTGGCTTAAACTAACAAGCAAAGCACTCGGTTCGGTAATATTTACACTTGAAGTTGAACTGTCCGAAGAAGCATCCACCACAGTTACAAAAGCCATTCCTGAACATAATCCGGTTGCATTGGGAATGGTTTGTCCATTACTCCAGAGATATGTATAAGGACTTGTTCCATCCGCAGCCGTTACAGAAGCAGTCCCATTGCAAATGGAATTGCAGGTTGCATTTGT
>JAHEZO010000215.1 GCA_023250995.1 Flavobacteriales bacterium | reverse complement strand
TTATCGAAAACACGCGGATAGAAAGGTTCAAAAAAATGAGATGGCATAAAAGCACAGGACCCCAGCAAAAAAGAAAAATCCTGCACTTTCTCCTCCGAAAGTGTTTTAACAGAAATTAATTTTCTATCGCGCACCTCATGTTTATTTATTGTAACCGCTACCTCATACTCCGAAGATGGTTTTAAATTTTCAAACGAAAATGTTGCAGGAGCAAAATCCTCAAAAATCCTTAATGAATCAGTATTAATTGTTTGAGAATATTTTTCTTCCTTATTTGAAAGCTCCACCGTAATTTGCCTGGTTTCTTTAGCAAGAAGCCATATTTTTACCGAGGAAGATGTAGTATGCCCCTGCATGGGCCCTGCCACAAGATGCGGAATGTTAACCAAATCAATTCTTTGAGAAAAACCCAAACCCATTCCTTCAACTGCAAAAAAAATGAAGAGAAGAATGGGCCTGAAAATGTAGTTTTTATATTGCTTTGATTTCATTTTTTTAAATCGGTTTCCGGAATTTTGTATTCCCATTTTATATTGGCATTTTCATCAAAAGTTTGAATCAGGCAGATTCTGTTACCTTGTGTGCCCGTGATAGAAATTTTTCCAAAATTATGTTCTGTAACGAGGGTGTTTTCTACCCTCAAAGGATTAGTAGCTTCATGTGTTTTTGTAGTATGACGGGCCAACCCGGAAAGAGGGGAACAGGTAAAATCAAAGAGCGGGTAGCTGTTCGGAATGTTCATTTTTAATAGTTCAGAATGGTGCCTGTCGCCAGTGAGAAAAACGACCCCTGAAATTTTATTATCGCGGATGAAGTCAAAAATCCTTTGCCGTTCAGCAGGAAAATGACTATGACTCTCATTCAGATTTTTTTCATTCAAAACCTGAGATCCGGTAACAATAAACTTAAAAGTAGCATCTGAATTTTTTAGGATGTTAAACATCCAAACCAATTGATCTTCGCCAAGGAGGGTTGGGTTGGAATCTTCGGGCATGGTGCGGTAAAACCGGTTATCGGTAAGGATAAATTCGGCATCGAAATACCTGAAATGGGTATAAACACCTTTTTGGGATCCATAATCGGGGTTGGGCCAAAAGTTTTTTTGAATGGTACAGGAATTTTCTTTTAACGGAAAGCTGCCTTCAGAATCGTTGGGCCCAAAATCATGATCATCCCAAATGGCATACTGGGGCATGGATTTTAAAAAATCTCTCATCCTTTTTCTTTTCCTCTCTACAAGATGGCGGTGAAACATTCCGTTAATTGATCGCTGTTCCCTGCCCCGGTAATATACATTATCCCCAAGCCAAAGCATGAAATCGGCTTGAAAATTCCTCATCGGGACAAAAATATTTCCTTTGTTTTGGGGATAAAAAGGCCAGAGCCATTTCGGAAAAACCATGGCACAGGAACCAAGCAAAAATGTAAAATCTTTTACTGTAACATCCGGAAGGGTTTTAACCAAAAAATTGTTTTTGCTTAAAACATTATCCAATAAAATTTTCAATTGGTACTCCGTTTCGGGCTTTAGGTCTGTAAAGAAAAGTATTACCGGGGTTTGTGATTTGTATTTTAAAAGTGAGTCGGACGATGCCTCTAAAGTCATGATTTCTTTTTGGGATGATTTTTCAATAATAGTGACGGAAATTTTTTTTGCTTTTTTTACAAGCATCCAGATTTTGGAGGAGGAAGAAGTAGTATATCCAGCCATGGGGCCGGAAACGATGGAGGGGTTTGAAGCAGAGGTAAACCCTATTTGCAAAATTAGGTGAATGAAGAGAACTGTTTTTTTCAAAAGAGTAAAATTATTTTCGTTGATTCTCAAATAGTTTCATTCTGAAATGAATTTGATTTTGCAATGTGGGAAACCTCACCCCCTGCCCCCTCTTCTTTTTTAAGGAGAGGGGTATCTAAAGCACAAAAATGCTTCATCCGTTTTCTTATTGGTTATTGTTGCAAATTTTCATTTAAAACCAAGCTGTATTAATTGGCCTGTGTGCTGAACCCCCTTCTCCTTATGAGGAGAAGGGCCGGGGATGAGGTTTATTACCTCACCCCCTGCCCCCTCTCCTTAAAAAAGGAGAGGGGTATCTAAAGCACAAAAATGCTTCATCCGTTTTCTTATTGGTTATTGTTGCAAATTTTCATTTAAAACCAAGTTGAATTAATTGGCCTGTGTGCTGAACCCCCTTCTCCTTATGAGGAGAAGGGCCGGGGATGAGGTGTTACTACCTCACCCCCTGCCCCCTCTTCTTTTTTAAGGAGAGGGGTATCTAAAGCACAAAAATGCTTCATCCGTTTTCTTATTGGTTATTGTTGCAAATTTTCATTTAAAACCAAGTTGAATTAATTGGCCTGTGTGCTGAACCCCCTTCTCCTTATAAGGAGAAGGGCCGGGGATGAGGTGTTAAAAGCTACAGCGAATTTTATTTTTAACTTTTTCAATGTCTTTAAGCTCCTCATTTTTAATTCTCAAAACATTAATTTCCATTCCCCTGATAATTAAATCCCTCTGATAATCATAGTCTTGTTGGTAATCATGAATTTTCCCATCCAACTCAACAACCAAGGATTTTTCAGCAGAATAAAAATCTGCAATGAAAAACAATGTCCTTTTATTATATCCGTAAATAAGCGGTCTTTGCCGGTAAAATTTCACACCATCTAATTTTCTGTTTCGTAATTGTTGCCATAAAATATTTTCACTTTCTGTCTGACTTTTTCTCAACTGTCTTGCAAATTCGGTAATTTGTTTTTTTTGTCCGGCCATATTTAATCTTTTTTACATCAATCTTTTATTCTGGGGCCAAAATATGTTCAGGGTGTATTCGAATTTCTGACTTTAATCATGCCAGCAAAGTTCTTGCAATCAACTCCTTCATAACCTCATTTGAACCGGCATAAATTTTTTGCACACGGACATCGGCATAGGCCTTTGCAACAAAATAATCCCACATGTAGCCATACCCACCGTGCAATTGCAAACATTCGTCCACCACTTTGCAGGCCATATCCGAAACAGCATATTTTGCCATTGCTGCGGTAGCAACATCTAACTTTTTTTCACAATGCAGCTCAATGCATTTATCAATAAAGATTCTGCTCATTTGCACCTCGGTAAGCATTTCGGCCAGCTTAAAACGGTTGTGCTGAAACTGCGAAATTGTTTTTCCGAATAACGTTCTTTCTTTGGTGTATTTAATGGTGTGTTCAAGGGTGGCTTCAGCAATGGAAAGGGATAAAATTCCCACCAGCAGTCTTTCCTGCGGCAGTTCATTCATCAGGTAAAAAAAACCCTGGCCTTCGCCTCCAAGAAGATTACCCTCCGGTACTATCACATTATCAAAAAACAATTCACAAGTGTCCTGCGCCTTTAAGCCGAGTTTGTGCAATGGCTTCCCTTTTGTAAACCCTTTCATGGTAGCATCCACCAGGAGCAAACTTATTCCTGCGGCTCCTGCCCCGGGATCAGTTTTGGCCACCACAATAACCAAATCGCACATATATCCGTTGGTAATAAATGTTTTTGTGCCATTCAATAAATAATTGTTGCCCTGTTTAATGGCCGAAGTTTTTATTCCCTGCAAATCACTGCCGGCACTTGGATCGGTCATGGCAATGGCACATATTACCTCTCCCGTTGCCATTTTCGGAAGCCATTTCTTTTTTAATTCTTCTGAGCCGTAATGCAAAATATATGGGGCTGCAATATCTGAATGAAGCCCGTAGCCCGGGCCGCTGCATCCAGTTTTAACAAGTTCTTCGGCAAGGATAACTGAGTAAAGAAAATCCATTCCGCTTCCCCCATATTCCGGAGGAATGCCAGTGCACAGAAACCCCGATTCACCTGCTTTTAACCAGGCCTCGCGTGAAATCTGCTGGTCTTTTTCCCACTGATCGTGGTAAGGAACAATTTCTTTTTGGTAAAAATCTTTTACCACACCTCTAAAAAGATGATGCTCTTCATTAAAAAGGGTTCTGGGGATGGGCATATTTAAAAATTTAAAGTTGGTGGCAAAAGTACCTTTTAAATAATTATTTTTTCTTTTATAAAAATCGAAATTTCTTGTTCGCTAAAACCAGTTTCTCTTAAAATTTCAGCACTGTTCTCACCATAAACCGGAGCTTGTTTTTCGTAGCTAATGTATATTCCGCTGAATTTTATAGGGAAAAAAAATTGCGGTACAATTCCTTCTTCAGAATGTTTTTGGGTTAATAAAACATTTTCCGATTCTGATGTTTTATTTTCAAGTGCCTCCTCAAGTGAAGCCACGGGAGAAAGGCAGCAATCAGAATCCTTAAAAACCTCCATCCATTCTGCAAGATTTTTTGAGCTGAAAAAATCCGACAATTCCAATTTCAACTTTTGAGATTCGGGTCCGAAAACTATATGTTTTGAAAGCCATTGGGTTTTATTAGCTGCAATGCAGAACCGCTGCCAGAATTTAAATTCAAGGGCTGCCAGGGCAATAAATCTATGGTCTTTGGTTTCGTAAATATTATAGCTGTGTAAGTCGCCATATAACATTCCCGATGTTTCAAATCCTAGGGTTTCTTTGCTTTTCATGTGCGAAAGAGCAATCACTGAATGACTGATTAAACCATCATAGATGGAAACATCCAGATATTGCCCTTCTCCTGTTTTTCCCCTCTGAATAATTGCCGCCATTATGCCCATTGCGGCATTCAGCGATCCACCGACAATATCGCCAATCTGAAAATTCGGAATTTGTGGTTTTTCATTTCTGTTTCTGTGCAAAACTCCTGCCTCGGCAATAAAATTCAAATCATGCCCTGCTTTGTCTTTATTGGTTCCTGATTGCCCATACCCTGTAATAGAACAATAAATTATTTTGGGATTAATTTTATGAATGGTCTGGTAATCAATTCCGAGTTTTTGCATCACCCCCGGACGAAAGCTTTCAATAATTACATCCGCTTTTTCCGTTAGTTTCATAAAAATTTTTTTTCCTTTATCAACGGACAAATCCAAAACCAGCGATCGCTTGTTCCTGTTAATGGCCAGAAAAAAAGAAGAAAGATTTTTTTGCAGGGGAGGGGAATGACGGGCATAATCCCCGGCATGAGTATCTTCAATTTTTATCACATCGGCTCCCAAATCGCCAAGGTGCAAAGTGCAAAGCGGTCCGGGGAAGAGGCGGGTTAAATCTAAAATTCTGATTCCCGAAAGCGGTTTTGTGGACATTTTATTTTTCAAAAGGATTGAATAGTTTAATTGAATACTACCACACTCTTTTCCTTTTTCTTCACCATTTTTCCTATTGGTTTCGAAGCGCACTTTTCCAAGCCAAATTCTTTAATGATTTTTTGAAAATGTTTTTCTGATTCGGGAGAAAGTGAAACCAATAAGCCACCGCTGGTTTGAGGATCGGAAAGAAGGACCCGCACCCTTTCGCTAATTGGAGATATTTTATTTCCATAACTTTTCCAGTTGCGATTGGTACCTCCCGGAATACAATTTTTATCAATATAATAATCAAGCCCAGCCATTAAAGGCACATCAATAAAGTTTATTTCCGCAGTGAGATTGCTGCCCTCGGCCATTTCGCATAAATGGCCAAGAAGCCCAAACCCTGTTACATCGGTAAGAGCATTTATTCCTTTGATTTTTCCAAATTCCTCTCCAATTTTATTAAGTGTAGTCATTTGTTCAACCGAAATTTTTCTGTCATTTTCTTTGAGCAATTCTTTTTTTGAAGCGGTGCTCAGAATTCCTATTCCGAGGGGCTTTGTTAGGAAAATCAAATCTCCTTCCAAGGCTGTATCGTTTCGTTTTAGGTTTTCAATGTTTAAAATTCCATTTACGGCTAATCCAAATATGGGTTCAGGGCTATCAATGCTATGGCCCCCGGCAAGGGGGATGTTGGCCTGAGCACAAAGGGCTTTTGCCCCTGAAATTACCTGTCCGGCTACTTCGGGAGGAATTTTATCAATGGGCCACCCCAATATGGCAATAGCGAGAATCGGTTTCCCGCCCATGGCATATACATCACTAATGGCGTTTGCAGAAGCAATGCGGCCAAAATCATAAGCATCATCAACAATGGGCATAAAAAAATCAGTGGTGCTTATAAGGGCGGTCCCGTTGCCTAAATCATACACGGCAGCATCATCGCGTGAGGCATAGCCCACCAGAAGGTGCGGGTCCGGTATGGTAGAGGCAAGGCATGCGTTGCCTCTACCCATACCGTTAAATTTTTCATTGTTTTTTAATATCACATCCAAA
>JAHEZO010000214.1:5277-6252 GCA_023250995.1 Flavobacteriales bacterium | reverse complement strand
CAAAATTAATTGCTGAGCATGAAAATATTTTCATCATATCGGATGAAATATATGAACATATCCATTTTAAAGGAAAACCCGCAAGCATTGCCGGATTTGATTTTATTTACGATAAAGTAATTACCATTAACGGAGTTTCAAAAGGATATGCCATGACGGGGTGGAGAATCGGGTACATGGGTGCACCTCTTTTTATTGCAAGCGCATGTGATAAAATGCAGGGACAAATTACTTCCGGTACATCAAGCATTGCACAAAAGGCAGCCAAGGCCGCTGTAAACATGAATTCTTCAGCTACACATCAAATGCGTGACGAGTTTAAAAGGAGGCGCGACCTGGTACTGGCCAAAATGAAAGAAATTCAAGGGCTAAAGGCCAATGTTCCGGAGGGAGCATTTTACGTTTTTCCGGATGTGACCCATTATTTCGGAAAAAAATTTGCGGATAAAAAAATAAAAAATGCCACCGACCTTTGCATGTTTCTTCTTACCGAGGCCCATGTTGCCCTTGTTACGGGTGAAGCTTTTGGCGATTCGAATTGCATCCGGTTTTCTTATGCCGCCTCTGAGGCAAAATTGATTGAGGCTTTAGATAGAATGAAAAAAGCCCTTGCATTATTAAAATAATAAAAGTTGAAAGAAAAAAATCAGAATATAGTTGATTCATTTCAAAACCTAAATGCACTTGTAATTGGGGATGTGATGGTGGATAATTATATGTGGGGAAACGTAAACAGAATTTCTCCGGAAGCACCCGTCCCGGTTGTTTCAATTTCAACAAAAGAAAGCCGGCTTGGTGGAGCTGCAAATGTTGCCTTAAATGTTCAGGCACTTGGGGCCATTCCCATTCTCTGTTCTGCAGTGGGGAATGACGAAAACGGAAAATTGTTTATTGAGTTGCTAAAAAAAAATAAATTATCAACGGAAGGAATTCTCAGGAGCGGAAAAAGAGTTACCACAGTTAAAACCCGGGTTA
>JAHEZO010000214.1:0-5267 GCA_023250995.1 Flavobacteriales bacterium | reverse complement strand
CACATAACCAGCAGCTGCTAAGAGTGGATGAAGAAGAAGAAAGCAACCTAAACAAATTAGACACGGATCATTTGTATAAAAAGGTTGAAATCCTGATAAAAAAAGGAAAAATTAATGTGATAATCTTTGAAGATTATGATAAGGGAATACTTTCCGAAGGTCTGATACAAAGAATAATAACCCTTGCCCGTTCAAGAAAAATTCCTGTGGCGGTGGATCCAAAAAAGAAAAATTTTAATCATTATCAAGGTGCCACTTTGTTTAAACCAAATTTTAAGGAATTGATGGAGGGCACAAAATCTGATGTCGGTTCAGCCGACATTTCAAAAATTAAAAATATTGCTGAAGAGTTCAGGTTAAAACATGGCTTTGAATATTTACTGCTTACTTTATCTGATAAGGGAGTTTTTGTTTTTGGAGAATCATTCCAGAAATTAATTCCGGCACATCTCAGGCAGATTGCCGATGTTTCAGGAGCTGGCGATACGGTAATCAGCGTGGCTGCACTCTGCCTGGCCACAGGAAGTTCTATTGAAACAATTGGGGCTTTATCAAATCTTGCGGGTGGATTAGTTTGCGAAAAAATCGGAGTTGTTCCAATTGAAAAGGATTTGTTGAAAGCCGAATTAAAAAGGATGGGTTTCTGATAAAATAATTTTTTTCCCTGAATGTGCAGGGAATATTTTTTCGTTTTAAATTGAAAGTCCAATGAAACTAAAAACAATTATCAGGACTAAAAAAAATACTAAAAGAAGAGAAACTATTTTTGACCACTCGTAGAAATCAATTTTTAATCATAAGTTTTTTAATTTTCGGAACCGGCCCCGGGCAATGATCCCCATGACAGGAGAGGCAGGCATTCACCATCTCATTATATTTCAACTTTATATTTTCAGGTTCTGATTTATAAACGGCCTCAAGCGCTGACAGATAATTTTGAGCAAATCCGCTAAAGGAAGGTTTTTTTGTTTTTGAGTCGGTGGGGGTTGCCGAGGCTATGTTCGCAAAATCTACCGGTTCATCTCCGGGCTTTTTCCCTATTTCAATCAGGTTTTTCATTTCAACCGCTTTACTGTGCATTTGACGCATTAACAAAGAAAGTTCGCTGGTTCCATTTGGATTGATTGAATCGGGATTGGAACAGTTTACTTTCGAAGGTTCAGGGCTGTTTGAACAGCGGGAAAGGAATATTAGCAGGACAAGGAAACTAAAAATAAAAATTTTTTTCAAGGGCCCAGTTTCAAATGGAAAAAAAATTAATTTTTAATCATCACAGCTGTTGCTTCAAACGAAATTGCAACCTCGGGCTGAGTAATTTTTTCAATTTCTTCAACCGATTTTCCGGCATCTTCTGCATAGTGTTTTAAATCCTCCACTGAAGTTGTATCATGATAAGCCATTCCCTCAAAAACAACTTCTTTTCCGGCTGCATCTTTGGGTACAAAAAAACCATAATCCTTAAAACGAACGGTCATTTTTTCATTATTCCCCAAATCAACATTCATCCAACAACCTTTTTTCTGGCAAACATCAATAATTTTGGTTCTGATTTTTATTTTCAGCGAATCATATCCGGCCAATTTCGAATTCAGACCCAAAGGTTCCATTGCATTTTCTTCGGAAATCTGTTCACCGAAGGATTTAAAATTAAAAACATTTTTATTGCTAACTTCAGTGTTTTGTGTGCAGGAATCGGCAAGAAAAATGCTAAAGGCAAAAAGTAATTTTCTCATGCTTTAATTATTTTTTAGTGTAAAATTAGCAGCTTTCCAAAATAGGAATCTGTCCCGGTGGAATTTATTTTATAAGTAAATAAACCATCGGCTAAAGCTGAAAGGTTGATTTGGTAAATGGGATTGCCGGAAGGAGAGTTTGGAGCAGGATTTAAAAATGATTGATAAACAATTTCTCCGAAAATATTATAAATCAAAATAAAGGGGACCTGTTTCAAACCATTTTCAGGAATGAAATAATTGTTTTCATTCTCCGGGGATAAAATAAAATTTCCATTGCCCGGATTAGGAAAAACTCTCCAAACATTTTTTGATTTTTTTATTCCAATTGATTCCGCTGAATTGAAATTATCATTGTTTGAAAGAATTGTTGTCTGCCCCATATATTCTACCAGAAAAATTAAATTATCCTTGCAAAATATATCCTGGGGACCCCATAAAAAATTATGAACAAATTCCATCCCATGCCTGTAATATCCGGTTTGGGTTAAATCATTTTTATTAAAAGAAAAAAGTCCCTGCTCCACATAACACAAGTATAATCCAAAAGAATCAACAGCCAAAAATTTAGGACTGAAATTAGGAATTTGATGAGTTACACTTAATATTTGAACAAGTTGATTGCTGCCATTGTACCGGTATTTAATAATTCCCCCGTTTAATCCCGAAACATAAGCAAACAAAGTATCGTTGAATTTTGCAACGGATACAAAATCGTTAAATAAATTTAAGGCAGGTAAAACAGTTAACTCTTTTGAATAGCCGGCATTAATATCAAGAACGAAAAGTGAATCTTTGGTAGCAACAAATATTTTTCCGTTTTCATCCACTGTCATATCCAAAATATTATTTATTGAAATAGAGGTATCAACAAATGGATTAAAAGGGTTAGAAACATCAACAGAAATGATGCTTTTATTATTTCCAACTTTTTGAATTGCAATAACCTTATCGTTCCAAACTCTTGAACGGAAATAATCTGCAATCCCGCTATTAATTATGGGCAAAGATGAAATTTCGTTGAGGGTATTGGCATCATAAACGCGAAAATCATCTACGGTCCAAAACCATCCGAAAATATAATTTCCGTTTTTTGAAAAATTCACATCCATGCAAAAACCAACAGTATTTAATGAATTTACCAAAACAGGGTTTTGGGGGTTTGCAATATCAAATAATTTCATTCCGAATCCTTCATTTCCTACAATCATTCTGTCACCGAATTTATCACTTCCCAAATTCCATCCTCCGGTAAGAGTGTTCCCTTTATTGACCTCATTCAATAAATCGGAAATCTCAACGGTTTTTACCCCATACCATTCGGAAGCAACAAACATATTGTCGCCTTTAATATCCATATCAAAATGCCAAAGGCCGGCATTCAAACTGTTTATCAAATGAACATTGGATTGATTCACCGCGTCATACACATAAATTTGGCCCGAAACGGTATCACCACCTTGAAAATTTGCATCTAAAGCTGCTTCAGTTGCCACAAAGATGGTGTCGTTTTTATTTACAATATTCATTGGCATGGCAATGGCTAACCCGGGAATTCCGGGTATGGTATCTCTGAATACTTCCAAAGGTAAGGCGGGGTTAGAAATATCCAGGGAATAAAACAATCCTTTTGCATCGAGACCAAAGGATGCAAGTGATTCGGTACCTCCTGCTACGTGAAGTAGATTTGTGTTTTTACCAAATTCAACTTCCTCCGGGTCGCAATAATTTTGCTGATAAAAGGAAAGTTTACTCACTGTAGAAGCATTGTATATGTAAACACCTGTTTGGGGATTTGTTCCATAAGCCACCGTGAAAGCTAAAAGATTTCCTTTAACCGCACATCCCCTAACTCTGGTATTTACACCGGTTTGATAGGCAAAACAACCAAGGAGCGAAATTGAGTTTCCGTTATCTTTAAAAATGGCCATTTTGGATTTATAGGCAAGAAAAACAGTATCTCCGAAAAATGCTATGTTATATGCAGCTTCGTTTAAGCTGTCCGGAATATATTCATCCAGCAAAACCGGAGAAGCAGGGTTAGTAATATTCCACATAGAAAGTCCGGCATGGTTGGCCGCAACAAACATTTTACTGCCATTAATTTCAATGTTATCAATATGCGAAGTAAAGCGATGTTCAAATAATTTATTCATGGGAGGTGTTCCGGTGGAAGCATCAAAAACCATAAGAGTATTTCCAGCTCCTGCAAAAAGGTAGTTCCCGTAAACGCAAACCTCATAACATCCCGCCCCTGTGGTGGCCGAGAGAAATTGAAAATTAGTTTGTGAAAATAAAAAGGGACAGAAAAAATTTATTTTCAAAATAAAGCAAATTGCCCGGAAGAAATTTTTTTTCATTGTGGTTTTTTTTGTGGATGTTAAAATTAGAAATTATTTACTTACTGATGATACGCAAAAACATTAATTTCCAAAATACAAAAATCAAAATACAAATAATATTCAATGTCAAAATTTCAATTATCAAACCGCCTGCTAACTTGATTTTTCGATTATTGTCGAAAAAATCTTCTTTAGCGGTTTAGAATTTTCTTTATTGGTCATTGGAATTTATTTGCAATTTGATTATTGTTATTTGTTTTTTGAAATAGAAAACGAGAGAGTTTAGAATTTTATAATCCTATGGGGATGGCATTATTATATCATCCTTACAGGGTTTTGTTTTATTGGCGGTTCATTCTTATTATAATAATTACATCCCTTCGGGATTTTATAGTTTTGTGTAAAATCAGTTACTGATTTTAATTACGTTGGTTTTGGATAATACCAATTGGACATTTATATTAATTCCTTCCTTCCCGCACCCAAAATCCCTGAAGGGACCAGCCCACTTACACTTGAACGTTAATCACTTCATTGAAAAAAGGGTGAGGGCAGGAAAAGATTATTTTATTTGTCTAATTGGGAAAAGGAAACATTTATCTTATAAAAAAGCAAAGGAGTGCATTTTAAATTTTGCCACAATTAAGGAAAACTTCAAATCGCTCAAAAATTTTTAGAGGGATTTTGTGGTTGAACGATTTGGTGGTTTTTTTTATAACAAAAATCTTTGTTTGCACCATCATAATTTGCAAAACTTACATCATTAAAATTTCTCCACTAATTCCATTTGTTTGTTCCCGAAAAATTATAAATTAAAATGCCGGAGGCAAACGTATATTTGCACAAAAATTTAAAAATGCCTGTTTCTGAAAATCTGAAAAAGCTTCTCTCCGAAATTCCCGGCAACGTAAAGCTAATTGCAGTTTCAAAAACCAAAAGCAATGAACAGATAATGGAAGCTTATTCTGCCGGCCAAAGGGCATTTGGAGAAAATATGGTACAGGAACTGGTAAAAAAGCAGGATGCTCTTCCAAAGGACATTGAATGGCACCTCATAGGTCATCTGCAAACAAACAAGGTAAAATACATCGCCCCATTTGTTTCTTTAATTCATTCAGTGGATAGTTTAAAGCTTTTAATTGAAATAAATAAAAGGGCCTTTCAAAACAATAGAATTATAGATTGTTTGCTT
>JAHEZO010000065.1 GCA_023250995.1 Flavobacteriales bacterium | reverse complement strand
TACGCAAAAACATTAATTTCCAAAACACAAATATCAAAATACAAATAATAATCAATATCAAAATTTCAACTTTCAAATCGTCTGCTATCTTGTTTTTTCGATTATTGTCGAAAAAATCTTCTTTAGCGGTTTAGAATTTTCTTTATTGGTCATTGGAATTTATTTGCAATTTGATTATTGTTATTTGTAATTTGAAATAGAGATGGGGTAACATTAGTAATTAACCCTTTTCTTTCCTTTTCATTTTGAGGGGGCAACCCCCTGTTTTTTCCCTCATTTGTAATTTATATTTGCCTTCCGGGTTAAGAGCGTGTTTAAAATTTATTTAAACAAGCTCTAAATAAAAATTTTAATTTCTTCTTATGAAAAAAATTTTATTCTTTTTCCTCCTCTCAAATTTAGGCATTTTATTTGGCCAAAATATATCTCCCTTGCATCCTCAAGCCGGAACCATTGTTAATCATTCTTTTGATAATTATTTTCAAAATGCATACACCCAAAATCCAAAAGTCCCAAGAGGAATATTAGAAGCAGTTGCTTTTACCATGACCAGGATCCACCACCTGTCCCCAACTCCGTTTCAGAGTTGTGTAGAACTTCCTCCCGTTTATGGAGTAATGGGTTTAACCCTCGATGGAAAAAATTATTTTCGAAATAACCTCCTGCTTATTTCAGAAGTTTCGGGAGTTAGTGCCGAAGATATTATTTCAGATCCTCAAAAAAATATTCTGGCATTTGCCCGGGCTTACTCTTATTTTCTGGAAATCAAAAATATTAGTTCAGCTAAAATTGAAAATCATCTGCCTGTATTAATTTCACTTAGCGAATTGCCCGACAATGACCTTCAATCTAATTTTGCCCTTAACTCCCACCTTTATTCCGTTTTAATTTTTTTAAACTCTCCCGAAAATCAAAAGTTTTACGGTTTTCCTGAATATCATATTGATTTGAAAGAAGTTTTCGGAGAGGAAAACTACCATGTTCTGCAATCCCCGAACATAGAAATTTCTGAGGGAGGAATAAAAAACAAAGACGGAGTACAATATAAAAACGATGGCAATAATCCCTCTTTTCAATCCACTGATTATTCCTCGGCCCTGTGGAATACTGCAGCAACCTGCAATTACAGCCAGAGAGGGGGAACGGCAGTTTCTGCTGTGGTAATTCATGATGTGGAGGGAAGTTATGCCGGGTGCATTTCCTGGTTTAAAAACTGCAGTGCCAGCGTTTCTGCTCACTATGTTGTTAGATCTTCTGACGGCCAGATAACGCAAATGGTACTTGAATCAAACAAGGCCTGGCATGTAGGTACCCATAACCCATACACCATTGGCATTGAGCATGAGGGTTACCAATCGCAAACCGGTTGGTACACCACGGCTATGTATAACTCTTCGGCAAACCTTGTAAAGGATATTTGCAACAGCGGTTACGGCATTAATCCCTCTACCTGTTACAGTGGTCCGGCCTGCAACGGGATTTGCACTCTTTCCTCCACCTATAAAATTAAAGGACACCAGCATTATTCCAGTCAGACCCACAACGACCCGGGACCAAATTGGGATTGGGGGAATTATTATAATCTGATAATTGGAAATACCGCATGTGGTACTCCGGCCGGATTAAATGCAAGTTCCATTTCTTCTTCGGGGGCAATTATCGGATGGTCATCGGTTACGGGTGCAACAAACTACACACTTAATTACCGGAAAACTTTAACCTCCTCATGGACCAGTGTAACATCTTCAACAAATTCAATTGCGGTTAGCGGGTTAACCTCGTCAACTGGCTATGAATACCAGGTACAGACAATTTGCTCAGGGGCAACAGGAAATTTTTCTCCTATTTCAACATTCAGCACCGCATCAGTAGTTGTTTCAAATGATAATTGCTCAGGGGCACAAAGCCTTAATTCCGCAACCACCTGCGTTTCTTACACCGGAAATATTGCCGGTGCTACGGCCAGCGGGATGGCTAAAGCAGGATGCGATGTTTTCACCGGAACGCCACAATTAAAAGATGTTTGGTTTTCTTTCACCGCTAACAATCCTTCACATATTATTACACTTACCCCCTCTTCAGGATTAGATGCTGTTCTGGTATTATATTCCTCATGCAACGGAACTCAGGTTGGGTGTTCGGATAATGGCGGAGGGCCCGGAGGAATTGAAAAAATAACCACCACGGCATTAACTGCAGGAACCAATTATTTTTTGCGTATTTACAGTTATGGGTCAGCCACCCCTTCCACCACAACCTTCAATATTTGCATTACCCATCCTCAGCCCCCTTCCTGCGGAATTCCCTCAGGTTTATCTTCGGGCTCTGTTACTTCCTCAGGAGCTACTTTGACCTGGAATTCAGTTTCCGGGGCCGCAAGTTATAATGTAAGGTACAAACCAACATCTTCTTCAACATGGGCAACTATTACCACTGCAACAGCTTCAAAAATAATCAGCGGTTTATCTCCCTCCACAGCTTATGAATTTCAAGTTCAAACGGTATGTTCAGGAAGTAACGGATCGTTTTCTGCTTCATCAACCTTTACAACTTTAACTGCAAATACATCATCAACAATTAGCATTGGGAATGGAACCAGTGCCTATTCGGCTCATCCATACAGCACGGCATACATGGATGAAAAGGTTGAATACATTGTTTCAGCCTCTGAGTTGACCGCAGCAGGTTGGTCGGCATCCACTCCCGAAATAAATTCAATTTCTTTTTATGTTTCCTCGGCTTCAGCCCAGCTGATGAATTCATTTACCATTAGCCTTTCTCAAACCTCCTCTGCCTTTTTTGGAAATACAACTTTTATAACAGGTACAAATTCAAAAACAGTCTTTTCTGGAAATGCCACCGCTAACGCAGGCTGGAATAATTATTCTTTCAGTTCCCCTTTTATTTATAGCGGAACCTCAAATTTATTGATAACCATTTGCTGGAATAACAATGGATTCACAACCAATTCCTCTGTTATGGCAACCAGTTATTCCAACTACACAGCATTGTATTACAGGGCAGATTTATCCGCTAGCGGGGTTTGTTCACAGGGCACAGGGACTTTAAGTTATTACCGCCCCAATATGAAATTGGTTTTCTCCTCCGGCACAGGCTCTCAAAATAATGTTAATTGCGATTTATCACTTAAAACAACTATCGAAGGATTTGATGTTTATAAGCACAACCCGTCAGGTGCAATAATGTTTAAAGCTAAAATGGCCATTGATGCTGACGGAAGCCCGCGTGCTTACGGGCCAAACAACAGCGGATTGGATTATACTGCGAATGCAGGAAGTCCCGGCAACTGGTGGGGAGTAGTTACAGATGGAAGCGGGAACCCCGTTTTGCAAAATTCAACCGACCCTTATCCGGGGATGTATGTTTCAACCACTTCATTGATAAATTCTTCCTATTCTGTTTCAAATCCTTTGCGTTATGCCAATTCGGAAACGGTTCCTTTTTATGTTTTGCCCTCAGCGGTAACTTCCATAGGGGGAATTTCACTTGGGGACATAGCTTATGTTTTTAATAGCTCCAACGGATTGGGATGTTATGCGGTTTTTGCTGATGGAGGACCATCGGGCAAACTGGGAGAGGGATCAATTTCACTGGCAAATAAGCTTGGCATTAATTCAAATCCTAAAAACGGAGGAACCTCTTCGGGGATTATTGATTATATTGTTTTCCCTCAATCCGGATTTGGCCAGGGTACTATTCCCTCTAATGCAAAAATAGATAGTTTGGGTACGGTAAAAATAAATAGTGTTGGCGGAACCGGAATTACCAACTGCCTGGATAACCCATCATCAAACAAACAGGAAGATTTTACAGGAATGAAAAATGAAGAAATGATATTTAATGAGGGGTTAAATATTTACCCAAATCCATCAGATGGGATGGAATTGTTTGGAGAATTAAACCATCAAATGAATGGAGAAAATTTTTCAAAAACAGGAGTTGAAATATTTGATATAACCGGCCGGAAAATTTATTCGGATTACTTCTCCCTCACAAACAACAAATTTCAATTAAATATTTCCGAAAAAGGAATTAAAAAGGGCATCTATTTGCTGGTAGTGGAAACCCCCAACGGAAAGATTTCAAAGAAATTATTGGTAAATTAATTATTTTTTATCTTTGAAGAAAAAAAATACCCTGATGGTAATATTTGGTGTTCTCACTTCCTTTATTGCAATCCATATTTCTTCTTATATTTATTTTTCAGGTCCCTTTATTATTCATAATTTTTCAAATTCACCCATTAACAAACCACATCTTTTATGAAAAAAATTTTTACTCTTTTTTCCGTAATGGCATTTCCGGCTTCTTTGGTTTTTGCTCAAACCCCCAATGCAGGTTTCGAAAACTGGACGCATAGCTCATTTCCAAGTTATGATACTCCGGATAATTGGGACAATGCCAACCCTCAAAGTGCCATTGCCGGAGTGTTTGGGTGTATTAAAGCAACAGCAAGTGCTGATATTCATAGCGGAAGTGCAGCAGTAAAACTTATTACAAAATCTATTTTGGGGAATCTGGCTCCGGGAGTTGTTACTACAGGAACTTTGCCCACATCGGTTGGGGGAAACATTACCGGTGGAATTCCTTACACCTCGAGACCGGATAGTATTACCGGCTGGTACAAATACACTCCAAAGTGGCGACAATGGTTTTGTTGAATTCAAATTATTCGGCTCCGCAGCAAATAATGCTGACACGGTTGCGGATGCAAGATTTGCAACACCAACTACCACCGTTGGGTCCTATACAAGATTTTCAGCCCCTGTTATTTACCGTTCAGCAAATGCAGTGGCCAATTCAATCTGGCTTATTTCTTCAAGCGATAATACTTCTACCGCTGTAGTGGGGAGCACAATTTTTATTGATGATTTGGCATTGGTAATAAATCCAATTATCCCTGTTTCGCTTTCTATTTCATCACAAACCAACGTTTCCTGTAATGGAAGTTGTACTGGGACTGCAACAGCAAGTGCATCCTCCGGAACCTCTCCTTATAATTATCTTTGGAGCAACGGGCAAACAGCAGCTACCGCAACAGGACTATGTGCCGGTTCGTTTACTGTAACCGTTACGGATGCTGCTTCACAAACTGCAACCTCAACAGCAACAATCTCTCAACCCTCTGCACTTACCTCCACTGGCTCGCAAACGAACGTTTCATGCAACGGAGGAAGCAACGGTACTGCAACAGCTAATCCTGCAGGAGGAACTTCACCATATAGTTATCTTTGGGGCAATTCGGCAACAACACAAACCATTTCAGGATTATCTGCAGGAACATCCTCTTTTTCTGTTACCGATGCCAATGGTTGCCCATCTACCGGGAGTGTAACCATCACCCAGCCCACAGCCTTAGCCGCTGCCTCCACTCCAACATCTCCTTTATGTAATGGAGGAAACGATGGGTCAGCAATGGTTTCTGCCTCGGGTGGAACCTCTCCTTATTCTTATTTGTGGTCAAATGGACAAGCCACGGCTTCATCCACAGGATTAATTGCAGGGGCTTACACTGTTACTGTTACTGATGCCAACAATTGTACAAAAACCTCCACGGCAACTTTGACAGAACCCACAACAATTACCATAAATGCAACATCCACCAATGCTTCCTGCGGAAACAGTGATGGTGCAGCTTCGGCAATTGCTGCCGGAGGAACAGGGAACCTTGCTTATCTCTGGTCAAATTCTGCCACCACAACAACCATTACCGGACTTGCAGCCGGAACCTACACCGTTTCGGTAACAGATGGAAACGGATGCACTAAGATAGCCACTGCCAATGTTAGCAGCAGCGGAGCTCCAGCAGCAATAATTTCCAATCAGGCAAATATTTTGTGCAACGGGGGAAGCAATGGAACCGCAACTGTTACTGCTTCGGGTGGAGCTACTCCCTATACTTATCTTTGGAATACTACTCCTCCGCAAACAACGCAAACTGCAACCGGACTTTCTGCTGGCAATTATTCTGTAAGCGTTACCGATACAAGCGGTGTTTGCCCGGGCATTGCTTCAGTGGTTATTTCCGAACCGGCCTTATTAAGTTCAACCACTTCGGCCACCCCTGATTCGGGAAGCACCAATGGAACAGCGACAGCTTACGGAACAGGAGGAAGCACACCATATTCTTATTCCTGGAACACTTCTCCGGCACAATCTTCGGTTATGGCCACAGGTCTTGCCGCAGGGAATTATTCAGTAACTGTTTCAGATGCTAACGGATGCAGTTCAACATCATCAGCCACGGTGACAACTTATATCGGAATTCAATCCCAGTTCATCACGCTTAATTCTCAATACTCTGTTTTCCCAAACCCTGCAGAAAAAAGCATATTCCTCTCTACAGAAAATCTGCATGCGGGAAATTATGAGCTGAGAATTTCGAATATTACCGGACAACTTTTATTTTCAGAAAACTTTTTTCACCCCGGTGGAAATCTTCGAAAAGAAATTGATCTTTCTAAAGTTAATTCGGGGGTAAATATTCTTCAGGTAAATTCTGAAGGAAAATTAGTGGTCTTTCCAATTATTAAAGTTGAATAGTTTTATTAATTATAAGATTTGAAAAGCTGCAAAGGCACAAAGGCGCTAATAAACATAAGCATATAAAATCCTTTGTGCCTTAGCGACTTTGCAGCAAATAAAAATTTTATTCAATTCCTATAATTTTTTGATAACCAAATTGTAAAAAATACTTTTAAATAGTTCTTTTTTATTCTGAAAATTGTTGATTGTCTTGACTAATTGATTTATTAAAGGGATAAATAAGCAATAAGCAATAAACAATAAGCAATAAACAATAAGCAATAAGCAATAAGAAATTAGCAATAAGAAATAAGCAATAAGCAATAAGCAATAAGCAATAAGCAATAAACATTGGACTTTAAACTTTAAACCCTATACCCTATACCCTATACACAATGCACAATAAACAATAAACAATAAACAATAAAAAATTAACAATTAACAATAAACCATATACCCTATACCCCATTCCCTTTTCCCTATTCCTCATACGCTTAAACCAACAACCCAAAAACCAATAACCGGATATGAAATTTTTACATTACCTCAGGTTCTCCCTCGTATTTTTATTTTTCCCCGCTCTCCTATTTGCCCAGGAAACAGGCACCCTCAAGGGAGTTGTTAAGGACGCGTCAAGTTATGAAACCATCATTGGCGCCAACATTTACGATATGAACGACATTACCCATGGTGTAGTGAGCGATGTGAATGGAAATTACGAAATGAATATTAGTTCCGGTAAACACACCATTATTTGCTCATTTGTAAGTTTAAAATCCGACACCATAGAAATTACCATTAATCCGGCTAAGGCTTCGATGCACGATTTCCTCCTTGAAACAACAGCCATACAACTCCAAACCATGGTTATAACTGCCGGAAAATTTGAGCAAAAACTCAATGAAGTTTCTGTTTCAATGGAAGTGCTTAAACCAACCCTGATTGAAAATAAAAACTCAACCAATGTTAAAGGGGTGCTTGAACAAACTCCCGGTTTAAATATTTTAGATGGAGAGCCCCAGATAAGAGGAGGGAGTGGATTTAATTTTGGGATTGGAAGCCGGGTGGCAATTTTGATTGATGGATTACCCGCAATGGCAGGTGATGGGGGCCGCCCTGAATGGAATTTCATTCCTCTTGAAAATGTGGAACAAATTGAAGTTATAAAAGGTGCCTCCTCTGTTACTTACGGTTCTTCTGCTTTGAGTGGAAGTGTAAACATCCGCACGGCATATCCTAAAGAAAATCCCGAGGTAAAGGTCTCCGCCTATTCTGGAATTTACGATTCTCCCCCCATCGACAGTTCAAAATGGTGGAAAGGAACTGCCACATTTTATGGAACAAGTTTTTTGTATGCCGAGAAATTAGGACAGGCAGATTTGGTTTTGGGTGGAATGGAAATTTTTGACCATGGGTACATTGGTCCGCCAAAATACCGCGGGTTTAATGCAACTGATACCACCATAAGGGAAAGTGAGGTTGGTGAAAAAACAAGGAGGTTAAATTGCAACTTCAGATATCGCCCGAAAAAAATTCCTGAGTTGAATTTTGGAATTAATGCCAATTTCATGAAATCGCAAAATAATATATCCTTGATTTGGGGAAATGACAGCTCGGAAATATACAGGGCATTCCCCAATACCCTTACGCTGCAAAATCAAATTATTTATTATATCGAACCTTTCCTTAATTATTATTCAAAAGGAGGATTTAAATACAGCATGCGCACCAGGTATTTTGCAACCAAAAATGTAATGGCCGACCAAACCATCGAAACAGATGTGGCCTATAGTGAATACCAGTTTATTAAACAAATCAAATTCCTTGGTGACCTCAATATTACAGGAGGAATTGTGCGCAATCAAACTAATTCGAAATCAGGTTTGCCATACAAAGGAATACTTCCTGTAAACCACCTTGAAAACTATGCAGGATATATGCAATTGGATAAAAAACTTTGGGAAAGATTAAATGTTTCTGCCGGTTTCAGAGAAGAATCTTTTAAAGTAAATGATGAAGCTGTGGTAGCACAGCCAATTTTTAGATCGGGGCTGAACCTACAATTAACGGAAGGTACTTTTTTGAGATATTCTTATGGCCAGGGATATCGTTTTCCGACCATTACTGAAAAATATATTCATTCAGATATTGGGGGCCTTGCCATTTATCCCAACCCGATTTTGCAACCCGAAACAAGCTGGAATTCTGAAATTGGCATTAAGCAGGGTTTTAAAATCAGAAATTTTGTTGGCGCAATTGATTTTGCAGCTTTTTGGCAAGAGTATGAAAACACCATAGAATTTACTTATGGTATTTGGGATAAGGGGAAGGATATGTTCGGTGACGACAGTTTATCCGCGGGATTTAAATATTTAAATACCGGAAATACACGAGTGAAAGGATTTGAAATTTCACTCCCGGGTGAAGGCAAAATATCAAAGGACTTTAAAATAAATATTCTGGGTGGTTATACTTATGTTATTCCTCAGGCTGTAAATCCCAATGAAGTTTTTGCCACTGACAGCACACCTCAGGAGATGACTTATAATTTTACGAGCACCGATACTACCAACGATATTTTAAAATACAGGTTTCAGCATATTGCCAAAGTTGATTTGCAACTTACATATAAAATATTTTCAGCAGGCGGAAGCTGGCGTTATTACAGTTTTATTCAAAACATTGATCAGGTATTTTATTTGTTTGAACCTATTATGAAAAGCGGAATTATTGATTACCGGCTTGCACATAATAAAGGTATTAAGATTTTTGATGCAAGATTTGGAGTGGATGTTACAAAAAAATGCAAAATTGCCTTTGTTGTAAATAATTTATTAAATCTCAGTTATTCGCTCCGTCCCTTAAAAATTGAATCTCCCCGTACATTTGCCCTTCGGCTCTCATTCAACTTTTGAGATGAAAAAATCCAGTTCCACTCCTAATTGTTCCGGATGCCCTTGCCGGCTAATATCAGTTTTTACTACACTTGAAAAAGAAGAAATTGCCATAGTGGAAAAAAACAAAAGCTGTATTGAAATAAAAAAGGGAGAAAGAATATTTGAGCAGGGTGAATTTCCACGGGGTTTATTTGTTGTAAATAAAGGGAAATTAAAAGTAGTAAGAACAGGCAGTGAAGGAAAGGAACAAATTGTCCATTTGGCCAAAGACGGGGATATTATGGGATACCGGGCCATTCTCGGCCATGATAAATATTCCTGTTCCGGAATAGCACTTGAAAATTCCATTCTTTGCTTTATCCCCTCGGAAATATTTATTTCATTAATCGAAAAAAACGGAAAACTTGCCTTGAATATTATTAAGTTATTTTCGAATGAATTAAAGGAGGCGGAAAAAAACATTGCAAACATTGCTCAAAAATCAGTTAGAGAAAGGATGGCCCAAACACTTTTATTGATAAAAGGCACCTATGGTTTTGAAGCCGACAAAAAAACCCTGAACGTGAAAATAACAAGGGATGATTTTGCAGGTATAGCCGGAACAACCAGGGAAACCGCGACCAGGGTTTTGCAGGATTTTTTCGAGGAAAAAATTATTGATTTAAAAGAAAAAAAGATAAAAATTATTAACGACAGCAAACTTTTGGAAACTGCTAAATTTTTTGATAAATAAATAAACCCCTTCTGTTTTTTTGCATGAAAAAAATTTTCTCCTTTTTTTGCTTATTGCTTTTATATTTAAATTCTTATTCCCAACATAATGTAATATTGCTGATAGCAGATGATATTGGCACCGATTATTTTGGTTTTTATAAAGACCATAAGGATACGGTGGATTTACCAAATATAAGGGGGCTTTTAAAAAATGGAGTTTTGTTCACCAATGCCATGTCGAATCCTGTTTGCTCAGCTACCCGGGCCGGAATACTCACCGGCCGTTACAGCTTTAGAACAGGGGTGGGAAACATTGTTGGAAGCGGCAGCGGTTCAGGTCAACTGGATACCTCGGAAATTACCATTCCGCGTTTGCTCAAAATTTTTAATCCAAACATTGCAAAAGCAAATATCGGGAAATGGCATTTGCATAACCCTGCCCCTGCTTCAAACCTTTTGAATCCTCTGGTTTTGGGGTACGATCATTTTGAAGGGCCATTTATTGGCGCCCTTCCAAGTTATACCAACTGGACAAAATACATCAATGGCGTTTCGGGAACCATAACGAATTATGCCACTTCCGAAAATATTAATAATGCGGTGAGCTGGATAAAATTGCAAACGGTAAATCCTTTTTTTATCTGGCTTGCTTTTAATGCTCCTCATTCACCCTATCACCTCCCCCCTTCGAATCTGCATACGTTTTCAGCCCTTAGCGGAACTCAACAGGATATTGCCCAAAACCCAAAATCGTATTTCAAAGCGGCATTGCAGGCATTGGATACCGAAATTGGAAGGCTGTTCGACTCTTTGCAGGTATTAAATAAATTGGACAGCACCGATTTTATTTTTATTGGCGACAATGGAAATGCCACCCGCACAGCGCAAATTGCAGATACCAGCCGTGCCAAAGGGACAATTTACCAATACGGGGTTCATGTGCCTTTCATCATTTCAGGCCCTTCGGTAATAAATCCGGGAAGAACCAGCGATGCCTTAATAAACACAACCGATATTTTTGCTACCATCCCCGAATTATTTGGATATTTCACCTGGCAAGCGCAAATTCCGGTGAATAAACCGGTGGACGCAAAAAGTATTTTACCCATAGTAAAGAATCAGAACAGCCAGATAAAACCCTGGTCTTTTACAGAAATTTTTAAAACTATTACCGATTCGGCTGACGGAAAAGCCATGAGGAACACAGATTATAAACTTTTGAATTTTGATTATGGCCATCAGGAGTTTTTCAATCTTTCAAACGATTCAAATGAAATGAATGATTTGCTTTTGGGAACATTATCATCCGCAGATATAACAAATTATTTTTACTTATGCAATGAGATGAGCACCCTGGTTGGAACAGCGGGGATATGCAATTCTTCCGTTGGTTACCCGGAAAATGAAAATGAAGCGGATGATATTGCCTTTCCAAATCCTTTCGGCAATCATATATTTTTAAAAAATAAATCCGGAAATGAAATTTGTGAGCTTTCGGATTTAATGGGGAGAAAAGTTTTTACTGGAAAATTTTTGGAGGAAGAAAATTTTTCATTCCTTCCCGAAGGAATATTTTTTCTTAAAGTTTATTCAAACCAAAAGCAAAAGTATTTCAGGTTATTTCATCACAATTAACTTTTCCTCATGAAAAAATACACTTCTCAATCCCGAAAAATTCATTCAAAAACTTCCTTTCTTTTATTATTCTTTTTTTGGGTCGTCTCGAATTCACGGGCACAACTGACTCCCGAAATTACTTCCTGGATAATTAATAATTCGGGTGCCACGGGCTACAACAATATCCCATCTAATATTCAGCAGGTTCAATATTCTAGTAACAATGTTTACGTTAGTGCCACCTGTATTCCCGGTTATAACATAGGTCCGTGGAACGGAAACCCGAACACTCCAACCAATCAGAATTTTGTTTACAAAATAACTCGCAATCCTGTTCAAAATACAGGCACGCCAAAAAATGTGGGCCTTGGCCATATAGGGGTTTGGACCAACGGAGTTAGAATTTATAATGTTTCGGATGGAATGTCGTACAATAGCGCGGGGGTTTGGAACAGGAATGCCTATTTCTGGGAAGGACAGAGCTTTGATAACTGCCTGGGGCACCCCGCCCCCAATGGCGAATATCATCACCATGTGAGTCCGGATTGTTTATATGACCATACCGACAGCCTCAACCATTCTCCTGTTATCGGATTTGCTTTTGACGGATTTCCAGTGTATGGCGGATTTGGTTTTGCAAATGTAAACGGAACCGGACCTGTAAAAAGAATGAAAACAAGTTATGCTGTATCAAGTGCAACAACCAGAGTTAACGGGCCTGCAGTAAACTCCACTTATCCTTCAGGATGCTTTATGGAAGATTATATTTACACCTCCGGTTCGGGAGATTTGGATAACAGAAATGGAAGATTTTGTGTTACCCCTGAATATCCCGCTGGCATCTATGCTTACTTCATTACCCTGGATGATTCTCTGAATCCTGCCTTCCCATATACATTTTATAAAACATATTATGGAGTTGTTCAAACTGGAAATACCGGACCCGGGTCGGGGCATAATACCATCACCGAAACTGTGGTTACTTATCAAACGGGAATTACAGAAATAGAAAGTGAAATTAATTATTCTCTTTATCCGAACCCTTCATCGGATTATTTATTTCTTTTTATTGATTCATATTCTGAAAATAATCTGAGGGCAGAACTAATAAATAATTTAGGAGAAATGATTTATGTGCAGAATAACGTTCAGCCGGCTGTTCCTTACAAATTTGATTTAAGAAATCTGGCCGAAGGGATTTACTTTATGAACCTTTCAAACCCACAATCCTCAGTTACTAAAAAGGTGGTGATTATTCATTGAGGTGGCCATCGTGAGTAATTAAAACAGCGAAAGCTGACTGTCATTTCCCCCCTGCTAAACTTTTGGATGGGATGCCAGGGATGAATTGCTAAATTCGCTCATTAATTCCTTACACTCCTCTTCTTTTTCTACAAAGGTTTCTATCTCTTCAATTGCAATTTCAATTTCAGCAATCACCGATTGAATGTGAACCAAATCAAGTTTTTTGGCTAAATCCTTATTGGGAAAAGTAGCCAGTATGGCAACCTGCTGTTCGTTTTTGTAATTGCAATTTTTTTTGCGAATAGCTTTGCTCATTTGATATTTGGACTTTCTATTTTTTAAATATTATACCATTTAGACAAATAAAACAATCTTTTCCTTCCCTAACCCTTTTTTCCTTGAAGGGATCAACCCTCAAGAGTGCGTGGGCTGGTCCCTTCAGGGATCATGGTTGCGGGAAGGATGGAATTAAAATAAATGTCTAAATGGTATTAATTCTTACTACTTCGTTCATTGCTTTTACGACATATTCCCCAATGAAAAAATGTCGTCTGAACTACGTAGTACTCTGTATTTAATGCTCCAAAGGATCAAACTGTTTGTAGAATACCATTCCAATTCCTAAATGTCCAAGCTCTGTAGGAGCGTCCTGTTATTATTCTATCCATTCAAATAAATATTTCTCATCGAATTCAATTGCAAATTTTTTCAAAAAGTCAATATATTCTTCTTTAAAAGTTTTTTTCTTATGATGTTCTTCCTGATTTAAAATGGACTTGATTACACTATCAATCTAGCTTCTTGAATAGGAGAATGCTCCAAATCCTTCCTGCCAATTGAATTTGCTTTTTACCCAATGATTGTCATTCATAAATTTGGATGATCCTGCTTTTATATCTCTCGTTAAATCAGAAATGCTGATTGTCGGTTTTAAACCTACTAAAAGATGTGTATGGTCAGGCATACAAAAGATTGACAACATTTTTTGTTCGCGATTTTGGACTATGCCCGTTATGTATTTATGCAATTCTTCCCTGTGAAGTTTGCTGATTAAATTTTCTCTGCCTTTTACAGCAAATACAATTTGAATATAAATTTGAGAATAAGTATTCGGCATTTTTTCAGGTCGCTCCTATGGAGCTTGTTTTTTGGGTTACTATGTTTTTTCTACAAACAGTTTGTCCCTATGGGACATTAAATACCATTTAGACATATAAAACAATCTTTTCCAACCCTCACCCTTTATCCCTAAAGGGATCAACGCTCAAGAGTAGGTGGGCTGGTCCCTTCAGGGATAAAGGGTGCGAGAAGGAAGAAATTAAAATAAATGTCTAAATGGTATAATTCGGGCACTACTTCCATATCGCTATAGTTGAAATATTGGAAGGATTGAGGTTAAAACTCTTTTTTTTGCGGCTTGTTGAACGACTGTTTTTTGCGAGAACTTGTAAACCGGGATGTTTAATTTCACCGCTTTTTAGTGGAACCATGAATTCAGTCTTGCTTACCTATAACAATTTTTTTCTTAACCATTTTTCCTTCCGAAAATAATTCTAAAAAATAAATCCCCTCAGGGAGGTCAAGATTAAATTCGGGTTGCCCTTGTTTCAGGTAAAATTCATTAACAACCTCACCCATCAGATTAAATAATTTTATCCTAAACTCAGAAAAACCAGGGCCTGATAATTCAATAAAAAACTTCCCGCTCCCGGGATTAGGGAAAATCCTTAAATCATTCAATGATTCATTAATTCCGACAGTGCTTATTGTACCAAATTGAACCGGAATGCATGACGTATCATTATTTAAATTAAAATCATTGGTATTTACCGTCCATGCACAAAGGTTTCCTGCCACAGGATTAATATCAAAAAAAGGTGAAGCAAAAGTAAAATCAACAGAATCTCCGGGGGGAATTGGACCTCCCAAGTAATTTTCGGTAACTACGGGTCCCCCGTTAAAACTGTAATTCGCAATAAAAGAACCATCTGAAATATTACCAAAATTTTTAATTCTGCATTTAACAACTGTTGGAGTAGAGAGCACCGCACCCGAAGAGGGGCTCAAAATTTCGGTTGTTGCCACATCTTCAATAATGCCTTTTTCAAAATCAACACTTATTCCAAAATCGGCCGATTCATTGTTGCGGTATTCAGCCCAGGTTCCGCCCAGAACTTCATAACTCCTTAAAGAAAATGGGGGAGTTAAATCGGTACCGATATTTATAGAATCTCCACCCATATCCCATAAAACATAAAATCCACCGCTTGCTATCGTAACAGGCACTAACAAGGGAACATTGGTGAAACCACCCACATTCATCAAACTTGCCGGCACTGAATCCTCATAAAGCAAAGTTCCTGCGGTTCCGTTTAAACCGTCATCATCAAAAATTTTTGCCCAAAAATGTTTATTCCCCGTGTTGATGGTGATAATATAATTTAAACCGGTAATTTTTGCGGGATAATAAGGTGGTACAAAATACATGGCGGCCCCTCCCCCACCACCTTGCCATCCAAGGCCGGCTTCAAATACACTGTCGGTATAGGATAAATTTGTTGTTAGCTGGGAGGTATCAACCACAACCAGTTCCTGGGTAACCGAATTATTACTCGAAGTAGCATCGTTAATTATTCCTGAAACACTGGTAGTGTAAATGTAAATTCCGGGAGTTGAAACATCGAAAGGATCGGGGAATACAATGGTAGTATCTTTCCCTCCGCCCAGCGAATCAGCTGTATTTGTAGAGGAAGAAACCCAGGAAGCCCCAAAATAATCATTAACTGTTGAACTTGCTGCAAAGGTGGGTATCTTCTGATTGCCCAGATTCCCAACATTTGTTATGAGTGAAAATGGATTGGAAGAAACCGGGATAAAAATTCCCCTGCTGCCCTCTGCTGTATTCCACCTTGCACCCACATCGGTTATCGGCCCCGGATTGGAAGGGTAAGTATATTTTATGGAGTAACCCGAAGGTGGATAAAGGTTTTTTGAATGTTGCAACCCGATGTCTCCGTTGATGTTTTCTATTCCAACAGTAATATCACTGTTTTGTGTAACTCCCGATTGATTTTGATAATTAATGGTTATTGAATTATCCAGCTTGTTAAGAATAATCTGAAAACTGTTGCTTCCGGTGTAGGTTGGGGCTGCCTGTTTCCAGAAGGGTGCATTAATCCACGAAACAATAAGAGTATCGCCCATATCAAGATAATAACATTTGGCTGTATTGCCGGTTCCGGTAAAATTTAAATCAGATAGAAGAGCTGCAATAAAATTGTTTTTCCCGTCAGTTGA
>JAHEZO010000213.1:5747-6297 GCA_023250995.1 Flavobacteriales bacterium | reverse complement strand
ATTATACTGTTACAATTACTTATGCAAATGGGTGCACCAATTCCTCCCCTCCAACAACTGTGACAGTAAATGCAAATCCCGTCCCTGTAATTAGTGCGGGTGGACCCACCTCTTTTTGCCAGGGAAATAGCGTAACGTTAACCTCATCTGCAGCAAATACTTATTTATGGAGCAATGGCCTCACCTCTCAAAGCATTGCTGTTTCTTCATCCGGTACTTATAATGTTACCGTAACCGATGGAAATGGTTGTTCCGGAAGTGCGGGAACGGCCACCACAGTTACTGCAGATGCCAATCCCTCTCCCACCATTACCGGAGCAAGTTCTGTTTGCTCAAATTCTACGGGCGTTTATTCTGTGCCAAATAACCCCGGCAATACTTATTCCTGGTCTATTTCCAATGGAACTATTAATTCAGGCCAGGGAACCAATTCTGTTTCCGTAACATGGAATGGATCCGGAGGGGCAAATATTTCTGTTACCGAAACTTCGCCTTCCTCTTGCTTTGGAAGTAATACCATGAATGTTACCATTAACAATGGGCTGAACCC
>JAHEZO010000213.1:0-5737 GCA_023250995.1 Flavobacteriales bacterium | reverse complement strand
ATTTGTGAAAATGACACCATTTCTCTGGATGCAGGAGCTGGTTATTCTACTTATTTATGGAGTAACGGAGCCAATTCCCAAACAATTGCAGTGAGTACCGCAGGTTCCTATTCCGTAACCGTTACTGATGCAGGTGGTTGCACAGGTTCATCTTCATCACCTGTTACCATTGTTGTAAACAACAATCCTTCACCCGTCATAACAGTTTCAGGAGGTACTTCGGTTTGCAAGGGGGATTCAGTTTTGCTTACCTCCTCCACCGCCTCAGGTTATTTATGGTCTACAGGAGAAATAACTCAATCCATTTACGCTGATTCAACAGGCAGTTTTTTTGTAACTGTAACGGATGGTAATGGTTGTAAAGGTTCTTCTGCATCGCCTGTAAATATTGATGTAATTAATAATCCGGTTGTAACAATTACAAGCAGCGGTTCAAATTCATTTTGCATGGGCGACAGCATCATTTTGAATGCCGGATTTGGATTTACCGGTTATTTGTGGAATACGGGAGAAACTACTCCTTCCATCTCCGTTAATTCTGCCGGAAATTATTCGGTTAGCGTAACCGATGCCAACGGTTGCAGCAATGATTCTTCTGCTTCTTCTATTACAATTACAGTAAACCAATTGCCCATAATTTCTCTTTCCGGTGATACATTTATTTGCTCCGGAGATTCCGCAATAATCAATGTTTCGGGAGGATTAAGTTATCTCTGGAATACAGGAGATACAGGATCAGTCATTTCAACTACTCTTTCCTCTACTACTACATTTTTTGTTTCTGTAAGCAATGGTTTTTGTGTAAACGACAGTTCCTTCACTGTTGATGTTGGTCAGGGCCCGGTTTTTAATATTTCTTCTTCTTCCACCTCTGTATGCCTTGGAGATTCATTAATTTTAACCGCATCAAATGGTATTTCTTACCAATGGAGTACAGGAGATTCTTCTTCTTCGGTAATTATATTTCCCACCTCCGACAGTCTTTTTTGGGCCAGGGCATTTGACGGGACTTGTTATTATTCCGATTCAGTTTTGATTTCTGTATTTCAAATTCCGGTTGCATCAGTTTTTACTGTTGATTCAATTATTTGTTCCGGGGAAACCACAAACCTGCTGGCTTCGGGAGGAACCAACTATAGTTGGAGTACCGGACAAACCACAGCCGGAATAACCGTTAGCCCTTTGGTATCATCTTTATTTTCCGTGGTGACAATGAATGGAAGTTGCTCCGATTCCGCCTCCATTTTTATTTCAGTGAATCAATCGCCTGTAATTTCGATCACGGCAACTTCAAATAATTTATGCGAAAATGATTCCTCGGTTTTATGTGTAAACCCGGTTGGCTTTTCCGTTCAATGGAATAATGGCCAAAATTCAAATTGCATCGTAGTTTTCCCTGCTGATACAACTATTTTTATTGCAACAGCTACTGATTCTAATGCATGCATTGTTTCTGATTCTGCCATCATAAACGTAACTCCCACACCTGTAATATTAATTTCCGGTGATACCATTACCTGCAGCAACAGGGCAGCAATTCTTAATGCCTCCGGAGGTAATTCTTATCTTTGGAATACAGGCCTTACTGATTCAACTATAATAGTTAACCCAACTTCCGACAGTTCTTTTTTTGTAACCGTTTCGAACGGGAATTGTTCGGCTGTTGATTCAGCGCTAATAAAAGTATTGGCGGCTCCTAATTCTTCCAATGTCAATGCCTTTCCCGACACAACAATTTTTTTCGGAGATGAGGTTACTCTCCATTCTACTTTTCCCGACTCAACTCAGATTCTTTGGACGCCCTCCGGTTTCTTGAATTGTTCGGTCTGTGCAAACCCGGTAGCCGGGCCGGATAGCACCACCCTATTTTACCTGAATGTTACTTCCTCCAACGGTTGCATTTTTGTTGATTCAGTTCTTATTACCGTGGAGAAACCCCCTGGAGATGTTTTTATTCCCAACATTTTTTCACCTAATAATGACGGGCAAAATGATAAATTGTTTGTTTTCGGAAGGTATGTAGAAAAAATTGAACTTTATATTTACGACCGATGGGGTGAAAAAGTATTTGAAACAACAGATAAATCGGAAGGCTGGGATGGAACTTTTAAGGGAGTAGAACTAAATACAGCCGTTTTCGCTTATTATCTGAAGGCATACCTTTATGACGGAACAATTGTGGAGAAACACGGCAATACAACTTTGTCAAGATAAGTTCAATTTAAATTACCTGAAAAAATAATTTCCCTTATCATCCACCTCAACAATAGGAGGGTATTGGTTTTTTTCAAAAAAATCAAATCCCTTTTTTAAAGAATTCCAAAATTCTGCAATAGATTTTCTTTTTTAAAGGCCCGGATAAAAAGGTCGAAAGAATTTATATCTACTTTACTTTTTAAAAAAATGGATTTTACGGAAGATTCTTTTTCGGAATAAGCCTGCTTCACTCTGGCAAAATTTTTCTGATTTTTTTTGAAGGGTGGTTCAGAAGTAAATAAGGTCATTTGTACAGCCGGAATTAATAGGGTCAAAATAAATTTTATCATAATAATAAAATCAAATAAATTTTAAACAGGCTCTTAATTCACCGAGATAAAATTATTTAACTCAGTGATGCTGCTGCTAAAGGTAAAACCATTATTTACCACAAAATAATTTTCACGGTCAAAAGTATGGTGATAGGCATATTTTGCGAGCTTAATTTTATTTGCTTCAAAAGAAAAAGTTTCCATTAATTCCAAAACCTGCTCTGATGAAATTCCATGGATTGAAATCCCCTTCTTTGCAATAATCAGCTTATCGCTGTCGAAAGAAGCATTCTGCATTGAATTTTTTAACTGAAGAAAATTTTGTTGATTCATGCAGTTGGGGTCATCTTGAAAAAAGTTTTCATTCAGATTAAAACAATCCCGGTCAGGTTCTGAATTATATCCATGAGGAATTCCTTTTCTCAGGATTGAAAAAACTTCGAACTGATTATATAAATTTATTATGGCAAAAACTTTTGATCCGGCAGGGATTTTTATCCATCCGTTAAAAACAATTTGGTTGGGGGTGCAGGATCCAAAAGCCGGATAAAGCTTGATTACTTTTAATAAATGATTTCCCGGTTTTAAATTGGCAAGTGAAACTTTGTTGGAGGGAAAACCTGTGGTGGTATTGTCGAGAACCACGGAAAACCACCCATTGTCGAAAAGCTTAAGATTTAATTCTGAAAAGTTTTGCCCGGGATGACCCGAAGTTCCTTTAATGGCGAGTGACATCGCAGCCAGAAAAATTAATTTTTTCATCTTGATTTTTGTTTGAAGGTTTTACTTACTTAATATTTTTATGGTTCTTTTTGGCGGTGAAACAATTACCTTGCCAACATTTTTTTTATATTTTTACCAAAATAATTTGAAAACTGAAACTATGAAATCCCCTCGCGAATATTATTTAATTTCAATTTTAATTGGATTTGTTTTTTTTATTTTTAATGAAAAAGGTTTTTCACAAAACACACCAACCGAACAGGACAAAAAGTTTGAAACCGCCATAAAATATCTCGACCGGTACTATGTTGATTCAATAAACCAGAACAAACTTGTTGAAGATGCCATCCGTGGTATGTTAAAAGAGCTGGATCCCCATTCGGTTTACCTTACGAAGGAAGAAATGGACGAAATGAACGAACCTCTTGTGGGAAATTTTGAAGGGATAGGAATTCAATTTAATATTTTGAGTGATACTATCCTTGTAAGTTCCACCATTCCCGGAGGCCCATCTGAAATGTTGGGAATAATGGCCGGAGATAAAATTGTAAAAATTGACACGCAGAACGTGGCCGGAATTGGAATTAAAACCAAAGATGTAATAGGAAAACTTCGGGGACCAAAAGGAACTAAAGTTACAGTAAAGATAATGCGGAGAGGGGAAAAAAAACTTCTTGAGTTTACCATTACAAGAGATAAAATCCCAATTTTCAGCTTAGATGCATCTTATATGGCAGAGCCTGAAATTGGTTACATCAAGGTGAACCGGTTTGGAGCAACAACTCTGAATGAATTTGAAGAAGCCATGGATACCCTGGCAAAACAGGGAATGAAGCATTTGATCCTTGATTTAAGAGGGAACAGCGGTGGCTATTTAAAAACAGCCATTGACCTTGCGGATGAATTCCTTTCCTCCCGTAAAATGATTGTATTTACTCAGGGGGTACATTTTCCAAAAGAGGAAACATATGCTACTCCAAAAGGAAACTTTGAAACAGGTAAAGTGGTTGCTTTAATTGATTATGGTTCTGCCTCAGCAAGTGAAATTGTTGCCGGAGCATTACAAGATCAGGACAGAGGATTAATTATAGGCAGCAGGTCTTATGGGAAAGGGCTGGTTCAAAAGCCTTACACACTTCCAGATGGATCGGTATTAAGGGTTACCGTTCAGCGTTATTTTACTCCTTCAGGCAGATGTATTCAAAAACCTTATGAGGAATATAAGGACGAATATTCAAAAAGAATGGAAAGCGGAGAATTTTTTCATGTTGACAGCGTTCACTTTCCGGATTCGCTTAAATTTTTTACTCCGAATAAAAGGGTGGTTTATGGAGGCGGTGGAATAATGCCCGATATTTTTGTTCCGGTTGATACTTCATATAATTCAAGTTATTACAGTGAAATTATCCGCAAGGGTTTATTGTATGATTTCACGGTTAGATATGTTGATAACAACAGGAAACAGATCAAGAAAAACTATCCCTCCCTTGAAATTTTTAAGAAAAATTTTGTAATAGATGAAAAAATAATGGCCGATTTTATTAAGTATGCCGAAGAAAAAGAAGTAAAGCAAAATCCTGAACAATTAAAAATATCAGAACCAATGATTAAAAACCAGATGAAAGCTTCTATTGCCCGTGGTTTCTGGAATACCCTTGGTTATTGGTCGGTGGCGAACGAAATAAATAATTCCTACTCCAAAGCCATTGAAGCATTGAAAAATGATTCTTTCGAAAAATTCCAGCTTGTTTATAAATAATTTTTCAAAGTTTTTTTGAAAATTCCCGGAATTTTTATTTTTGCTTTTTTATAAAATTATTCATTAATAATCTATACTTTTTTTTATGAAAGAAAATATCAAAATCGGGCTGTTGGCAATAATTGCCGGCACACTTGTAATTAACACTTTTTTTATGGGCAGTGAAAATGAAAATAGTACATCCTCACCAGAAAAGATTGCAATGAACCCTCCTTCAAGCAATATTTCAGCCAGTCCATCAAATAATCCGATTACTCCCAATGTACTAACCCCACCGGCCCCTGAGCCCCCAAAGCCAAGCGGTCCTCCAACCTCAATAAAATTTGAAAAAGAGGAACATGATTTCGGAAAAGTTAAACAGGATACACAGAATAAATATAAATTCAAATTTAAAAATACCGGCTCAAATCCCTTAATAATTGAGAATGCCGTGGGCTCCTGCGGGTGCACCGTTCCCACCTATCCCAAAGAACCGGTAGCACCGGGAGGTTCGGGAGAAATTGAAGTGGTGTATTCCCCGGGGAAACAAAAAGGTCAACAGCAAAAAACAGTTACCGTAACCGCCAATACCGACCCCAGGGAAACCCGCGTTCAAATAAAGGCAGAGGTAGAAGAAGTGCCGGCAAAATAATTTTTCGAAATTATTATTAAGAAAATCCTTCGGAATAATACCGGGGGATTTTTTGTTTTTATTAAATTATATTTGTTGCTTATTTAAAATAAATTT
>JAHEZO010000064.1 GCA_023250995.1 Flavobacteriales bacterium | reverse complement strand
ATTTGATACAATCGGAAAATCTCCCGAAGGCATTGAAATAGTTATCTTGATAAATTCCATTAATCCATTCACCTGGTTAAAAACGGCTGCCTGGATAAAAAGGCAAAAGCCCGACTATGTAATTTCTCGTTTCTGGCTCCCCTTTATGGGTCCCTGCCTTGGAACCATTGCTAAAATCATTAAGTGGAAAACAAACATAAAAGTAATTGCCGTTTGCGATAATGTAATTCCCCACGAAAAGAGAATTGGCGATAAAATGCTCACCAAATATTTTGTTAAACAGTGCGATGGATTTGTGGCCATGTCAAATTCGGTTCTTAATGATTTGGAATCCATCACCAAAAGTTTTTATAAGGGGAATTCAAAAGGATCAAAAAAATTTAAATTCATCCCTCATCCGGTGTATAACATTTTCGGAGAAAAAATTAATAAGGAAGTTGCACGTAGGCATTTGGGAATTTCCACCTCCGATAATAAAAAAGAAATTAATGTGGGTGGAGAAGAAAAATACCTTTTGTTTTTTGGGTTTATCCGTAAGTATAAAGGTTTGGATTTGCTTTTGGATGCAATGGCTGATGAAAGAATAAAAAAAATGGCAGTTAAATTAATTATTGCGGGGGAGTATTATGAAGAAAAGGCTATGTACGAAGAAATCATTCGTGAAAAACAAATTGAAAATTCACTGGTTTTAAAAACCGAATTCATTCCTTCAACCGAAGTAAAATATTATTTCTGTGCTGCGGATATGATTGTTCAACCTTACCGTTCGGCAACACAAAGCGGTGTAACACAAATTGCCTATCATTTTGAACGCCCCATGCTGGTAACAGATGTTGGGGGACTTTCTGAGATTGTCCCTCATAAAAAAGCAGGTTATGTGTGCCAGGTAAATTCAAAATCAATTGCAAATGCAATTGTTCATTTTTATGAAAATGGATTGGAAGAAAATTTTTCGGAGAATGTAAAAAATGAAAAACATCGTTTTACCTGGGAAGCCTTTGTTGCCGGAATTGAGGAAATGGTTCGGGAGTAGAATTAAAGTTATTCAAAGAATTTTTTCAATCTTGTTACCTTTGTTTAAAATACAAATAAGAATGAAATACTTTATTTGTTTGTTTTTCACCGGAATTTTTTTTGTTTCAATGATAATCGGATATTCTCAACCGAGGTTAAACGTTACAGATTCAAAGGGATTAAAACAAGGGAAATGGGTGGTAAAATTTGAAAACCAAAAAGCAAGATATGAAGGAAATTTTAAAGATAATTTTCCTTTGGACACCTTCAATTATTTTTACGAATCCGGGGAGAAAAGCGTGCAAATGATTTTTTCGGAATCAGGGAGAAAATCCCGGGCAAAATACTTCCATGTAAATGGAAAAATGATGGCCCGCGGAAATTATATGGAACAAAAAAAGGACAGTTTATGGCAATATTTTGATGACCGGGAAATTCTGAGCAAAGAGGAAAATTTCAAAGCCGGGAAACTGGAAGGTATCTCGAAAGTATTTTTTATGGACGGAACTGTTTCTGAAGAAAAAATGTGGAAAAACGATGTTGAAAACGGCTTGTGCAAACAATTTTTTCAGGGAGGAAATATTAAATTTATGGCTTATTATATGGATGGGAACCCCGATGGGGAAGTAACCTTTTATCACCCTGCCGGAAATATAAAAAATAAAGGAATTTACAGGGATGCAGTAAAAGACGGTGAATGGATTTCTTTCAATGAAGACGGATCGGTTTTCACAAAAGAGACTTTTCAAAATGGAGTGCTCAAAGGTTTATTTAAGGAAAATGGATTGTTTCGTGAGCAATTTGCCTCCGGAAACCCAAAGGCGGAATATACATTTAAGAATGGAAAGAAAAATGGACCCTTTGCCGAGTTTTTCGACTTCCCTTTGAAAATGATAGCTCCGGTGGATTCAACAAAAAAGATATCAGAAGAAAGGGAAACATTTTACAGCGATGTTAATTTATTTGATGACCATACAGTAATTGAAAAACCCAAAATAAAAATACAGGGCAGTTATTTGAATGATAAATTAAATGGAGAAATAAATTATTTTAATGAAAAAGGAGAAATAGAAAAAACAGAATTTTTTGAAAATGGAAAATTGATTCGAAAGGGTTCGGGGAAAGGATCAACAAAACATTAATGACTTGAGTAAAAAAGGAAAAATACTGGTGGCAATGAGTGGCGGTATCGACAGCACAGTTACAGCCATGATGCTTCATGACGAAGGGTATGAGGTGGTTGGTATTACTATGAAAACATGGGATTATGCCTCTTCCGGGGGGAGTAAAAAAGAAACCGGCTGCTGCAGCCTCGATTCAATTAATGATGCCCGGGCCGTTGCTGTTAACAGGGGTTTCCATCATATCATTCTTGATCTCAGGGATGAATTCGGGAACTATATTATAGATAATTTTGTAGATGAATACCTGGCAGGGAGAACACCCAATCCCTGTGTGCTTTGCAATACACATATTAAATGGGAAGCATTGTTAAAAAGAGCTGATCAGCTGGATTGTGAATTCATTGCAACCGGTCATTATGCTCAAGTCCGGCTTCAAATTTCGGGGGGAGAAAATGAAATAGGCCGGTATGTAATTTCGAAAGGGCTGGATGAGAGTAAAGATCAATCCTATGTTTTATGGGGATTGAGCCAGAAAAATCTCGCACGCACAAAATTTCCCCTTGGTAAATACCGGAAAACAGAAATAAAAAAATTGGCCATTGATAACGGTTTAATTGAGTTGGCAAATAAAAGTGAGAGCTATGAAATTTGTTTTGTGCCCGATAACGATTACCGGGAATTTTTAAAAAGAAAAGTAAACGGGTTGGCCGGAAAAATTAAAGGAGGAGATTTTATTGATACCAACGGAAATAAATTGGGCACTCATGAAGGATATCCTTTTTACACCATCGGCCAAAGGAAAGGTTTGGGAATTGCGTTTGGAGATCCTCTTTTTGTTACTGAGATAATCCCTTCAACAAACACGGTTGTTCTGGGCAAAAAAGAAGATTTAAAAAAGCAAAAAATGTGGGTTCGAAAACCCAACATTTTAAAGTATGAAAGTGTTTTTGCAGGGATGGAATTTCTCACTAAAATCAGATACAAAGATCCGGGTACTATGAGTACCCTATCGCCTTTTGAAGAAAAAATTATGGTTGAGTTTCACCAGCAGGTTACTGGAGTAGCACCCGGCCAGTCAGCAGTGTTTTATGAGGGGGAGGATTTGGTGGGTGGTGGATTTATTTGCAAAAATGAAAATGATTAATTTTATGGCAAGCTTTGAAAACTTTCCCGAAAATTCCCGAATATGGATTTTTCAATCCGCCCGCCAATTCACAGCTCCTGAAATGGAATGGATCAAATCAAAAAATTCGATTTTTATTCTTTCTTGGAGTTCACACCGAGAGAAATTAAAGGCTGCCATTGAAATTTTTTATGACCGCTTTTTGGTTGTTGCAGCCGATGAAAACTTTTTAATTCCTTCGGGTTGCTCTATTGATTCTTTGAACCAATTTTTAAGGAGTATTGAAAAGGAATTTAATCTTTCACTTTTCGGCCGGATGGATATTGCATTTAAAGATGGCAACTCTGTTTCAACGTTTCATTATAATCAACTTGAAAAACTTCTTATCGAAGGTAAAATAAATGAAAACACAATTGTTTTTAATAACCTTGTTTCATCAAAAAAAGAATTTTTACATCAGTGGGAGGTTCCGTTAAAACAAACCTGGCTGAATAAAATTTCTAACCCGGGTTACGCAAAATGAAAAAAATGAACTACCATAGCCTCTTTGTGCACCAAATAAATAAAAGTTAAGAAAATCATGCGTGACTTAGCGTCCTGGTACCAAGAAATTTAAAATTTGGGTAACTTGTGTAACTAATTGTAACAGACAATCACCTTAAATCGTAAAAAGACCATGAATTCTTTCAAAAAAAATCTTTCAAATTATTTTCTGATTATTTCCACCGGGTTAATTTATTTCTTCCCTGGTGCTAAGGGAATTGGCCAAACTACCGTGGTCGACAGTTTTATGTTTGACGGTATCATTCGGAGTTACCGCATTTATGTACCTGCCATTTATAACCCGGCTATGTCCGTTCCTCTATTGTATAACCTTCATGGGTACACTTCCAATAATGTTCAGCAGGAATTTTATGCCGATTTCAGGCCCATTGCCGATACGGCCGGGTTTATTATCATACACCCCAACGGAACAGTTGATGGCTCGGGGAATCTTTTCTGGAATACCTTTGGAGCCTCCTCCGTGGATGATGTAGGGTTTCTTTCAGCCTTGCTTGATACAGTAATTTCAAAATATAACATTGATGAAAACCGGATATACAGCACCGGCATGAGCAACGGGGGTTTTATGAGTTATGACCTTGCCTGTTTGCTCAGCGGACGCATTGCTGCCATTGCCTCAGTAACCGGAAGTATGAATCCCGGGCATAAAAATGCATGCTCTCCCCAGCACCCAACCCCTGTAATGGAAATTCACGGCACGGCCGATGGTACGGTTCCTTATACAGGAAATGTTTCCTTTGTTCCAATTGATTCTTTGGTTAAGTATTGGGTGCAATTCAATAATTGTAATCCCTCTCCGGTTTTTACCAATGTTCCGGATATTAACACAGCCGATGGCTGCACCGCTGAGCATTATGTTTTTTCCGGGGGAGTTAATGGAACCACCGTTGAATTGTTTAAAATTATTGGTGGAGGCCACTCCTGGCCCGGAGCCCCTGTAACATTTGGGGTAACAAACAGAGACATAAATGCGAGCATTGAAATATGGCGGTTTTTAAGTAAGTATAAATTAAATGTTTTAACAGCAGAGCCAGAAATTGTTAATTCCCCGGAGTTAATTTCCGTTTCACCTAATCCGTCCGAAGGAGTTTTTTCGGTGGAAATGCAAAATTTTAATCAATGCCAAGGCATTGAAGTTTATAATTTTTTTGGTGAAAAAGTATTCGAAAAATCTTTTTCATCAGGTTCCCGGGATGATAAAATGTTTGAAAACCAATCGGGTTTTAAAATTAATTTAAGCGCTCAGCCTTCCGGGATTTACGTTGTTATTGTCCGAAAAAAAAATTATTTTGGAAGGGAGAAATTAATGAAGTATTAAATGGATTCTTTAATTATTCAACGTACCGAAGAAACCCCCTTTGTTCACCTCGATCAGGCGGGCAATTTCTTTCAGATTTCAGGAAACTCATATCCTGAAGATCCTACTGATTTTTATAAGCCTGTTATTCGCTGGCTTCAAGAGTATACCCTTTCCCCAAATTCCAAAACTGATTTTATTTTTTATTTCGTTTATTTTAACTCCGCCTCCTATAAATCCCTATATGAAATTGTACACCTTCTCGAAAAAATTATCAAACAAAATGGGGTTGTTAAAATCATCTGGCAGTACAAGGAAGGGGATGTTGATGTGCGCGAAATTGGTGAAGAACTTGCCGAAGCTGTTAAAATACCATTTGAAATAATTCCGGTTCTTTAATCAAAAAACTTTGAGCTGTTTTATTATTTTTCCAATCTCATTTTAATTCCTCAATAAAAATATCTTCTTTTTTCTTTGGTCTCCATTTTTCTTTCCAGCTAAAACCATCCAGTATAGTTTCGCTGTAAGTAATTTTATTTAAAGGATGGAGGGCCGCATTTATCTTTCCTCTGAAAGAAATTTTTCTCACTTTGTTGTCCTTTACATGAATAACCATGCTGTCACAATCAGCAATATTTACACCAATAATTCCATCTCCATTTTCATTTTTTTGAAGTGTATCAGAGGCAATGCTATCGGGAGAATCGGTTTGAAGGGTATCCTCCTTTTCACCCGGAGAATCATCTTTTGCATAATAAACGGTTTGCCCTTTTTGCATTACATCAATCATCACCAATTTGCTCGAATCAAAATGCCCAACCATTTTTTCCCCCTTAATCTGGTTAAACAAAAGCTGTGAATCGTTCAAAAGGTTTAAGGAATTTAACTGCGTTTTTTGAGTATCGGAAGTTGGAAATTCAGCCCCCTGAACAACCGAAATAATAAATGCATTATTATCAAAAACCATACTTTTTACTTCTCCCGAAAAAGTGCTTATTTCAATATAGTCGGCAGTCATCTGATTTTCGCTGCTCCAAATTACCGGTGACCGGAACATTTTTATTGTTGAGTCGGAATCGGAAAAAACCAGCGAGTCGCATTTTCCCTGCATGTCGGTTTTAAAAAATTTAACATGGTGGTAGGCCAGCATTAATCTTTTTTTTGAAGATGTAACAGTATCGTTGCCGGCTGAAATTAAATTTTTTTGCGATTTTAATTTTGTCTTTTCTTTTTCCTGATTATCATTCCCAGGCACCGAATCATACCTTGTGAAAAGTGTATCGGCATGCAGGTAAAGGGTGTCGGTAGCATAAAATTGAGTGAGCATTGTTTTTCCTGTAATAATGGTAATGCTGTCGGTTTCATAATGAATTAGCAGATCTCCTGTGATTTCAATATCATCCGCAGTATCAGTAATGAGTACGTTTCCAATTACTTTTCCAATGGATAAATTCCGGTCGTAAATAATGCTGTCGCCCTTTAGTTTTTGACTTCCGTTTTCCATATAGGCATTCTTTCCGAAACGTGAAATATTACTTTGAGAATCGTGCAACCCGTTTTCACAATAAATAAAATTATCATTTCCGCGGATGGTGGATGGCCCTAGAAAAACCGTTATTCTGGTTTGGGTATTATATTTAAGGGTATCTGAATTTATCTCGTAATCGGGATGCACAACTTTAACCTTTTTTTTGAAAAAAAATTCATTTCTATTTGGATAAAAGTACCCGTAGGTGCTTGTAAGGGTACTGCTGTCGTTTGAATTGATGATGGTTCCCCCGTTGGTATAACTTGCAAGGTCATTTTCTACATTGTAGTCCAGGGAGGTAGTTTGAAGGGTGTGGTCTTTATCGGTTAACCGAACCAGCCCTCTGATGTTGGCAAGTTTGGTATTTCCGTAATACCGCATGGAGTCACCATATAAATCAGAAGTTCCCTGAGGTTTAATATGGACATGCCCGAAAGCATCAAAACGATTCTCCTCCGAAAAAAGATGTGCGCTGTCGCAATACATAGTGGTTCCTTCATGTTTTAAAGCCACATTGCCAATTAACCGCTTGGCCCTTGTTCCAAGGGTTTCATCATATTCCAGGGAGTTTGCATTGAGCAATTCAATCTGCTTTATTTTTTTTTCCTGCCCGAATAAAAAATTAGAATTTAAAATCCAGAGAGAAAAAACAGAAATAAAAAAAAATAAATTTGAGCAAAACAAAAATTTTCCTGAGGATGATTCCTGAACCATGTTTTAAAAAACTTATTTCTTTTCAGCAATAATATTACGAAGAGGTATGAATTAAAGTATGAAGTGCAAAGTTAATTTAAAATAATGCCAAGGGGCTGCTAAAACACAAAATCTATTATGAACTTTTAGTGTGATTTAGAGCTTTTGCGTTTTTGTGGCTATGGTTTTATTTGTTTATTTTTTATTCAAAACAGATTTTTCTCAATCATCCCCGGCAAAAAATAAAAATGCGATTTTCACATCGTTGTAAAAGAACACAATACATCTGATTTTATACGTGATACTACTTAGAAAACCTACCATAAAATACCTGTTTTTCTCACATCAATTCTTAACCATTCTATCACTGATTTTCCTTTGTTCATCACATTTTTGAACATTTGGCTTTTTTGTAATATATTTTTGGCCCGTTGATTTTTACAAAATATTAAACGAGGAAAGTAATACCATTATGTTGTACTTAAATTCATTTGGAAACAGAGTATTTATTATCCCAATTCAGGAGCCAAACCCTCAGTTTGTATACAATGCTAAGTTTATTAAACAATGACAATTAGCCCATTAGCTAATCAGCTAATTAAATAAATTAACCAGTTAACCTAAAAAACTATTTTTATGAGACTCCTCCACAGCGACATCACCGAAAATATTCTCAAAGCGTTTAATAAAGTCTATAATGAACTTGGCTTTGGGTTTCCTGAAAGTGTTTATGAAAATGCTCTGTATTTTGAACTGAAGGAAATGGGATTTTATTGTGCTAAACAAAAGCCTGTAAAAATTTATTACCGGGAACAAATTGCCGGTGAATTTTTTGCCGATATCATAGTGGAGGGATTAGTGATGGTTGAATTAAAAACGGTGGAATCCCTTGGTGAAGAACAGGAGTCGGAATTATTTAATTTCTTAAAAGCATCTGAAATTGAGGATGGACTCCTTCTGAATTTTGGCAAAACTCCCGAGTTTAAAAAACTGATGTTTACCAATGATATTAAAAACACCAAAACTTTTTCTTCTGTTTATAATAATGTATCCGTCAGATAAATTTGGTTTTCCTCTGAAAAATACTATGTTCTACGGATATAAAATACCATAACTTACGGATGTTTTTTGTTTGTAAACCGTTTATTTTTGTGAAAAATTAAACGAAATGAGTGGGCAGCAAATTGAATAATCTGGTGCGGCAGCATTTTCGGGTTGTTTTGATGGCTGTGGACCACAGAGGGAAGGTAGTGCTATAAACAGCCATCACAGGGTTCATCAGATTATTCGCTTTTTTGTTTACTTTTTTCTAAAAAAAGTAAGAAAAACATTTTTTGTACTGGTAAAAGAAATTTGTTTTTGCTATGAAAAAATTTTACTCCCTTTTTTTCTACTTTCTTTTTTTTGTTTGTCAAACCCACTCCCAAAACGGGAAAGTGGTTATCGGGAACGGGGCATTTATGAGCATTAATTCCCCTGCCACTCTTATTGTAAATAATAATTTACAGGATGCTATCACCCGCCCGGGAAACGGACACATAATCTCAGAGGGTGAAAGCAACAAGGTTGAATGGGTTATCGGAGAGGCCGCTGCCGGAAATATTTTTACTTTCCCCTTTGGGAAGGGCACTTCGGTTTATGTTCCTTTCTCTTACGAAATAACCACTGCGGGTACCGGTCCCTCAGGTATTGTTACTGCTTCCACCTGGAACTCTCCTGCAAATTCGGTAATGCCATCAGGTGTTGTAATTTGTGGTGCCGCCACTGAACCAACTGTGCTCGATAGGTTTTGGGTTATTAACCCATCTGGTTTTACCACAGCCCCCACTGTCACCGCCAAATTTTACTATGATGTTACCGAAGATGACCCCACTTCCATCGGCTCATCTCTTTTACTTCAGTTATGGAATAGTTCAAGTTCACTTTCGTGCAAATGGGAACCTTCCTCCGGAAGCTGGGAAGCTCCAAACATTTTAAAACTTACCGGCATTTCAAATTTTTCGGGGGCCGGAGGAGCAGCCGGTAGTGCCACCCCTTTACCCATAGAACTTTTATCCTTTGATGCTGTTCTTAATGAATCAGTGGTGGATATTTCTTGGGTCACGGCCAGTGAAGTAAACAACGATTATTTTACTCTGGAAAGATCACAGGATGCATTTTATTTCTCACCCATTGATACCATTGATGGCTCTGGGACTACCAGTGCCCAAATTCATTATTACCGCACCGATCACAACCCGCTTCAGGGAGTTTCTTATTACCGGCTAAAGCAAACTGATTTTAACGGTTTGTTTTCCTATTCCAACACTATTTCGGTAAATTTCACCGGCATTGAAATCATCGCTGCCTTGCCTAACCCCGCAGTGGAATCCGTTACTTTTATTATAAATACTTCTGAAGATATGGATGCCACCTATTCCATTACTGATGTGGAGGGCCGGCTTGCAAAAAAAGAAAGGGTAATGTTTTCGAAAGGGATAACGGTTTTAAAAATTGATATCACATCATTGGCGCAGGCGGTTTATATAATAAAGATTGTTTCAGATGATAATAAATATTATTCAAGCAAACACTTTATGCGAACGAAATAAGGAATGGAACGCAGATTACACAGAAAAAAATGATTGCAATTTTTTTTAAAAAAGAACCTAAAAAACCATAAAATTAAACCGAAAAATCAAAACCCAAAAATCATTTTAAATCATAATAACAATGGTCATCTGCGTTCCAAATGTTTTAAGGAATTTATTAAAAATCATTTTAAATCATAATAACCAGCGTCATCTGCGTTCCATTCCAAAAACAAATACCATGAAAAAACATCTCCTTCCCACATTATTTGCAACACTTACCATTACGTATGGCTACTCGCAAATTGGTGTAAATGCTACCGGTGCGGTGGCCACCACCTCGAGCATGTTCGAGGTTCTCCAGGCAAGCGGAACAAATAATTCCATGGGAATTTATGTAAGCCATTCAGGCACCCCAACCACGGGTTTTGCACTACAGGCCATCAAATCAGGTGCAGGAGTAAATAATATTGCCGCTTATTTAAGTGCAACGGGAGGAACAAACAACATTGCACTTCGCCTGGCCGGCAGCACTTCCGGAACGTTGGATCTCACTCCTGCGGCAACCACAACCTCTTATGCCCTTACTTTTCCCTCCGCACAGGGGGCAGCAAGTTCATTGCTAATGAATGATGGTGCCGGTGGTTTATCATGGACCACCCTTGGCAGCTTGGGAGGGGCAGCTCTCACAAAAACCGATGATGCCAACGTTACCCTTACCCTTGGCGGAAGCCCAACCACCTCATTGGTAAACGCAGCCTCACTTACTCTTGGCTGGACCGGCCAACTAAGCATTGCCAGAGGAGGAACTGCCTCAGGAACAGCATTGGCTGGCTCTTCAATAATGATTTCTGATGGAACTAAAATTGTGCAGGGGGCGGCAGGAACCGCCACCACTCTTTTGCATGGCAACGCAGCCGGAGCTCCAACATACAGTGCGGTAAGTTTAACGGCTGATGTAAATAATACCTTGCCAGTTGGCAATGGAGGAACAGGAACAGCAACCGCTTTTACGCAGGGAAGCGTAGTATTTGCAGGTACTTCGGGAGTTTATGCACAAAACAATTCAAACCTTTTTTGGGATAATTCAAATGCCAGTTTGGGAATAGGAACCACAACGCCCTCTTCCGTTTTACATACCATTGCCTCAGGAGCAAAAACGGCTGCTTACTCGGGAAATACTTTTACAAATACTGCCACCTCCTCTACCAATTCAATTATTAAAGCAGGAACAGAAATAAAATCTACCGGCACTTGGAACGGAACTTCCTCCTCAAACATCGGTTTGTATGTTTCCTCGGTTACCGGAGGAACAAAAAATTACGATGCAATATTTAATGGAGGAGGCAGCGTAGGCATTGGTACTGCCACCCCTGATGCCTCCGCTTTGTTAGATGTAACAAGTACCACCAAAGGAATACTTATACCACGTGTAACTTTAACCGGTGGTTCTGACGCAACAACTATTACCAATGGAAATGTTACCGGTTTACTGGTTTATAATACTGGTGGTGCCCTTGGAGCCGGTTATTATTATTGGAATGGTAGTGGTTCATGGCTTCAATTAATTAGCAGTGCAACTACCGGCTGGGTTACTTCGTTAAATTCAGTAGTGCCGGATGCCCTTGGGAATGGAATTGGAACTTCTGATGCCTCTATTTTAAATTTCAGGCAGAACGGAAAAAGGGCCGGAAGAGTGGATAATGCATCAAAAAATACTTTTTTGGGATATGAAGCGGGAAGTGGGGCGGGAAATGCAGCGGATTCTCGGAACACAGCAATTGGGGATTCTGCACTTTTTACCATTACAACAGGGGTTAGAAATACTGCCGTTGGTGCAAATGCAGGCAAGCTATTGCCTACTGCTGGTGCAGATGTTACTGCAGTTGGATTTGATGCGTTGAAAAATAATACTTCGGATAAAAATTCTGCGGTGGGAAGTTATGCACTGTCGACAAATACCTCGGGCACAGAAAATACTGCCATTGGATATCAATCATTGTTGAAAAATTTAGATGACCAGTTTAATACTGCAGTTGGTTATCAGGCATTGTTAAATGCTGAAGGTGCTTTTGGGAACAATGGATACAACACAGCAGTTGGTGATCAATCCTTGTATTCTCAAACCTCAGGATATGCGAATACTGCAGTTGGTTATAAAGCAGGATTTTATATTACAAATGGCAGAGATAATGTAGCGATGGGACAAAATGCATTGCTCGGACAAAATAACAATGGTGGTCCTCTAGAAAATACTGCGATTGGAAAAGAAGCAAGTTACCGCGTAACTGGTGGAGGAAGGCAGAATGTTTCTGTTGGGGCAATGGCAATGTACAATAGCTATGATGACAGCCGGAATGTTGCTATTGGATGGAAGGCACTATACAACTGCCAAGTTAATAACAGTGGAACAACTGTAAGTACCGATAATGTGGGTGTTGGCTATGGGAGCCTTTTTAATGTTACTCCTAATATTGCGGCAACACAAGGAGTAAAAAATATAGCATTAGGTTTTCAGGCAGCCGACAACATTACCACTGGAACTACCAATATTATTATTGGATATGATATAGATGCACCTAGTCCTACAACCAATGGCCAACTTTCCATCGGCAATCTAATCTACGGAACCGGAATTAATGGCACGGCTACAACAGTTAGCACAGGGAATGTAGGAATAAAAACAAATGCCCCAAACAGTGCCTTTGAGGTTAATGGGGCTTTTGCCGCTACATTAACAACCACATCAACAGGTGCCGCTGCAATTACATTAGATAATTCTGCAACCGTTTGGCTTTTTAACGGAACATTTACTGGAAACATTAACTTACCAGTTGCAGCAACCGGGAACGCAAACCGTATTTACACCATTGTAAACGCTTCAGGTGGTACAAGAAATATTTCATCGTACAATGATTTAACCGGAACCGCCCAAACCACCCTTGCTAACGGCAATAGCCTAATGATAATTTCTACCGGGGCCACCGGCACCTGGCAACAGATAAAATAAGTTTGGTGCTTTTTTGAAATTTTTGGTTTTTCTCGGGGTTCTCAGCGTAATATTTCTCTGAAAACTCAGCGGTTAAAATTTTCACCGCAGAGAACGCGGAGATTTTCGCAAAGGCCGGGGAGGTATAGAGTGCAACCCTGTGGTGGCCCTAAATAAAATTTAGTTAAAACTCAATTGGAAATATATTCCGATTTTTTTCAATTTATTATCTGCGATGTCTGCGGGAAAATTTTTTTTGTTTTTTTTTCTTTCCATGTTTGTGTCAACAAAAATCAAATCGCAAAACAGTTTGGGCCTAAAAAATTATTCACCACAAAGACCACCTAGGTTCACAAAGAACAAAAAAGAACACAAGGTATAAGAAAACCTCTATTCCCTATTTCCCTACACCATATTCCTAATAACCTTCATTGGTATTTAGTAAGGAGGAATAAGGTATAAGTCAAACCACTATTCCCTATTTCCATATACCGTATTCCTAATAACCTTCTTTGTTTTTTGTATAGGGGTAAAAGGCATAGGCAAATCCGTATTCCATAATTCTTATTTCTTTATACCATATAGACAAATAAAACTTTCTCTTTCTCCTTTCCCTTTTTTCAATGAAGGGGTCAATGTTCAAGAGAAAATGGGCTGGTTCCTTCAGGGATCAAGGGTGTAGGTAGGAAAAAATTATTGCCAATGTCATAAGGTATTATAACCTTTTGTTCTCCCTTCAAAAAAATGCACAATCTTATCATTTCGGATTCGCTCACCGCAAAACCCTTTTTCATGTAATATCAAAAAAAATGAAAAGTTTTCACATACATTTCTGCCTTGTTCACAACAGTTCTAATCCCACTCATCACAATTTTCCAACTTACCTATACCATGTAATGTATAAATGTAAAAAAGAACATGACTATGGAAAAGCAAAATCAACACAATTGGAACGGGTTCCAAATTTGCTTTTTGCTTTTTATGGTAAACCTCACCTCTGCCAATTTGTTTTCTCAGAACGGAAAAGTTGTAATTGGCGATGGCTTCATAGTAATTAATTCAACAGTTGCTTCACCGGCCGCTCTTATAGTAAATAACAGCTCAACAGATGCCATTAGGCATAGCGGATCAGGTCATATCATTTCTGCCAATGAATATAGTAAAATCAATTGGGTTATGGGCGAAGCTGCCAGCGGCACTTATACCTTTCATTTCGGACGGTCCACCACTGATTATGTTCCTTTTTTTTTCGAAATTACCGCCCAGGGAACCGGACCCACGGGAAGTCTCTCTGTTGCTTCCTGGAATTCTCCTTCTAACAGCACTCCCCCCTCGGGAGTAGATTTGTGCTCCTCCTCCGAAACGGATGTGCTCGACAGGTTCTGGTTAATCACCCCTTCCAACTATTCGGCAAACCCAACTGCTACCGTTAATTTTTCCTATGCAGCAGCAGATGACCCCACCTCCATTGGTTCTGATTTAAAAGCACAGCGATGGAACGATGCTCTTTCGGATTGCAAGTGGGAAGCCCCTCTAGGTACCTGGATGGCGGGCTCCCCTTCTTATGTTCAGGTTAGCGGGCTTTCCAATTTTTCACCTTGGACTTTGACAAGAGGCTCTCATCCTTTGCCCATTGAGCTTTTGTTTTTCAATGCAGCATTAAATGAGTCGGTGGTTAATATCACATGGGCAACCGAAAGTGAAATAAACAACGATTATTTTACCATTGAACGTTCAGCAGATGGAATAAATTTTTCTATCATTGATACCGTAAAAGGCGCTGGAAACAGTACTTCCGAATTGCATTATGCTCGTACCGACAAAAATCCTTTACACGGAATTTCCTATTACCGCCTTAAACAAACTGATTTTGACGGAAATTACAAATTTACTGAAATGGTGCCGGTGAACTTCAAGGGGATTGAAGTGATTTCCTTACAGCCCAATCCTGCTGTTAGCAACATTACATTTTTAATGAATACTTCAGAGGAAATGGAAGCTACCTACTTTATCACCGATATTGATGGACGACTTGTAAAAAGCGAGCGCATCATCATTTCTGAAGGTGTTTCTCATTTGCCTGTCGACATTTCTTCGCTCGCACAGGGAATGTATATATTTAAACTGGTGTCTGACGATAACATGCATTTCACTTGCAAACATTTTATGAAGACAAAATAAGGGGACGGAAGATGGAAGATGGAAAATGGAAAATGGAAAATGGAAGTAATTCAACATACTTTGAAAATTTAATTTTAAAAAGTAGTCGTCATATATTACTTTTGAAGAGTTTGATTCCGATTCATTGGTACGAACACAAATTAATCTTTTTAAAATGATAATGCATTTAAGGAGAAAATAAAGAGATCCGAAGATGCTTCAGACTTCGGACTTCGGTCTTCAGTCTTCGGTCTTCCGACTTCCGTCTTTTATTCATATGTAAAACCAGTTAATCCTCCAACAATTTAATACTTTTCTACATGACAAAAAAAATCCTCCTCTCCGCAATGTTTGCATCCATGGCTGTTTCTTACATTTTTGGTCAAATTGGAGTTAACGCAACAGGCGCTCTTCCCGCCACAGGTAATATGCTTGAGGTGCTTCAGGCAAGCGGAACCGATGGCACCAATGGAATTTATGTGAACCATTCCGGTACTGCTGCTACGGGTTATGCGCTCCAGGCGATAAAAAACGGTGCCGGAGTAAATAATATCGCAGCCTATTTTAGTGCTACTGGTGGAACCGGTTCAAACTATGCACTTATCATTCCCAATTCATCGGGCAATGTGGGAATAGGCGATATAACACCCGCTTCATTATTTACAGTGGGGAACGGAGACCTTTTTCAAATCAATAGTTCCGGAGTCATTACCACTGCCGCAGGAATTACCTCTTCAGGCACCATAACATTTTCCGGCTTAAGCTCAACTGGTATAGTGCATAACAGTGCAGCCGGGCTACTGAGTACAAGCTCCATCGTTAATGCGGATATTGCCAACGCCACCATTGACCTCGCTGCTAAAGTAACCGGTGTGCTGCCCGTTGCCAATGGAGGAACTGCAACATCAACAGCTTTTACACAGGGAAGTGTAGTGTTTGCCGGTGCTTCAGGAGTTTATTCTCAAAATAACTCAAAATTATTCTGGAATAATACAAACAATAGCTTGGGTATTGGTACTGCTGCTCCTGATGTTTCCGCTTCATTGGATATTTCCACCACCAGCAAAGGTCTTCTTATTCCAAGAGTTGCATTGGCCAGCGCTACCGATGCTGCAACAGTTCCCACTCCTGCAACAGGATTATTGGTTTTTAGTACAGGAGGGGCAATAGGAGATGGATTTTATTATAACTCCGGCACAGCCGGCTCTCCTCAGTGGCGCATATTCAATACAGCCGCACCAGGAGGGGGGTATTGGGCAACAGGTACCGGAAATTCAAACCTCACGGACGGAACCGACTTTATGGGAACCACAAATGACCGTCAGGTTAATTTTGTGGTTAACGGAACCAAAGCGGGCAGGATAGATAAAAGCACCGGATTGAATACTTTTCTTGGAT
>JAHEZO010000063.1 GCA_023250995.1 Flavobacteriales bacterium | reverse complement strand
AGTGGTAATAGTAATCCCCGGAGAAAAAATTGAAAAAACATTATCGCTGATATCATTTACCGATGGATTTCCGGAATCGCTTACCCTGATTTTGCAAAAGTTTGAGATTGAATTTGGAACTACCCAGTTATAATACCCGTTTGCTGCCGGGATACTTGAAATGATGGTGGTCCAGGAGGCACCATTGTTTGGTGAAAACTCCAGCTTAATGTTATTAATATAAGTGCTGTTCCAGTAAATGTACTGGGAAGATCCAGCGCCCCAGGTTTGGCCACCGTTCGGACTGGTAACCGCAATTGTTGGCTGGGGGGAATTAATGGTAAAAAAAGCATCGGATACATCCTTAATCGTGGTATCGTTGTAATCTGAAATTTTTATTAAGCAATTTACAGAGGGAGAATCCGGGACATACCATTGATATTGATTGTTATTCTGCGCTCCGTTTACAATAGGATTCCAGGTGTCTCCTCCATTTACAGAGTAATCAAGCTTTACATACCCAGATAAAGTGGCCCCGGTCCAGTAAATATTTTTATACGAATTCCCTGTCCATGTTTCCCCTCCGTTAGGTGTAGTAACCAATAAAAAAGGTTGGATAATTGAAAATGGATAATTGCTCACATCAAAATAAGATGAATCGGAAACCTGGCTAATCTTTATCAGGCACTGCCCTGAAGGGGTATTTGGAACATTAAGCCAACTGTAATAATTGTTGCTTGCAAGTGCCGCGGGAGAAATCAGGTTCCACAATGACCCATTGTTAATGGAATATTCAATTTTCACACTATCCACAAAAGTGGAGGACCAAGTGATGTTGTAATTAGAGCCCACCAGAACGTTCTCGCCTCCATTGGGCAGGTTAACTGAAATTATTGGAACAGCAGGATTAATGGTGAAAACGGAATTGCTTGAATCAACAATGGTGTTATCATAATAATCCATCACCTTTACCAGGCATTGATTCGAAGGAGTATTCGGGACATTCCAATAATAACTCCCGCTGTTTCCGGCTCCATTGATAATATTGGTCCAATTACCCCCATTATTAATTGAATATTCAATTTTTACATAATTTGAAACACCCTGGCTGTTCCAATAAATATAATTATTATTTCCTCCGGTAAACACTTCTCCGCCATTGGGAGAGGTAACAGTATAAGAGGGAATAATTATTTTAAAAGGATTATTGCTGGCATCAAAAATAGAGGCATTGGCAGCATTCACCACTTTCACTTTACACTGGTTTGAGGGGGTGGCTGGAATGGGGTTCCAGTAATAATATCCAACGGAAGCAGGCACTCCGGCTGCAATGAGGTTATAAGAAAACCCGTTGTTCGTACTGAAATAAATATTAACAGTGTCCACCAGATCGCTGGTCCAGTAAATATTATTTCCGCTTCCTGCATTCCACTGCTCCCCTCCGTTCGGAACATTCACAGTAACTGAGCCGGATGTTCCATTACCAATATTAAAATTGTTATCGCTTATATCCGTAATTGTTGTATCATAATAATCTGAAATCCGCATTTTACAAGTCAATGAAGGGGTGTTTGGCACCGTCCAGGCATAGCTGCCGTTATTGTTTGCACCCGCCACAATGGTATTCCAGACAGACCCGCCATTGGTGGAATATTCCAGTGTAACATAATTCGAAGTTCCTCCATAGTTCCAGTAAATATTGCTGTTTACACCTATTAAAAAAGTCTCTCCCCCGTTGGGACTGGTTACCGTTATAAAAGGGTTGAGGATTGAAAAAGTATTGTTGCTCACATCATTAAATTGATTTTGATTCACATCACTCACCCTGATCAAACATTGGGTTGAAGCTGTACCCGGAATGGGTGACCAGTAGTAAAAACCGTTGCTGGCAGGGGTGCTTGCAATAATGGTGTTCCAGTTTAATCCGTTATTTAAACTGTATTCAATTTTAACATTTACCGAATTTGTTGCATTCCAGTAAATATATTGTGATGAACCCGTAACCCATTGCTCGCCTCCATTGGGCACCGTTACGCTGACTGAAGGATTTGGGGATGAAATGGTGAAATCTGCATTGCTGCTGTCAAAAATTGAACTTGTATAATAATCGCTGATTTTAACAAGGCATTGGGAAGAGGGATTGTTTGGTACGTACCAGCTATAACTTCCGGAGTTGCCTAATCCATTGGTAATATTGATCCAAGTTGAACCATTATTAATACTGTAGTCAATTTTTACATAGGCCGAGAGGCCTGAACTTACCCATGAAATATTTTGATAGGAATTCCCAGTCCAGTTTTCCCCACCATTGGGAGAAATAACAATAATGCTTGGGATTACAATTTTAAAAACATTATCACTGATGTCGAAAACAGAAGGACTGCCCACTTTGCTTACCCGCACCTTGCATAAAGCGGAAGGGGTATTGGGAATTATCCAGGAATAATAACCGCTGGCTGCACCGGTGGCGGCAACAACCGTATTCCAGGTGGAGCCGTTGTTAATGGTGTATTCAATTTTAACAGAATCAACATACTGTGTGCTCCAATAAATATTTTGGGTTGAATTTACTGCCCATGTTTCCCCGTTGTTGGGTGCAGATACTGTTATTGTGGAAGGAGCAGGGAGAATGGAAAATACCGCATCACTAACATCAGACTTTGCCGAATCATTGTAATCGGTGATTTTAATTTTACAATTAACAGAAATATCCTCAGGAACCAGCCAGTTATAATATCCATAATTGTAGGTTCCTGCGATGATTGTTTTCCAGGTATTGCCATTGTTGGTGGAATATTCGAGATTCACATAATTTGAAACGCTGTCGGAAACCCAGTAGATTGTATGGTTCACCAGGGCGATCCAGGCTTCTCCGCCATTGGGTGAAGTAAGAACAAAATCGGAATCATTTACCACTGTCGCTGGGCTTATGGTAAAGTCAGCATTGCTTGAATCAAAAACTGTGGTTGGATTATCAGCATCAACAATTTTTACTCTGCAATTGGCCGAAGGATAATTTGGTACGGTCCAATTATAAGAACCCGAATTATTCAGAGAATCAGCAATAATATTCCAGGCTGTTCCTCCATTATAAGAATAAAATAAATTAATTTGATTGATGGTTCCGGTTGTGTTCCAGGAAATATTGTAAGCCGAGCCAACCTGCCAGTTTTCACCACCATTTGGTGCGGTTATGGCAATGGAATTTTGGGGAGCAGAACAAGTTATCCCTGATAATACCCAATCGGAACTCACATTCATATTAGTTAATGTTCCGTTATTTCCATTGCCGGAATAATCGGTTAAAACAGAACTGTTCGGACCATCATTAAAATTATATGCTGCGGCTAATCCCTGCTGTGGGCCGGTAAGGCAGATACCCATATTGTTTTGAATTTCGGCCTGGGTTCTTGCGGTATTCCAGAATCTTATTTCATCCAGCTGCCCGTTAAACTGGCCCACGTTTGGGTGATAACCGAAGTGAATAATTGACGAAGATTCATCTACCGCTTTAAGCGTATTTTTTTGTTGTACAATTTGCCCGTCAACATAAAGTTTTCCGTTTGCCCCGTTAATTACCACCGCAATATGATGCCAGTTGTTATTATTCAATCCTGCAGAAACACCAAGGGCGGTGGAACCATTATTAAAACTTCCCCCGCTGTAGTATTGAAAATAAAGTGACCCGCTCAGAGTAAAAAGGCCATATCCGGTATTGTTGGCTACTCCTTGTGTAATAACTCCCTGCTGTCCGCTTCCCGAGGTTTTTATCCAGGTTTCAATAGTAAAATCGCTGTCAATGTCAAAAGCAGGGGCATCGGAAACAGCGACATATTTTGTTGAGGAAAATTGCAGCGCATAATTATTTGCAGGAGGGGGGGAAATGGTAAATACTGCATCGCTCGAATCAGCGGTATTGGTATTATTAAAATCTACCACTTTTACTTTGCATTGAAATGAGTTAACTGAGGGAATGGTCCAGATGTAGCTTCCGTTATTGGGTTGGAATGCTGCAACCAGGGAATAGGAGCCCCCGTTATTAACAGAGTAAAAAATATTTACATCTGTAATATTCCCAAAAGAGGACCAGGTAATTGCCTGTGAACTTCCGCTTGTCCATTGTTCTCCTCCGTTGGGAGAAGTAAGGGTAATGGTTTGGCTGAAGGCCTGAATTGCTGTAAATCCAATAAGAATTAAAAGGAGGAAGAATTTTTTCATGGAAAAAAATTTATTGTACCTAATTAACGAGAGTGGCAAAGGTAAAAAAGAAAGGGAATTAATTGTGAGGGGGATCCTATGGGAAGGCCCATAAAAGCTTCCTGATTCAGTTATTAATTCATAATAACCAGTTTTCCCCTGAAAGGAAAATTTCCGGCAAAGCCGGTATAGTAGTAAATGCCTGCAGGCATCTTAACCCCCTTGTTGTTAGCACCATCCCAAAAAAGTGAATGGTTTCCGGGTGGCAAGTTATTATTTTCCAATGTGCGGATTTTGTTTCCCGAAACATCAAAAATTTCAAACAGAACTTTTTCTGATTTTTCGAGTGAAAAACGAATTTCAGTTTGGTTTGCCATTGGGTTGGGAAAAACTGCAAAATTCAATTCCGGAATTTCCTCTCCTTTAGATAAAACAGGAATACTTAAATCAGGTAGGGGAAGTTTTGTATCCGTAAATATTCTAAACTCCCCGGCAGAAAGAATCACGGTCATTTGGGTGTTTGTAACATCTAAACTATCTCCCGAAAAATACTCGTACCACTTGCCTGTATGCTGAAAACCGGTGTACGTATTTTGATCGGACACATCAAAATTTCCGAAAATACAAACGTTCATTGACGGATCGTTAATGTAAATCTGTTTTTGAATTCCCCAGGAGGAAACATCATAATTTGAAGTTCGGAATGCAGGATAATTTGTTTTAAGTTTTATCAAAGCAGCATAGGTTTTAAAAAGTTTTAATCTATCCGGAACAGAAGTATAATAATTCCATTTTATCGGCTTGGGGCAGGTGCGGCAGGCATAATCAATGGAATAATCGTAACCAAGCTCACCAAACTGCCAGAGCATTTTAGGGCCGGGTATGGTGAAAAAAAACGCTGCGGCCTGTGCCATCCTTTCAAGAGAAGTGGAGAGGTCTTTAGTGGAATAATTTCCATTTACATTTCCCCACTGGGCGTTATTAAACATCAACCGTTCTTCATCATGACTTTCCATAAAACCCACCAGGTTATGATAGGCCCAACCACGCTCTTTATATGAAACATACCATTCGAAATCGGAGCCGCTTTGATAACCCATGGTGGCCTGATTGTACTGGTAATTTGCTTTTCCCCAAAGCAGGGCACCAAAGTTTGCAAGTTCGGTTTCTTCAGCGTTATCGGCAAAGTGTTCCAATATCCCAAATGTGCCCGGGGCTACACTCCACAAATGGTTGAGCATTCTTTTGATGTTGTAAATCCTTGAACCATCATATTGGCCCCATAGGCCAACATCCGTTCCTGAATTAAACTGGGTAAACCCTTTGGATAAATCGAAGCGAAACCCGTCCACTTTATATTCGCTTGTCCAGAATGTAAGAACACTGTCCATATAATTTCTGGTGTATGGGCTATCGTGATTAAAATCATGTCCCACGCTGAAGGGATGAGTAGCGGCCACATTAAACCATGGATTTTGTGGGGTTACCTTTCCGAGCCCTTTATCAAAATACAGTTTCACATACGGAAAATTTTCAAACGCGTGATTAAAAACTATGTCGAGAATAACGGCAATCCCGTTGGCATGGCAGGAATCAATAAATTGCTGAAGCGTTTTTTTGGGGCCGTAATATTTATCGGGGGCAATCCAGAAAGCAGGTCCATAACCCCAGTTTTGATTCCCGTCAAACTCCATCACGGGCATCAGCTCAATGGCATTAATGCCAAGTTTTTTGAAATAGGAAATAGTATCTTTCAGAGTAAGGTAATCATGCCTCACAATAAAATCGCGGATGAGCAATTCGTAAATCACCAGGTCGCGGTTATCCGGCCGCTGAAAATTTGTAGTATTCCATTGATAGGGTTGCTGGCCTGTTTGAAATACAGAGACAAATTCAGTGGTTTCTTTTTTCGGATATGGAATTAAATTCGGATATGTTACCGGATTAATTGCTCCATCGTTATCCGGATCGAGTACTTTTTCGGCCCACATATCGGCAATTTTTACTTTTGAATCAACCAGGTATTGATAACGGTACTCCATTCCGGGAATAATTCCGTTGAGTTGAATCCAATAACGTTCTCCGTCAGGAGTTCGCTTCATCAAGAAAGCAGGATCCATTTGCCAGTTATTGAAATCCCCAATTAAATAGGCAAAGGTTTTAAGAGGGGCCAGAAGTTGAAGTACCACCGTTGAATCATTGATATAATTAATCCCGTCTTTTATTCCTGCAGGAGAATTTTGTACGGTTACCGGAGGTTGAACAATATAAAAAATCGAATCAAAAACTGTATTGCCCCCATTCTGCCCCTGCACATATAACCAGAATTTTCCGTTTGCCGAAGCCGTGATGGTAGCCATCACCGAATCGCCTGTACTCTGGGCAATCAAGGTTCCGTTATGAAATAAATTGAGAACTCCGTTTTGAGTGGCTTTCACCTTTGCCTGAAACTGGTTACCAATGGAAATAATTTTAACCGGATCGAGGGGAGAAATAAACCGGGCATCGTATCCCGGCCCAAAAACAGGAATGAGAATATCGGTTCCATCCGAATTTTTTCCGGCCACAGTTCCTAAAGAATCGCGAAAAACAAAAACCAGTTCGCGGACTTTTTCGATTGAATTGTTGATTCCGTAAAAATTATTTATGTGAATTTTTAACTGATGTTTGTTGTTGCCAAGGGGCTGCATTAATATGGTTGAATCAAAACCCGAATTCCACAAAGAAACCTGGTGCTGCCAATCGCCCAGGTCGTTGCTTTTATTTGAAATAACACCCGTATGGGCAAATACAGGAGAAACACCAAGAAGAGCCCCGTTTCCCTTGGAGGCATCAAAAATTATAGTGATGGAATCACCGGTGGATGGAAATTGAGGGGTATAGGTAACAACCTGAGCCCACCCTGAACCTAAAATCAAAATGAAGAAACAAATAAAAACAGAAGGACTATTATTGGGTTTTTTCATTTTGATTAAAGCTGCAAACAGTTTTTCCTTTTTAAAACTTTGTGTAACGGACAAACTGTTTAATAAACCGATGGTAAAAAATTTTAACACTGAGAAAAGGAGAAATTTACAGAGATTCACAGAGAAAAAATTCATTCAAAGAATGTAATTCTTCTTGCCGAAGTAAATTTTCCGCCTTTAAAAACACAGAAATAATTTCCCTGTTCCACCAATTTTCCGCTCTTATTTCTTCCGTTCCATAACAACGCATCTTTTCCTGCAATTTTTTCACCCTCAAACAATCCGGCCACTTCATTTCCTAAAATATCATAAATGGTAACGGTCAGGTTTTTTTCATTTTGCATCAGCATATATTCAATTCTCACTGAGGAAGAAAATGGATTTGGATAGGTATTAATTACAGCTCCCGGAGTGAAATTCTGGTTCCCGACAGGTGCTTTGTAAAAACTTACAGGGGAGGTAACCCAAACCCCGAGGGGATCGCTTTGAACCACTTTCGGATCAGGGGTATCCATATCAATAATAAAAATATCATTGCAGGAACTATCTCTTCCTACAATGGATCCATCAAAATTTCTGAAAACTATTCCAATAACATATCCCTTATAACCGGGAGATAATGGAGTAGAAGTTACTCCGCTCACAGGCTCAGTTGCAGAGCTAACATCCGAGCTGCTGAAATAATCTTCCATGGTGTTCATTTCCAGTGACCAGATTCCGTTTCCGTCATCTGCCATCTGTCCTATGCCGTCATCCAGAGGGTTGCTTCCCCAGTTGCCAACCACATGTTGCCAGACCAGGGAATGAAGGGGAATTATCTGGGATAAACAAAAGGTTTTGTTTGCACTTGCATCCGTAGGATTGTTGGGATCATGCGAGCAAAGACCGGAATGCATATACACTTTTGTGAGCGGACTGGCCCCTCCGCTTCCATCGGCATTCAGGTTGCAAGGTGTAAATGCAAACTTTTTTGTGTCTAAGAAAATTTTTAAATAATTTCCCTGCTGACCTTTTGAAGCCAAAACAATTAAGAGAAAGGGAAAGATTATCAGAATAGAATTTCTGTTCATAGTTTAGAAATTTATAATGTTTCGGATAAAAAAGTTTTTGAAATTATTTTAGCCAATTGATTTTACCAAATTTAATCTTGAGTAAATCAATTTACAATAATTTTTGTGAATTCTTTTTTGCCACCGGAAATTACTTCGGCAAAATAAATTCCTTTCTCCATTGAAGTAAAATCAATTTGGTAATTGGATTTTATGGTTGTTCCTGAAAAAACCTTTTCCCCAAGAATATTAAACACTGAAATTGTGTTCCATTTATTATTGGTTTGTTTTGAAAAAACAAAATTAAATATCCCTTTTCCAGGGTTTGGATAAACGGCAAAAGATCTGCTTCCATTCATTGCATCCTCAAATCCAACCAACGAAACAGATTGAATGGAGGTATCGGACCCGCAACTGTTCGAAACAACAAGCATCACATTATAATTTCCAGGCAGGGTGTAGGTAAAAGTTGGAGAAGTATCTGTGCTGTCATGAATAAAGTTTGTGCCGAAAAAATGCCAGTAAAAATGAGAATCATTTTGTGAATTGCCGGTAAAATCAACTACTAATCCGTTCGAAATAAAACTGAAATTTGCAACCGGTTCGGTTTCGGCAGTCATAGATACAATGTCGATGCCGGTACAACCTGCAGGATTAGTAACAGTAACCGAAAAAATTCCTGTTGAATCAATGGTTATTGTCTGGCCGGTATCTCCGGTGGACCAAAGGTAAGAGGTGAATCCGGTATCGGCATCAAGAACAATTGAATTTCCGTAACAAAACTCTTTGTCATTGCCAATATCAACAAAAGGCAATCCGGAAGTTCCCACACTAATTGTATCCGATGCGGAGCATCCATACATATCAGTAACCTGAATAAAATAAATACCGGTGTTTGAAACTATTAAAGTGGAATTGGAAGAACTATCTGACCACAAAAGGGAAGCAATTCCCAACCCTGTCCATTCAGCATTTACTCCAATAAAACCATTGGTTGGGGGACTTGTTTTTGTATCCATCCAAATGTCATTTCCGGAGGCATCCTTTCCTGTTTTTGTCCCGTCCTCATTGCGAAAAACCATAAATACCCCGTTTAGGGAACTGTCGGGAGGGTAATTAAAATATGATTGGGGTTTTATTGTAATCTGCCATAAATCGGTTCCTATATTTTTCATTAAACCAATGCTATCGTCAATTCCCCAGTTTCCGGTTACGTACTGCCAGCCACCCAATGTATGCAGCTCTGCCCCTCCGTGCATGTAAACTTTTGAGGATCCGATAAGCTGCGATTGCCCTTTTGTTGCATCATACTGAATAACCAATGAATCACCCAGAGGTGAAACCACCAAACCCGCATTTAAAATAACCGTTCCGAAGCCGCATATTCCGGTATCGTTACCAAGGAAAACCTGCGATTGGTTTATTCCGGATAAAACAGAAATTTCATCAGAAGAAGTGCACCCATTGGCTGTAGTTGCGGTAACTCCATAAACTCCTGGCGAGTTGGCCTGAAAATTTTGCAACCCGGCAACGCCATTCCACAGATAGCCCGAAAACCCGGCACCGGCATTCAGGTTAAAAGGAAAAGACTGGGTGCAGATGGCAGTGTCGTTACCCAAATTAATTTCAGGAGGGTAGCTTACAAAAACAGTATCATATGCCATGCAATTGCCGGTATCAGTAACTATCACAGAATAATTTCCCTGTGAGTTTACGGTAATGGATGTGCCGTTTGAACCATTTGACCATTGGATGCTGCTGATGGCATCTTTTTTCCATTGGGCCGCAACACCGGAGAAACCATTTGTTGGCGGGTCTGTTTTAGTATCCATCCATATATCATTTCCTGTATTGTCTTTACCGGTTTTGGTGCCATCTGAATTTCTGAAAACCATAAAAATTCCGTTCAGTGTGCTATCTGAAGGATATCCGAAGTAGCTGATGGGCTCAAGGGTAATTTGCCATAAATCTGTTCCAATGTTTTTCATCAATCCAATGCTGTCGTCCATGCCCCAGTTTCCTTTGGTGTACTGCCATCCGCCAAAGGGATGAAGCTCGGCTCCTGAGTGAAGGTACACTTTGTTTTCACCAATTAACTGGCTTTGGCCCATGGTGGCATCATAGGTTATGGTAATGGAGTCGTTAAAAAAAACCAGGTTGATGGCCAGATTCACGCTTTGCCCACTGCAAAGGGCTGTATCGTTGCCTGCGTTAACGATGCATTGTGCCTTGGTTTTTGAATTTGAAAATACGAAAAAGGTGAGTAGAACAATTATTTTGTTTTTCATAAATAGAGTTCTTGGTGTTAATTCGACACTAACTAAAACAAAGGTAAAATAAATTTGTTAAAACAAAAATAAATTACTTTTCCGGCAGCTTACTTTACCCTGCAAAGAATCTCCGCAGCTTTTTCAAGGGTTTCTTCGGTTTTTGCAAAACAAAACCGGAGTGCGTGGCTTTCAACATTTTTTTGATAGAATACCGAAATGGGGATGGAAGCAACTCCAAAATCTTTGGTGAGGCGGATGGCAAAATCAGTATCTTTTTCCTGCGTTATTTTGCTGTAGTCGAGGAGCTGAAAATAGGTTCCCGCAGAGGGAAGTAGCTGGAATTTCGAATTTTTTAAACTGCTGGCAAAAAAATCTCTTTTCTTCTGATAAAACCCGGCAATCCCCGAATAATTTTTTTCTTCCTTCATAAAATCTGCAAGGGCGTGCTGAATGGGTGTGTTAACCGAAAATACATTAAACTGATGCACTTTGCGGAACTCTGCCATAAGATTTTCAGGAGCAATGATATAACCGGTTTTCCAGCCGGTATTGTGAAAGGTTTTGCCGAATGAAAAAACGATAAAACTTCTTTCGGCAAGCTTGGGGAATCTTGCCACACTCTGATGTTCGTACCCGTCAAATAATACATGCTCATATACTTCATCGCTCACTACAACAATATTTGTATCGCGGGTAATTTGCTCCAGCTTCGAAATATCCTGAGCAGTTAAAATGGTTCCCGTGGGATTTTGCGGGGTGTTAATAATTATCATCCGTGTACGGTGATTAAAAAGTTTTCTTACCCGTTCCCAGTTAACTAAATATTTAGGATAGTCGAGCTGAACATAAACAGGGCGCCCCCCGCAAAGTTCTACGGCAGGTGAATAGCAATCATAAGCCGGTGAAAAAATGATTACCTCATCTCCCTCATGAACCATGGCTGTTATGGCAGTAAAAATGGCTTGGGTTCCACCGGCAGTAATGGTTACTTCGCTCTCGGGGTTGTATTTTGCCGAATAAAGCTTTTCCATTTTCTCGCAAATCCTTTCTCTCAGCGAAATAATTCCCTGCATGGGTGCATATTGGTTAAGCCCTTTTTTCATATAACTGTTTACCAGAGATATTAATTCGGGTGAGCTCTCAAAATCAGGGAACCCCTGGGAGAGATTTACAGCTTTGTGTTCAGTGGCCAGTTTCGACATTACCGTAAAAATAGTGGTTCCGGCAAGAGGCAGTTTGGATTGAATCGAGTTTTTGTATTTCATTTCTTTGATTTCTCCGGCAAAGAAAATTAAATTCCCGAATAATTCCGGAATAAAAAAATCTTACACTTTTGGTGGGTTGGTTTCGCATTACATCCTACATTTGCGTTCTGAAAAATCTAATACCCATGAACCAGCTTGTTAAAATTATTAATTCTTCGGTAGGAAGAAAACTCATCATGGCTCTCACGGGCTTGTTTTTATGCACTTTTCTTTTAGAACATCTTTATGGAAATATTCTGCTTTATAATAATGACGGAGGAGAAGCCTTTGATGAATATTCTCACAGTATGGTGCACAATCTTTTAATCCGCATCGTGGAAGTGTTGCTGTTTGCCGCAATAATTGTTCATGCGTTTCAGGGAATTGTTCTTACAAGAAAAAATGCGGCAGCCAGACCGGTAAATTATGCCATTAAGAAAGATTCGGAGACAAGTTCATGGTTTTCGCGCAATATGATGCTTACCGGGGCTTTTGTTTTATTTTTTATTGTGGTTCACCTGTATTCATTTTTTGTTCCTTACCGGATTTCGGGACTTGATGAGGGCCAGGCAGTATCCCAATTAGTAAAGGAATCGTTTGAAAACGGATGGTACAGTTTATTTTATTTTGTCTCTGTGCTTCTGCTTGCCTCCCATCTCAATCACGGATTTCAAAGTGCATTTCAAACCATGGGAATTAATAATAAAAAGTATTCTCCCCTGATAAAAATTGGAGGAACCGCTTTTGCTGTTTTGATTTTTTTAGGGTTTGCAAGTTTCCCTGTGGTGTTTTATTTTGGGTGGATGGGATAATTAACTAATTAGCTAATTGATTTTAATGTACTACTTTTAAAAGATGGCATTAATCGAAAAATTAATGGATATTTAAACTCAGTGTAACTCCAAATTACTCTGTGTTCTCTGTGTTAAATCTTTATTTTTTCAGCATGACAACACTCAACTCAAAAATTCCCGAAGGCAATCTTTCGGAAAAATGGACAAAATACCGGTCAACGGTTAAACTCGTAAATCCGGCAAACAAAAGAAAGCTGGAGGTTATTGTTGTGGGTTCGGGTTTGGCAGGCGGTTCTGCCGCGGCATCCCTTGCCGAGCTCGGTTATAAGGTAAAATGTTTTTGTTTTCAGGATAGTCCCCGAAGAGCTCACAGCATTGCAGCACAAGGAGGAATTAACGCTGCCAAAAATTATAAAAACGATGGCGACAGTGTTTACCGCCTTTTTTACGACACAGTAAAAGGTGGTGATTACAGGGCTCGGGAAGCCAACGTACATCGCCTTGCAGAAGTGAGCACCCAAATCATTGACCAGTGCGTAGCCCAGGGGGTTCCATTTGCCCGTGAATACGGAGGGTTGCTTGATAACCGGTCTTTTGGGGGAACCCAAGTTGAAAGAACGTTTTATGCAAGAGGACAAACTGGGCAGCAACTCTTACTTGGCGCATATAGTGCACTCAGCAGGCAGATTGCTCACGGACAGGTTACCATGTACAATCGACACGAAATGCTTGAACTTGTTATTATTGATGGAAAAGCCAGAGGAATTATTGCCCGTGATTTAGTTACCGGTGAACTGGAAAGGCATTTTGGCCATGCGGTGGTGCTGGCCTCCGGTGGTTATGGAAATGTTTTTTTTCTATCTACCAACGCCATGGGTTCAAATGTTACTGCCAACTGGAAGGCGCATAAAAAAGGTGCTTTTTTCGGAAATCCCTGCTTCACCCAAATTCATCCAACCTGCATTCCGGTTTCGGGAGATTATCAGTCGAAACTAACTTTAATGAGTGAAAGTTTGAGGAACGATGGAAGGGTATGGGTTCCGAAAAAGCAGGGAGACCTACGCAGGCCGGAGGAAATTCCCGATGAGGAAAGAGATTATTACCTGGAGAGAAGGTATCCTTCTTTTGGAAACCTTGTCCCAAGGGATGTTGCTTCAAGGGCCGCCAAAATGGTTTGCGATGAAGGCAAGGGAGTGGGTCCGAGTGCACTTGCCGTAAACCTCGATTTCAGAGATTCCATCAAACGCTTGGGAGAAAATGTAATTGCTGCCCGGTATGGAAATCTTTTTGAAATGTATGAAAAAATTACGGGTGAAAATCCCTACAAAACTCCAATGAGAATTTACCCGGCAGTGCACTACACCATGGGTGGACTCTGGGTGGATTATGAATTAATGACCACCGTGCAGGGATTATATGCCATTGGAGAATGTAATTTTTCTGACCACGGTGCCAACCGTTTGGGAGCTTCCGCATTAATGCAGGGGTTGGCTGACGGATATTTTGTACTTCCATATACTATCGGCTCCTATTTATCCGGTGATATTGCAACAAAACCCATTTCTACCGATCATGCATCTTTTAAGGAAGCCGAAGATGCCGCGAGGGAACGGATAACAAAATTTATGAATAACAAGGGAACAAAATCAGTTGACCATTTTCATAAGGAACTCGGAAAAATTATGTGGAATTATTGCGGAATGGCCCGTAACGAGCAGGGATTGACCAAAGCAAAAAAAATGATTGCTGATTTAAGAGAAGAATTCTGGAAAGAGGTAAAAGTTCCGGGTACGGATAAGGAGTTGAATCCCGAATTGGAAAAAGCCGGTAGGGTGGCTGATTTTATTGAACTGGGTGAATTGATGGTGGAAGATGCCTTGCACCGGAGAGAATCATGCGGAGGACATTTCAGAGAGGAATCACAAACCGAAGAGGGAGAAGCAAAAAGGGATGATGCAAATTTTTCTTATGTGGCGGGATGGGAATTTACTGGAGTAGGGCAAAAAGCAAATTTGCATAAAGAGGCCTTGGTATTTGAAGAAGTGCATCCTACACAGAGGAGTTATAAGTAAAAAAGTGGTAGGGGTAGCTGGTAGTAATAAGTTTTTCCTTTCCGATTTGCAGAGATGAATAGTGCGTTTGAAGAACCTGACAGGTTGGAATCGGAAGAACAATTAACCCGAAAAACAATGAAAGAGGAAGGCCTTAAATTACTCTGGGATAAAACAAAAAAAACAATTTTTGCAGGAGAAAAAAAAATCCAAAGGTTTGGTCAATATTACTCTGGAAAATTTGGAGGAAATAAAATATCATTTATAAATAGTTAAAAATCATCACTTACCTCATGAGCGAAACCATCAACCTTACACTTAAAATCTGGAGGCAGAAAAATTCAGCCTCAGCCGGGCAATTTGTTTCTTACGAAATGCCCGGAGTAAGCACCCATATGTCGTTTCTGGAAATGATGGATGTGCTGAATGAAAAACTTATTTCCAAAGGCGAAGAGCCCGTAGCCTTTGATCATGATTGCAGGGAGGGAATTTGTGGAATGTGCAGCATGTTCATCAGCGGAAGAGCTCATGGCAAGCTAAAAGGAACTACTACCTGCCAGCTTCATATGAGGCATTTTGCAGATGGTGAAATAATTACTGTTGAGCCCTGGCGTGCCGCACCTTTTCCGGTAATTAAAGATCTGGTAGTTGACCGCACCCCGCTGGATAAAATTATTCAGGCAGGAGGATATGTTTCTGTTAACACCGGAAGTGCCCAGGATGCAAACTGCCTTCCCGTACCAAAAAAAGATGCCGATGAAGCCATGGATGCAGCCGCTTGTATTGGTTGCGGTGCCTGCGTAGCCGCTTGCAAAAATGCCTCTGCAATGTTGTTTTTATCTGCCAAGGTATCACAATTAGCTCTCCTTCCGCAAGGTCAGCCGGAAAGAAAGGAAAGGATTTTGAATATGCTCAGCGCCCATGACGAAGCCGGATTCGGCAATTGCACAAACACAGGAGCTTGTGAGGCGGAATGCCCCAAAGAAATTTCAATTTCGCATATTGCTCGATTGAACAGGGAGTTTTTAGGTGCCAATGTTTGATTCATGACTATTCCTGTAATTTTAAGTTTTGTTACTACCCTTGCAATTATTTGCAGCGTAATTTTTGCCGGTCTTCAGATAAGGGTTATGCTAAAACAAAGAACCCGCGAAGGCGAATTGCATTTGGCCAGCTCTTTTCAAACTCCCGAATTCATGAATGCCATGGGAGTAATTTTGCACCTTCCGGATGATCTTTCCAAAAAAGAACTGGAATTGCTTTTGGGAGATAAGCATGATCTGGTAAGGTTCTGGCTTGGCACCTGGGAAAGTTTGGGGATTCTGGTTTTCAGAAATGAAATAAGCATGGATGTGATGGATGATTTTTTCAGCGGTCCCATTGTAATATCCTGGAGAAAACTTAACAAATATGTTACTGATGACCGGGCAGAATTGCAGCGTGATACTATGCATGAATGGTTTCAATGGCTGGCGGAAAGAATGATGGAAAGGGAAGCGAAAAATCCTGTGAAGGCCGCCCATCTTACCCACAAAAACTGGAAAGAGTAAAATTTAATTTCCAAATTTTATCGAGAACTTCAAGACCAGAAACGGACGCAAACTCAATTACTTCACCCCAGCATCCGCGTATTAAAACTTTAAGCAAAGTGGCCAAAAGAAAATTCCTAGGGTATTCGGAGAAATTAAATTATATCATTTGGATATTTATTTTTAATTTCATCCCTCCCGCACCCATGATCCATGAAGAAACCAGCCCATTTAATCTTGAGCGTTTATCCCTTAAGGGAAAAAAGGTGAGGGTAGGAAAAGATAGTTTTATATGTCTAATTAGTATCAGAGGCCTTGTCTGTAATTAAAATTTTGTGTCACTTATCCAATCTTATTTTCGTTTACCCAATTTAATTTTATTTTCAATCGGAAGAGTTAAAATAACAACCGGGAGCAATTTTAGAGCTTGTTTAAATTTATTTCATAAAATAAATTATCGGGTATTTTTGATCCGCCA
>JAHEZO010000062.1 GCA_023250995.1 Flavobacteriales bacterium | reverse complement strand
ATTCAATGCCTTCATAAACAAAATGATTTCTCTTAATGGAATTGCTAGCTATGAGAGGTGAATCGGCAAGTTCATCATAATTTTTGGCTGAAAATATGTTTGGTGTTTTGGTTTTCTTTTTCAGTCCGGTTGCAACTTTAAAATCATCCGGGATGGATAATTCAAGAATATGTTCTTCATTCATCCTTTCTTTAACGTAAAGGAGGCAATTCACCGGATTTATGTAAAGCTGTTTTTCGTCAATATAACTTGAACCTGCATTTAATTCGGATGCATAATAATTATAATGGATTAAAACATTTTCACTATTATTAACTGTAATTCTCCAACAATCTTTATTAATTTTTTCCGACTTCAAGGGGTCTCCCTTTTCATTGGTAACTACCCACTTTTGAATGTTTTTTGCAAAGTTCCCCAGCTCATACCTTCCGGGCCTCCATGCCGGCAAATGGACTTCAAGGAATTTAGAATTTACATTTTCAATAATACATTGTAAATCTATTAAATGCTGGTGGAGTTTTTCGTGAGAAATAATATATTTCATAATAAAAAATTGAATCCAAAAATAATCAGATTTTCCACCTCAAAATATCTTTTTACTTTCGCTCCCACATTTTTAAGTTAAAAACTGATAAAATAATAATCATTTCCTAATAACTTCAAATCAACATGGCATACGATGTAATTGTTATTGGAAGCGGCCCTGGCGGATATGTGGCCGCAATCCGTTCTTCTCAACTGGGTATGAAAACCGCAATTGTAGAAAGGGAATCTTTGGGAGGAATTTGTTTGAACTGGGGTTGCATTCCCACCAAAGCACTTCTTAAAAGTGCCCAGGTTTTCGAATACCTGAACCATGCCCATGATTATGGAATAAAGTTTAACGGGAAATCCGAAATTGATTTTAATGCTGTGGTGAAAAGAAGCAGGGATGTAGCTGAGGGAATGAGTAAGGGAGTCCAGTTTTTAATGAAAAAAAATAAAATCGATGTTATTAATGGTTTTGCAAAACTTAAAAAGGCAGGTGCAATTGAGGTAAGGGACAGTTCGGGAAAAACATCCATCGTTGAGGGAAAACACATTATTGTTGCCACAGGGGCCCGTTCCCGCGAACTGCCAAATTTAAAAATTGACGGAAAAAAAATTATAGGGTACCGTGAAGCAATGACTTTGCCGGTTCAACCTAAAACCATGCTGGTGGTAGGCTCCGGGGCAATCGGCTCAGAGTTTGCATATTTTTATCAGGCCCTTGGTACCAAAGTTACCCTGGTTGAGTTTCTCCCCAATATTGTACCGGTAGAGGATGAAGAAATTTCCAAACAACTGGAGAAATCTTTTAAGAAAATGGGCATGGAAGTGTTTACCTCTTCAAGCGTTGAATCGGTAGATACGAAAGGAGCAAAATGCATTGCAAAAATGAAAACTCCAAAGGGGGAACAAACTCTGGAGGCGGAAATTGTTCTGTCGGCCGTAGGAATCTCGGCTAATATCGAGGGGATAGGTTTAGAGGATGTGGGCGTGGCAACAGATAAAGGGAAAATTATTGTAAACCCCTTTTATCAAACTAATATTCCGGGAATTTATGCCATTGGCGATTGTGTGCCGGGGCATGCTCTTGCTCATGTGGCCTCGGCCGAGGGAATTACCTGTGTAGAAAAAATTGCCGGGCATAACCCCGAACCAATTGATTACAAAAATATTCCCGGCTGTACATATTGTCAACCTGAAATTGCCTCTGTAGGCATGACCGAAAAAATGGCCAGAGAAGCCGGTTATGAATTAAAAATAGGAAAATTTCCTTACTCAGCCTCGGGGAAAGCCAGTGCTGCCGGCCACAAGGATGGTTTCGTGAAACTTATTTTTGATGCTAAATACGGAGAATTATTGGGTGGCCACCTCATTGGCTACAATGTAACCGAACTTGTTGGTGAGCTTGTTTCAATAAGAAAACTGGAAACCACCGGCCACGAAATAATTAAAACCATTCACCCCCATCCTACAATGAGCGAAGCAATCATGGAGGCAGCTGCAGCTGCCTACGGAGAGGTGATTCATCTTTGATATTAGGGTGAATTTTCTGCTTCAACTTTTATTAAGGTACTTTAGCTAATATTTTATCTGAAATTATGCTTTATGCTTATTGAAATTCCTCATAATCACAAGGCAAGAGTAGTAATCATAGGAGGTGGGTTTGCCGGGTTAGAGCTTGCAAAGCAATTGAGAAACAACGATGTTCAGGTTATTATTCTTGATAAAAATAATTTCCATACATTTCAGCCATTGTTGTACCAGGTTGCAACGGCAGCTCTAGGGTCGGATAGCATTGCTTACTCTTTGAGGCAGATTTTCAGAAATTCAAAAAATGTTTTCTTCAGAATGGGCGAGGTAAGCCAGATTATTACTGATGAGAACTTGCTTACTATTGACAATGATACCCTGCATTATGATTACCTTGTAATTGCTACCGGGGCTAAAACAAATTTTTTCGGAAACGAGGGACTTATGGTTAGTGCCATGCCAATGAAAACCGTAGCTGAAGCCCTGGATTTAAGAAGCTTGATTTTGCAGAATTTTGAAAAAATTCTCATGATTTCAAATGAGCGAAAAAAACAAAGTTTCATGAATTTTGTTATTGCAGGTGCGGGGCCAACCGGGGTTGAATTGGCAGGAGCTCTTGGCGAACTGAAACTTAATATTTTCCCTGGCGATTATCCGGAGTTGGACCTTAGTAAAATGAATATTTACCTGGTCCAAAGTGGCGACAGAGTGCTTCCAAGCTTCTCCCCCGAATCAAGTGCAAAGGCAAAAAAATATTTAGAACAACTGGGTGTTACCATAGTTTTGAATACCAAAGTTCTTGATTTTAGCGGTGATTATGTGCAAACAAGTACGGGACAGGATTTAATTGCAAGAACCTTAATTTGGACTGCCGGTGTTACCGGAAACCCTGTCAGGATGGGATTTGACCCATTGGTAATAAATAAGGGCGAACGTTACAAGGTAAATGAGTACAATATTATTAACGGGTATAAAAATATTTTTGCCATTGGCGATGTGGCAGCATCGGAAACCAAAAAATATCCGGGTGGGCTGCCGCAGGTGGCACCGGCCGCCATGCAACAAGGGAAGCATCTTGCGGGTAATATCCTTCGTCTAATTAACAATGTTCCGCTCGTGCCTTTTAATTATAAAGATAAAGGTTCCTTAGCAACCATAGGAAAAAACAAAGCCGTAGTAGAAATTGGGTTTCTCCATCTTGGTGGAGTGATTGCATGGTTTGCCTGGATGGCCATCCACCTGATTTCACTGGTAGGTTTCAGGAGCAAAATGGTAACTTTTGTAAACTGGGTCCGCGATTATTTTAGCCCGGGAAGGGATATGAGAATAATTATCCGTGGTTTTGATCTTTTTGAGGCAAAAAGGAAGCGCAAAAAGGAGTTTGAAGAGTAACAAAAAAGGTAATTGATGTGTGGAATTACAGGCATTGTTTCGTTCAATGAAAAAGGGAATTCCCTCCTTCCCCTTATTCATTCCTCAATAAAAACACTTGCCAAAAGGGGCCCCGATTCCAACGGGGTATTTTTTAACAGGAATATTGCTATTGGCCATACCCGCTTAAAAATTATTGATATTTCGGATAAGGCATCCCAGCCCATGAGTGATTCAACCGGCAGATTCACTATTGTTTTTAACGGTGAAATTTACAATTTCAGGGAACAAAGGAAAATACTTGAATCAAAAGGGATAATATTCAGATCGAATAGCGACACGGAAGTCCTGCTTCAACTTTATATTCAGGAAAAAGAAAAATGCCTGGATAAATTAGAAGGTGATTTTGCCTTTGCAATTTACGATAAAATAGAAGAAACTCTGTTTCTTGCCCGGGACCGCTTCGGAGTAAAACCATTATTGTATTATCTCAATAACGAAATTTTTATTTTCGCTTCAGAAATGAAGGCCATTCTAACCTTCGGGCCACCAAAAAAAATTGATAGCACTTCCCTTTTAACTTACCTTCAGCTAAACTACATCCCGGCACCTTACTCCATTTTCGAGGGAATTAAAAAATTGGAGGCAGGAAATTTTATAATGCTTTCCATTCCAACTCACCATTGTAAAATTGAAAAATATTACACCATTTCGTGCCAATCTGATAAAATTCAATCCAGCGTACTAAAATACGAGGATGCCCAAAAGGAGTTAATCCGCCTGCTGGACATTTCTGTGCAAAAAAGGCTTGTTTCTGATGTTCCGCTTGGAACATTTTTAAGCGGAGGAATTGATTCTTCCATTATTACAGCACTGGCTTCCCATCATACAAAAAATCTTAGTACTTTTTCAATTTGTTATAAAGACGAGCCTTTTTTTGACGAAACGGATTATGCCCGGCTTGTTTCCAAAAAATACCAAACAAACCATACAGAGTTCTCTCTAACAAATGGTGATTTGTTTGAAAACCTGTATGAAACCCTAAATTATATTGATGAGCCTTTTGCCGATTCATCCTCAATTGCTGTAAGTATTTTAAGCAAATTCACAAAGCAAAATGTAACGGTGGCCCTTTCCGGTGACGGGGCCGATGAAATATTTACAGGATATAATAAACATCGTGCTGAATTATTTGCAAGAAACCCCGGGCCAAGAGAAAAAATATTGAAACTATTGCAGCCCCTTTGGAAATCTTTGCCAAAATCACGAAACTCTGTTTTTGGAAACCTGGTAAGGCAGTTCAACCGCTTTTCTGATGGGATTGATTTAACTGTGAGCGAAAGATATTGGCAATGGGCCAGTTTAATGAATGAAAAGGATGCAGAACAAATGTTAGAAAAGAATTTAAATACTTACAGGGCGGAATTTGAAAAAAGAAAATCTAAAATTCTTCATAATATTAATGATGATTTTAATTCGGTATTACTAACCGATGTGAGTTTAGTTTTGCAAAACGATATGCTTTTCAAAGTCGATTTAATGTCGATGACAAACAGCCTGGAAGTTCGTGTTCCTTTTTTGGATTTTGAGGTTGTGAATTTTGCTTTTTCTTTACCTGCAAAGTATAAAATTGACAGGAAAATGAGGAAGAAAATTTTACAGGATGCTTTCCGAAGTTATTTGCCTGAAAAATTATATAACCGAAAGAAACACGGATTTGAAGTTCCTCTTTTAAAGTGGCTGAAAACGGAAATGAAGACCACCATTACGAATAATCTTTTAAATGAAAACTTTGTTCGCAATCAGAATATTTTTTCTCCGGAAGAAATAAAAAAAATGGTGTCCCAACTTTTTTCCGGGAATCCTGGCGATTCACCGGCAAAGGTTTGGAATCTGATTGTTTTTCAGCATTGGTGGAAAAAACACATGAGCTGAAAAATTAGTAATAAACCTCAGAGGAGTAAAATTTAAAGCCAATTTGTTTTGCCAAAGGTATTGAGAATTATAAACCGTTTTAATCTGGGAGGACCCACTTTTAACGTGGCTTTTCTAACCAGGTATCTGCCCCCTTCTTTTGAAACCATGCTTGTTGGGGGAGTGAAGGATGATTCGGAGGAGAGTTCTGAATTTATTCTTAAAGAAATGGGAATTGCGCCAATAATCATTCCCGAAATGCACCGGAAAATTTCTTTAAAAAATGATTGGATTTCTTATAATAAAATTAAAAAGCTTATTGAGGCCTTTAAGCCGGATATTGTTCATACCCACGCTGCAAAAGCGGGAACCATTGGCCGGCTTGCTGCACATCATTTAAATGTTCCGATCATTGTACATACTTTTCATGGCCATGTTTTTCATTCTTATTTCGGGAAGTTACAAACGACCGTATATAAAAATATTGAACGATACCTAGCCCGAAAAACTTCTACAATAATTGCCATCAGTGAAAAACAAAAAGAAGAGTTATCAATAATTCACCAAATTGCCCCAAGGGAGAAAATTGAAGTGGTTCCACTGGGATTTGATCTCACCAAATTTGGTCAGGGGACCAGAGAAAAAAGGAAATTATTCAGAGATAAATATTGGTTAGAAGAAGATGAAATCGCTATTGGAATTGTTGGCCGTTTGGTTCCCGTAAAAAATCACCGGTTATTTCTGGAGGCTCTTCAATTCGTTCAAAAAAAATCTACTAAAAAAATTCGGGCTTTTATTATCGGGGATGGGGAAAGTATTTCCTCCGTAAAGAATTTATCGAGAGAATTTAATCTGGAATTTTCTAATGGTGAGGTAAAATCCTTTATCACCTTTACTTCCTGGATAAAGGAAATCGACATTGCTTATGCCGGGCTCGATATTGTTGCACTTACCTCTTTTAATGAGGGCACCCCGGTAAGCCTAATAGAGGCCCAGGCCGCAGGAAAGCCGGTGGTTTCCACAAGAGTTGGAGGAATTGAAGATGTAGTTTTGGAAAATCAAACAGGGTTATTGAGCAATATCAGAGATTCGAAAAAATTTTTCATGAATTTAGTCAGTCTTATTGAAAATGAAGATTACCGTATTAAACTTGGTAAGGATGGAAAACAAATTATGAACGAAAAATTTAATTATTTGCGGCTTGCCTCGGATATGGCAAGGGTGTACAATAAACTTCTGGAATCATAGTTTGCGCCCGATTCTTATATTTTTTTAGTAAGTTTGCTCTCCAAAAAATTTCTGAGGAAAGCCATACTATGCAAAGATACCTTCTGATTCTTTTACTTGCCATAGGGGCAAGCAGTTGCAAAATTCTTACCCCCAGCATAATGCTTCGGACTCCGGCTGATTTTAAATATGCCTCCCTGCCTGATTCATTCTCTCTGGAATACAAAATATCTAAAAGTGATTTGATTCAGCTTCGTTTGTTTACCAATGACGGTTTTAAACTGATGGACATCGGTGAGCAAACGAATGCTTCGGCCAATTATTTGACACAAAATACCGGGTTACAATACCTCGTTGAGTTTGACGGAACTGCTAAATTCCCAATCCTAGGGAGAATGCAGGTAGCAGGAAAAACCATCAGGGAAACAGAATTAATGCTTCAGGAAAAATATGCAGAATATTTTCATAGCCCTTTTGTAATGCTAACCGTTCAAAACCGAAGGGTATTTTTGTTCCCCGGATCTGACGGGGACGCAAAAGTTGTAACCCTTCAATATGATAATACTACTTTAATAGAAGCCCTTGCAATGGCAGGCGGAATTACCTCCTATGGAAAAGCCCATAAAATAAAACTGATACGAGGAAATCCGGTAAAACCAGAAGTATACCTTATTGATCTTTCAACTATTGACGGGATAAAGGAAGGAAGCATGGTTTTGCAGGCAAATGACATAATATATGTTGAACCAAGGTATAAAATTGCGAACAGGGTTCTTTCAGAAATAACCCCATATCTCAGCCTGTTCAGCACTGCTATTTTGGTTTACTCTCTTTCAAAGGGATTAAATAAATAAACCTTGTAAATTACTTTCTTTTTTTTTGATTATTTCATTTAATTTCTTTTGCTAAAGGATGATTTTTGAAAATAATAATGGTAAAGTAAAACCAAAACAGGATTTTGAAAAGCATAAGCAAGGGGATTCATTTTTAAACAGTGAATTCGACCTTGGCCTTTTCATTTTTATCCTCAAAAAAAATGCAATTTGGTTTTTGGTTCTGTTTTCCTTTTCATATGCTGCAGCTTTTTTTTACCTGCGCTATACGCCCCCGGTATATGAATCCAGTTCCATCCTTCAAATCAGAAACTCCAATACAGCTTCTAATGTTTTAAAGGTTGAAAATCTTTATGGAAACGAGGATGATATTTCTGCTGACCTGGAGTTTATCCGGTCCAAAGAGTTTTTCAAATTAGCCATTGCCGACCTCCCCCTAAAAATCAGTTACTTTATTCAGGGGCAGGTTCTGGCCTTCGAAAATTATTCTAATTCTTCCTATTTAACTGAGGTGGTTTCGATAGATTCTTCCATTTTGGGGACCAAAATTTTTATTGAATTTCCCGATGAAAAAAATGTGAATGTTTCTTATCATGCAAATGATAAAGAATTTTCAAAAAATTTTTCCATTTCAGATACCATTTCCTTTCCGCATATTTCTCTTAAAATTATTTTGGTGAATTATCAGCAAGTACTTAACGAGCAAAACCAACTGAAAAAAAACGAATATTTTTTTGTGGTTAACAACATGAGTTCTCAGGCCGATGAATATTTCCGCAATCTAACAGTGCAACTAATGAATGCTTCAGCAAAAACCGTTAAAATTACTTTTAAGGATAACAACCCGGTTAAAGCAGCGGACATATCAAGAACAATGGCCGAAAAATTTATTCAGTATGATGTTGACCGGAAAAGCCAAAGTTCAAAAAAGGTGTTGGAATTTCTTGAAAGCCAGGTTGGCATGGTTTACGACCGGTTGAGAAGCTCTGAAACATTAATTCAGCAATTTCAAAAAGACAGCAAATTCGGTGAGAAAGAAAATATTACGAGTATGTATACCGACCGGATGAATTCAATGGAAAGTGAAGTAGTTAACCTCGAACTGGAAGAAACCCTTCTTAATGAAATTGAAAAAAAAATGCTTGAAAAAGGTGGAGAAATTGACGTTTATAGCATAATTCCAATAATTACCGGTGCTCAGTTTGAAGGAAATATTAAAGAACTTATTACCGGGCTTCATCAGCTTTTGCGAAAAAAGGAAGAAATGCTGTATGCGGTTACTTCCTCCAGTGAAGCAGCAAAATCAATGGATTACCAGATTCAGATTCAGAAAAAACTTCTGCTCGAAAGTGTAAAATCACTCCGAAATAAAATCAGTTCCAGAAGAAGCAGCATTGAAAGCAAGGTTAAGGAATATGAAAAGAGTTTTCTGGATGTTCCGGCCAAGGAACTTGAATTTGCCCGGCTCCAGAGAATTTTTTCCATTAACGAGAAGTTTTATACCCTGTTATTGGAAAAGCGAACCGAATTTTCAATTTCAAAAGCTGGATTTGTTCCAGAACATCTTATCCTTGAAAGGGCAAAAATTCCAACTGCACCCATTTCGCCCAATAACAAATTAATAATTATTGTTTTTCTCCTTGCTGCATTTATTGCCTGCTCCCTTTTGGTTGTTATAAGATATTTTTTGCATAATACAATTACATCACTGAGTGAAGTTGCAAAGCTATCAAACTCCGCAGTTGGGGTTTTAGGTCTTGTTCCCAAATACAATGACGACATTCCGGTTTCTCAATTGATTGTTAATAAAAAACCCCGATCTGTAATGGCTGAGGCCTTTAGAACATTGAGAACCAATCTTCAATTTATTTCAAATACTCCCGGCCCAAAAGTAGTTTCCATTACCTCAACCATTTCCGGGGAAGGGAAAACTTTTGTTGCCATAAATTTTGCAGGAATCATAGCCTATTCAGGCAAAAGAGTAATTATTATTGACCTTGATATGAGGAAGCCAAAGATACACATTGGTTTCGGCTCCGATAATTTTAAGGGAATGAGCACCCTCCTCATTGGAAAAGATGAAGTAAAAAATTGCATAAAAAACAGCGAACAGCCGGGCCTTGATTTTATTACTGCCGGGCCAATTCCCCCCAATCCATCCGAATTAATTATTAACGGGAAATTAGATTCCATATTAGATGAACTCAAACAATCTTATGAGGTGGTTATCATTGATAACCCACCGGTAGGTTTGGTTACAGATGGAATGGAATGTATGCAAAAATCAGATTATCCAATTTATATTTTGAGAGCTGATTTTTCTCAAAAAACATTTATCCACAATATCGACCGGCTGGTAGTGGATAATAAGCTTTCGAATCTTTCAGTTGTTTTAAATGGGGTGGATATGAGGAGAAAATCTTATTATTCTTACAATTATGGCTATGGTTACGGGTATGGTTATGGCCACAATTATGGTTATTATGAAGAAGAGATAATTGTAAAAAGGAGGAAAAAGAAAAAACCGTTTTTAAAAAAATTGCTTAATAAAGATTAACAATAAAAAAAAATTAAATTTTTATGGAATTAAAATCTACTCATTTGCAGGACTTGCTGGTTGTTCAGCCAAGTGTTTTTGAAGACCTGCGCGGGTATTTTTTTGAATCTTACAACAGCGAAAAATTTGCTTCATACGGCCTAAATTTAAATTTCGTACAAGATAATCAATCCCTTTCCCAGAAAAATGTATTGCGGGGCCTCCATTTTCAAAATCCTCCTTTTGAACAGGGTAAATTAGTAAGAGTGATAAAAGGGAAGGTGCTGGATGTTGCAGTGGATATCCGGAAAAATTCGAAATCTTACGGCAAGTATTTTTCAATTGAGCTTTCAGAAAAAAATAGGACAATGGTATGGATTCCGCCCGGATTTGCCCATGGATTTCTGACTCTTGCAGATGAAACAATTTTTTTTTACAAATGCACCAATTTTTATGATAAAAGGTCTGAACAAACCATTCAATGGGATGACCCAGAATTAAATATTCCCTGGAATGCAAAAAACCCGGTTGTGTCTGAAAAAGACAAATTGGGAATTAAATTTAACTATTTCGTTAGCATGTTTTAATGCATTTTATGGTTCTTTCCTCTTTCATAATTGTTTTAGCTGTGTTTTTTCTGGTCATTGCAGTTTTCTCGTTTTTACTAAATGGGTTGCTCCTGAAATTCTCTTCAACCCTTGGGATACGAAATAATGTTGAAACAATTATCCGCTGGAGTAATACCTCTAAACCCGCTCTTGGTGGTATTTCTTTTTTTATTTGTTTCCTGATTTCAGTGGCGGGATATGCGGTTTTTTTCAGTGAAAACAATCCTCTTTACCATGATAAACAACTTTTGGGAATCCTGGGATCATCAGGCATTGCCTTTTTAATGGGCCTGTCGGATGATGCCTATAATACTAAACCGGTATTTAAACTGATAACGCAAATTTTATGTGGCGTTATTTTAATTTTTTCGGGTATATACATTTCAGTATTCGAAAACATGACTATTAATTACTGCCTGACTATTTTTTGGGTGGTGGGAATGATGAACTCCATAAACATGCTTGATAATATGGATGCAATTACAGGAATCGTTTCCTCGTTTATTATTCTTGCATCCATTGCCATGATGTTTATTCAGTCCACCTGGGACGGAAACATGATCGCCCTGCCTGAATTTTCTGTTTTGTATTTGCTAATGCTGGTTGGAGTGCTTGCCTCCATTTCAGGTTTTTTATTTTACAACTGGCATCCTTCAAAAATTTTTATGGGTGATACGGGTAGCCAGTTCCTAGGTGTTTTTCTTGCCGCAATGGGAATTATTTTTTTCTGGAATGGAACTCTTTCAGGTGAAACACTTAATGAACCAGGCCCGGTTACCGAACATATAATAATTGTGGTTTTGAGTTTTATCGTTCCCATTATTGATACCACTACGGTTACAATTAACAGGATTTTGAAGAAAAAATCACCTTTTATCGGGGGAAGGGATCATACTACTCATTCACTTTCCTATCTGGGTTTTTCTGATGGCCAGGTTGCTTTGCTTTTTGCAGGGATTTCATTTATTTCTTTGGTCTTTATTATTCTAATTAATAACTTTATCGGGAATTGGAAGATTTGGCATTTTTTATTTTTCAGCTTATATTTCCTAATTGTTTTTTCCGGTTTGTTTATTTGCTCAAGAATGAGAAAGGTTATGGAAAAAACTAAAGCGGATTTTTAAAATTATCAAAAACGTTTATTGATGTTCTGGGATAAAAAAAAAATCAAATATTCAAATCGAAAACTTTGGTTTTCTCTTTTTGCCGTTGCTTTCCTCTCGGGGTTAATAAAAATATTTATTTTTTCAACCCACAAGGAAAATGACGACAGCTATCAGCAATATTTTACGCAGAACTATAAAATATTTGCCCTTAATATTCCCAAAGATTTAAACTTTTCGGGAGAAAAAACTCCTGTTGAAAATTTTTTTGTCAGAGAAAACCTCGACCGCGAATTGCTTGTTAATACCTATTTTCAATCCCAAACAATTCTTTATTTAAAACGAGCCAACCGGTGGTTTCCCGTTATTGAACCCATCCTTAAAAAAAATGGAATTCCCGAAGATTTTAAGTACCTTGCTTTAATCGAAAGCGGGTTTTCAAATGTGGTTTCACCAAGAGGGGCTACGGGATTCTGGCAAATTATGAAAGATGCGGGGGAACAGTTTGGACTTGAAATTAATAATGAAGTGGATGAAAGATACGATCTCGAAAAATCCTCAGAAGCAGCATGCCGGTATTTTAAAGAGGCATTTAAAGAATTTAATAATTGGACCCTTGCTGCAGCCAGTTATAACATGGGAATCGAAGGGCTTGTAAGGCAAATAGAAAAACAAAAGGTAAATAACTATTACGACCTTCTTTTGAACGATGAAACATCCCGCTACGTTTTCAGGATTCTTGTGGTAAAGGAAATTATGCAGAACCCAAAAAAATATGGATTCCTCATTCGAAAAAAGGATTTATATCCACCTATCGGAACTCTTGAGGTGGTGGTTGACAGTTCCATTTCAAACCTTGCCGAATTTGCTCTGGGGCTGGGGATAAATTATAAAACTTTAAAAATTTTTAACCCCTGGCTCCGCGAAAATCAACTGACAATTAAAGAAAATAAAAGTTATAAAATTAAAATTCCAAAAGAGGAATTTAAGAACTTGGAATGGGTTTATGATTCGGAATACTTTGAGTCGGGAAATCAAAATTTGAGACCGGATTCAAATGGCCAGGTTTTTATAGATTCAATTTCTTCTGAAATAACAGAAACTGCAATTAAAGATTCATTAATTGAGAACCAACAATAATCATTTACCTCAGACCAAATCCCGGAGGTACCAAAAAAAATAAACAAAATATTTCTTAAATTCTCAGGATAAAAAGCTCTCCTCAGTTCCCATTTATGCCTCCAGTAAATATTTTAAATTCCGGCCCTGCCTTTTTGGAAAAAAAAGAGTTGAAAAATATTCAGTTAAATGATTTTTCTGAATCCGATTTACAAAACATTGAAATTTCAGGGGCGCGGGAACATAATCTAAAAAACATTCATCTTTCAATTCCCAGAAACAAGCTGGTGGTAATTACAGGCCTTAGCGGAAGCGGGAAATCTTCCCTTGCTTTTGATACCATTTATGCCGAAGGCCAACGCAGGTATATTGAAACCTTTTCTGCCTATGCAAGGCAGTTTCTGGGGGCAATGGAGCGGCCTGATGTGGATAATATTACAGGCCTGAGTCCGGTTATTGCCATTGATCAGAAAACAGTGAATAAAAATCCCCGGTCTACCGTTGGCACTGTTACCGAAATTTATGATTTTCTACGCCTTCTTTTTTCTAAAGCATCGGACGCCTACTCGTACAATACCGGTGAAAAAATGATTCGCCATTCCGATGAGCAGATAGTAAATCTAATTCTGAAAAATTATTCAGGAAAGAAAATTTCAATGATCGCTCCTGTAATAAAGGCACGAAAAGGTCATTACCGGGAGCTTTTTGAGCAGTTTATTAAACAAGGGTTTCTGAAAGTAAGAGTGGATGGGGAAATAAAAAACCTCGTGCAACGAATGCAACTTGACAGATACAAAATTCACGATATTGAAATTGTGGTAGACCGGATTGAGATTCCGCATTTTTCACTACCACAAGACCCCACTAACTCTGATGACTCTAAAGTTGCCGAAAAAAAAATGGATAAATTAAATGGGAACAAAAACGAAAGAGAAAATGCGCCAACAATCAAAAGAATCTCAGAATCTTTAAAAACTGCCATGAAATTTGGCAAGGGGACAGTAATGATATTAAGCTCAGCTCAGGAGGAAGGTAATAAGATTAATGATTCATTTAAAAGAAACTCTCTTAACCCGGAAGGGAACGCAAAAAATAAATTTTCACCCGGCAAAGAGGGGCCGGAATTAGCTTATTTTTCAAGATTTTTGATGTGCCCAACCACAGGAATCTCTTATAATGAGCCAGAACCTAATGCGTTCTCCTTTAATTCACCCTATGGTGCCTGCAGCCATTGTAACGGCCTGGGAGAAATTTCGGAGATTGATGTTGATAAAATTATTCCCGATAAATCCCTTTCAATTCGCAGAGGAGGAATTGCCCCTATTGGGGAATTCAAAGAAAACTGGACTTTTACTCAGCTGGAGGCCATAGGGGGTAAATTCGGATTCTCTCTTAACACCCCTTTAAAGGAAATCCCAGAAGAAGCTCTGAATATTATTCTTTATGGTTCGGAAGCAAGGTTTAAGGGGAACGAGGGGAAAGAAATTGAAAATGGTTCTTTGAGGGGCGGAAACTTTTTTACTTTCGATTTTGAAGGAATTACTAATATCATCATAAAACAATACGAGGAAAACTATAACCCGTCCTACGCAAAATGGGCTCTGGGTTTTATGAATAAAATACCCTGCCCGCATTGTAAAGGTGCCCGCCTTAAAAAGGATTCACTTTTTTTTAAAATCGACAATAAAAACATATCAGAGGTTGTAAACATGGGCATTTTACCTCTGCAGAAATGGATTTCAACTCTGGAAGAAAAGTTATCTCAAAAACAAATTTCCATTTCAAAAGAGATTTTAAAAGAAATAAAAACCAGGATTCAATTTTTATTGGATGTGGGCCTTGATTACCTTACCCTAAACCGAAGTTCAAAATCCCTTTCAGGGGGAGAGGCACAGCGGATACGCCTTGCCACTCAAATTGGTTCTCAGCTGGTTGGAGTACTTTACATCCTGGATGAACCCAGCATTGGCCTGCATCAGAGAGATAACCAGCGGCTCATTCACTCCTTAAAAAATCTTCGGGATCTCGGAAACTCAGTTATTGTGGTTGAACATGATAAGGAAATGATTCTTTCGGCCGACCATGTAATTGACATAGGCCCCTTTGCCGGAATTCATGGGGGAAGGATTATTAAATCAGGACCTCCCGCTGAATTTCTTGACGGGAATTTTTTACCGGCAAAAAAAGTGGATGGCGTTTTCTCTGATGGAAATGGTCAAGGTGAAGAATCTTTAACAGCCCAATATCTTTGCGGGAAAAAGAAAATTATTATCCCCCAAAAAAGGAGGAAGGGAACTGGAAAATATTTAGAGTTGAATGGAGCCCGTGGACATAATCTTAAAATGGTGGATGTGAAATTCCCCCTCGGAAAACTAATATGTGTAACGGGTGTATCAGGAAGCGGGAAATCTTCCCTTATCAACGAAACACTTTATCCCATTTTAAGCCGTCATTTTTATAAATCAGATAAAAAACCTTTGCCGTTTAAATCTGTCTCGGGCCTTGAAAATATTGATAAAGTGATTGAAATTGATCAATCACCCATTGGACGAACTCCAAGGTCAAACCCCGCTACTTACACCGGAGTGTTTACTGATATAAGAAATTTATATGCCATAATCCCTGAAGCCAAAATAAGGGGATATAAAGCCGGACGTTTTTCTTTTAATGTGAAGGGCGGCCGGTGTGAAACTTGCGGGGGTGGCGGACTCAGACAAATTGAAATGAATTTTCTTCCGGATGTTTACATTCATTGCGAAACATGCAATGGCAAAAGGTATAACAGAGAAACTCTTGAAGTTCGATATAAAGGGAAATCAATTAGTGATGTTTTGAACATGACCATTGGGCAGGCGGTTGATTTTTTTGAAAACATTCCGGCTATATTGCAAAAAATAAAAACCCTGAAGGAAGTAGGACTGGGTTACATTACCCTCGGGCAATCTTCCACCACACTCTCAGGGGGCGAGGCCCAGAGAGTAAAACTTGCCACTGAATTATCAAAACGGGATACCGGAAATACCTTTTATATTCTTGATGAACCCACCACCGGACTTCATTTTGAAGATATCAGCGTGCTTATGGAAGTTTTAAACAAACTGGTGGAACACGGGAATACCGTTTTGGTTATTGAGCACAACATGGATGTAATTAAAATGGCCGACCATATTTTTGACATTGGTCCGGAAGGGGGAGAAAACGGAGGCAAAATAATTTGTGAGGGAACTCCTGAAGAAATCGCAAAAAATAAAATTAGCCATACAGGTTTTTATTTGAAACAGGAATTAACCTTAAGTCGTGAGTCATAAGTTGTAATGAAAACGCAAATACTGATTTCTCCAATGAAAACAAAGCCAAAAAATCCTCCTAAAAATTTTTGAGGGATTTAGAGATAAAAATTAGTTTTAAAAAAAGTATGAGAGCATCACCCCTGCATTGGATTTCATTTTTATTCGGGTGGAGTTAACACTCAGCGATCCAACCTCCCTTTTTACCGAGGGGGAGCCGCTTACAGGAGTTAATATTGTTACCTGGGTCCAGTCCCCACCATACCTGGCTGAATTTATTCCTATTCCATATTCAGCACCTATAGAAAACTTTTCGGCAAAGAAATAATTGAAACCCGCAATAAAATTTAACCCCATTAAAAAACCGCCCTTTTTATCCAGGGTAATATCTTTTATGCTGGTCCCTGTGGTATCAATGGTGTTTTCCGTATCCCTTATTTTTGTCCTTCCAATCTTACCCAGAGATAAAGCCGCTCCAATATAGGGGTCAAGATTTTTTGTGGCCGAAAAATGTTTTTCATAACCGGGTGAAAAAAATACATCTGTTCTTTTGTAAACAGAATCCCTTAATACCTGTGCCGATCCAACACTGTCGACC
>JAHEZO010000061.1:10666-16705 GCA_023250995.1 Flavobacteriales bacterium | reverse complement strand
AAAAGCCGGGGGAATTTATTTACTGGTACTCTCTTATGGAGCTAACTCAAGTTTCCAAAAAATTGTTTTAGAGAAATAATTTGATTTGGAAAAATAAATATTTTAATTTAATTTTTTATTGCATTGCTTTTGCAAATATTTCGTTTTCGCAAAACGGATTTCCAAAATACTACGAATTTATTGGCTTAAATAAAAAGGCAGATTCTCTCTATAAGGCCAAAGATTTTAAAACTGCTGCCCTTTTTTATTCGGCTGCAGCTGGTGTGTTGGTAGAAAAAGCAATTCCGATTGATTATTCTGCCATTCACTATAATGCTGCCTGTTCGTGGGCACTGGCAAATGAAAAGGACAGTGCATTTAATAATCTGGAATTGATTGCAGAAGCAATGATTTATGCGGATTACGAACACTTAATAGAGGATTCTGACTTAACCTCATTACATAAAAACAAACGCTGGGAAAATATTCTTGAGGCGGTAAAATCAAATGCAGAAAGAAAAGAGTCGAGAGAAAAAAATTATGAAGAGCGTACTTGTTATAAAGGTACCGGCAAAGAAATTATTTTTTACCCACATACAGAACTTGCAAGGCAATTTATCGACAATGATTCGCTCCCTTTTATTTCGGTTGACTATGAAAATTTCAGGATTTATTTTCGTGGCAATTCTTATGCAGCAATGAACCTGCCTGAAATAAAACAAAAACTTTCATCAGCTTTTCAAAGAATTCTTGTTGTTTTAGATACCACCAATTATTATCGTGGTATTAATTTGGTATTACTGGATTCGCCAGAAGAAATGAAAGAACTTACAGGGTTTGAGATTCATGGTGGTTTAGCTTTGGCAGAACATGATTTGGTATTTTGTATTTGTAATGATAAAAGAAAGATGGCATTAAAGCATGAAATTTTTCATTTTATATCTCTTGATATTTGGGGTAATTCAACATCAAGATTGTTGCTTGAAGGAAGTGCAGTTTATACTGAAAACCAATGCTTTGATTATGAAAATGCCATTTACAGTTTAAACGCCTATATTCTGAAAGAAAAAAAACAATATCCTTTTCAAACTTTGATTAATGATTTTGATAACAAATCCCGTGAAAGCGAAGTAATAACTTTTTTAGAAAGTGCAGCAATTTTCAAATATTTGTTTGAAAATTTCGGAGCCGGAAAAATGAAACAATTGTGGAAAAGCGGATTCAAATCATTTGAATCTATTTATGGAATATCATTATTAAAATTTGAACAGGAATGGATTAGCTTCATCTCAAAATTTAAACCGCCAGAAAATTTAGAATGGCAAAAGCTTTTGGAAAAGGGTTGCGGTTAAAATTAATTTCAGAAAGTAATAATTCAGAATATTTTTAAAACTAAAGAATAATCCATGAAACCATTTGCATTTTCAATCGCAATGCTTTTGGCAACAGCATTGCAAGCACAATTTCATTTTGTAAACCTCCCCCTCGGGGCAATAAATGATTTTTTGTATTCACCCGATTCGGGAGGCACCGTTTATGCCGCTTCAGAAAACGGCTGGGTTTACTATACCCATAATAACGGAAACAATTGGTATAGGGTAAAAACATCTACACCACCCAATGCCACCGGGGTAAATGCCCTTGCCATCACTCCATCAAAAAATATTGTGGCTGCTACATTTGGTCAGGGAGTTTTTATCTGGAACGGAATTTCCTGGGCAACTTCGAATACAGGCCTTCCAACTTTTTCGGGTGCTTATCCCTATTTCAAAGCAATAGTTTCCGACACAACAGGAAAATTATTTGCGGGCAGCAGGACCCTTGCATTGCAGAAAGCCGGGGCTTATATCTACAACAGCGGCAACTGGACCACCGATACCGTTGGACTAACAAACAAGGAAGTTAATTGCATGGCAGTGAGTCCTGCCAATGTAGTTTATGCAGGCACAGATGGGGGGATCTTTTTTTATAATGGCATTTCCTGGACTGCTGTAAATACGGGTTTGCAAAGTATGTTTGTATACTCATTGCTTTTTGGTTCGAACGGAGATTTATATGCCGGAACAGCAACCGGAGTTTCAAAACTCCCTTCGGGAAATACCTCCTGGACTTCTTTAAATACCGGTCTTCCCTCAAAACCTGTTCTCTCCCTCGAATTTGACCCTTCCACCACCGGAAAAATAATTGCCGGTCTTGGCTATACAAGAGACCTAATGGGAACACTCTACGGACAGGTTTACATCAGCACAAATTCCGGCAACAATTGGAACATCACCTCATCCACACCAACCACCGCGGCAATTCGGACCCTTTGCATTACCCCGACCGGAAATATTTTTGCCAGCGGACTGGGTGCCTATTTTTCTTCCGATGGAGGGGCCTCATGGGGTAAAGCGGACAACGGATTTAATAATACAATTTCAATGCGGGTGGCTTCAACTTTGGAAATTAATCCGCAGGGAGATATTTTTATCGGGACAGAAAATGGAATTTTTAAATCCACCGATGGCGGAGCTACATGGACAGAATCATGGAATGGTTTGCAGAATCCATTTATTAACACTTTGGCTTGTGACCCTGGAAGCGGGTATTTATTCGCTTCCGGTTATTCGGGTTTTGTTTTAAGTTTCGGGTCAGCACGGGTATATCGGTCCATGGATGGTGGAAATTCGTGGGATACTCTTTCAATTTCACTGGATTGGAATTATAAGGATTTTTCCTTTTCAGGTTCAGGCAAAATTTATTGTGCTCATGGTTTTGGTTCTCCTCCCCCGGCCACTTTTCCGGGTTCAATCCTGGCGGTTTCCAGTGATAATGGAAATTCCTGGACTGATTTAAACCTGGTGGGCGAAGGAGCAGGTTTTTCGGTGGATGTAAATTCTCAAGGCCATATTTTTGTTGCCAGTGAAACGGGGGCTATTTCCCGGTCGGTGGATGGAGGAAATACCTGGGTTCATAATCTGGTTCCATATGGCAATTCAGGTCCCGTTCGAATATCACCCAATGACGATATTTTTGCTGGAACCCAAACGCAATATCCTGTTTACTATTCAACAGCCGCCAGCAATGGAAACATTTTCGACAGCATCCCCAACGGATGGCCTCAATATAAAAGTTTAAACGATATTGTTTTCGATTCTTTTGGAAACGCTTATTTTGGCACGAGTCCGCAATTTGGTCAGTGCGGAATTAATAAATTGGCCCCGCCCTTTTCCTCATCTTCTGTTTTTGCCCCGGTTTCATCCACTGTCAATTCCATCGCAATTAGAAATATGAAGTGGGATCCCTGCGGTCATTTATTTGGTCTTGGCCCTGGTTCTCTGGTCGAAAGCGACTCTTCATTAACTACACCAACCACATTATGTAATCCGATTGGATTAACAGAATATCTTTCCATTTCAAATGTAAGTTGCAATGGAGGTTCAAACGGTACAGCTTCGGTAACTGCCATTGGTGGAGTTTCTCCCTATTCTTATTCCTGGAATACAATTCCTGTTCAAACCACTTCGACTGCTACAGGACTTTCAGCTGGAACTTACACTGTAATTATTAATGATGCCGGTTCATCGGCTGATACCGCAACGGTTACTATTACCGAACCCTCTCCCATTGTAACCCAACCATCTTCCTCTAATGCTTCTTCTGCAACCGCTAATGATGGAAGTGCAAATGTTACAGCCACCGGAGGAACGCCTCCTTTCACATATTCATGGAGTAATGGAGGTTCTTCATCTCAAATCTCAAATCTCACATCGCAATTTTATTTTATAACAGTAACTGATGCCAACGGTTGTTCAAAAACCGATTCCGTTTTTGTTGATTTTCAGGTTGGAATTCGAAATGAAATAGGTGGCTTATGCTATTTGGTAAATGTTTTTCCAAATCCGTTTTTAACTCAAACAACTCTTAACATTTCTTCTTCTGAAAAATTAAAAGGAGTTGAGATAAAAATTTTTGATGTTTTTGGAAAAGAAGTACGAAAAATTTCAGAAATAAATTACTCGAATATTAAAATTGAAAGAGGAAATCTGGCGGATGGGATTTATTATTATAAAGTCGCTTCACCTCTCCCTTCCTCAAGAGAAGGCTGCGGAGAGATTATTGGAAAAGGAAAATTTGTGATTCAATAACAATTTAAACAAAACATTTATGAAATTCAGGACATCATTTTTAATCAGGCAAATCAAAATAACCTGCCTCTTTATATTTTTTTTCTTATCAAAAGAAATATTTCCCCAGCAGGTTTGTTTTTCAACTCCCGGAACTGTTTTATATTCTTCGGGCGGAACCGACATCAGAGATATTAAAAATTTTGATTTTAATGATGATAGGATTCAGGACATCATCGTTTCTAATGCAGCCGGTCCGGATTATTCAATTTTGCTATCGGATGGGTTAGGAGGATTTCAAATGCCCATCGACATACCGAACGGAGGAGCAACTTCATTTGTGTTGGCTGATTTTAATCAGGATGGAAATATTGATATTGCCACAAATGTTGGAAGCATTCTTTTTGGCAGCGGCCAATTTACTTTTAATGCACCTGTTAAATATAATTTTGCCGGTGCACCTGATAAAATTGATACTGCCGACCTTAATAATGATAATATTCTTGATTTAGTAGCCAATGAAAGTAACGGAATTATTCAGGTGCTCCTTGGACTTGGAAACGGACTGTTTACTAATAAAATTACCACCCCTGCCGGGAATCAGGATTTTTTTATTTCTGATGTGGATAATGACGGGATTAAAGATATTCTTTCCTGTTATAATGATTTTGGGAATGGTATTTCCAAAATTTTTTTTCTTAAAGGTTCAGGTAATGGAAATTTTTCTTCAACAGTGATTTTGAATTTAAATATTAAGGCAAATGATGTTTTCCTTGAAGATTTAAATAACGATGGAAAAAAAGATATGATAGTGATACATTCTGCAAATGATTCTATTTCCATTTATGAGAATACCGGAAACCTTCAGTTTAGTTTATCCAACAGATTTTACTGTGGTGGCTATCCGAACAGCCCCACTCTTTATGATTTAAATTACGATGGTATAAAAGATCTAATTGTATCTCTTGACGGGCCAAATTCTACGCGAATTTATCAGGGTTTTGGAAATTTTCAATATGGAAATGAATTTACCCTTTTATCCTCGGTTAACCCGGATAATTACATTGTGGCCGACATTAATAATGATAATCGTGCAGATATTGTTGTGCCTTCCATTTATTCAGGCCAGGGATATGTTCACCCACTTTTAAATTGTATGACAATATCCGGAATGAAAGAAAAGGAGAAGGAAGATTTATTGATTTTTATAAATAATGAAAATATGTTTATTAAAAATAATTTAGTTGATCATGCGGAATTAACAATAAGTGATGTTTTAGGAAAGATTGTGAAAAAAGCAACCCTGATCTTTGGGGAAAACCAGATTTCCATGAACTCTTTAGCAGATGGCATATATTTTTACAATATTATTGGTGGAAAGCGGCACCTTTATTCCGGAAAGATTATGATGAATTAAATTTTAATCAATTAAATTATAAACCCGACACATTTAAATAGTTTTTTTAATGGTGATGATACAGAATTTTTTTTGCGTAGTGAAAAGGTTAAAAATGCAAATACAGATTTTGACAATGAAATTTAAACAGCCTCTAGTTAAAAACCCCACAACATGAAAAAAATCATTCTTCCTCTTCTTCTATTTCTGGTTTATTTTCCGTTGAAAGCTCAAACAATTGCCGGAAATATTCCTTCCGGAAGCAGTATCGTAAACCCCAACATTGATCTATTAAATACAATTATTGGCCAAACCCTTTCGGATTCATTCGATATTGATTGCGATGGAATGGATGATTTGTATGTTTCATTATTAAAAGGAAATATCGCTGTGGATGAGGGAAACTTTGCAAGCTTGAAGATTTTGAATCCCGTTTTCGAAATTTGTACCGATACGGGTAACGTTGGCTGGGGTAATTCCAAACATGTAAATTTTTATAATTTCGGAGATACATTATTATGCAGCGATTCAAATTCCTGGTCAGGGGATACTTCT
>JAHEZO010000061.1:0-10656 GCA_023250995.1 Flavobacteriales bacterium | reverse complement strand
TAGATAATTCCTTTATTGCTTACAAAAAAAATGATTCAACTCAATATGTCGGGTGGTTAAAGGTTTCTTTTAATTTAAAAAACAACCTTCCGATATTCCTAAACATTACTGAAATCTTAGCACAATGTTCATTCACACTTAATGAAAATCTTCCAATTGGCCTGAACCCGGAAATAAGAATTTTTCCAAATCCTTTGGACGAAAATTCTTTCTTAAAAATAAAAGGATTGGAATCCGAAAAAACCAATGTGAATATTTTCAATATTTATGGCCATTGTGAAAAATACATTGAAATTTTTCCTGAAGGTTCCGAAGTTCCAATTGAAATTAATAATCTTCCTTCGGGAATTTATTTTCTTAAAATTTCAAATTCTGGGAAAGATTATTTTAGGAAAATAATTAAAAGTTAAAACTATGAAAACAAAATTTTTTTTCATCTTTCTTGCAGGGATTTCGCTTTTCAACTCCTGCAGCAAAGACCACGAGATAAAAACACCAATTTGCATCAGAGAAAAAATAATTTCCTCCAACGGAAGTCATGCAAATCAAATTTGGGTTTTTCAGTACCACAAAAGCAAGGTTTTTTATGTTTTGTCTGATTGTTGTGACCAGTATAATGAATTATACGATAGTGAATGTAATTATCTCTGCAGTCCTGATGGCGGTTTTACGGGGAGAGGAGATGGGAAATGCCCCGATTTTGGCAAAGAAAAGAAAAATGGGGTGCGGATTTGGTAAAAAAATAAAAATTTGTTGTTTGACACTTATGTAATTGTTGCAGACGAATATTAAATATCACTTATTTAGAAAAAAAAATAAAGTAAACTTGGGAATTGAAGAATAAAAAATTAATTTTTTTTTAAACCCAAATGAATTTTTTAAAAAATCAATCGAACATATTTGTTTTCCAATTAATACTTGCTGTATTTCTCCCATTTACAGGATTTGCGCAATGGAGTACTCCTGTTAATCTTTCACCAAACGCAATGTCGGCCAAATTAAATGAAAACATGGGGCCATGTATTGCAGCTAACGGAGATACTTTGCATGTTGTATGGAGCGATCACCGCACCCAGGGTTTTGCAATTTATTATTTGCACTCTCTAGATTCGGGTTTAACCTGGAGTAACCCTGTGCCAATAACCGATACGATGGGAAAGGCAAGCGATCCTGTAGTAGCGGCATACGGTAAAAATGTTCATGTAGTGTGGATGGATTCGGTAAATGGAATTCGCGCTTCCTTCTACAAGAGATCATTAAACGGTGGCATCACCTGGCAACCTGAAATTTGCCTCGATTCAAATACGAAATTCTGGCCGGGAGTGGCCGTTTCCGGAAATAAGGTTTATGTTTCACTCGATAAAATTGTATCAACCTCCCCTTACAACACCGAAGTTTTTTTAATAACTTCAATTAACAATGGGGCAACCTGGGGAAATGAGAATCAAATTTCATACGGACCTGACAGGTCGGAAGATCAGTCATTGGCAGTTCTTGGTAAAGATGTTCACTTTGTTTGGAACGATAAAAGGAGCGGGAGTTTTGAAACATATTATCGCCATTCTTCTGATGGCGGAGTAAGCTGGGGACCCGAAACCGTTGTTAGCGGAACTGGATTTTCTTATGGAACAATGGTTTGTGCAAACGGACCAGATGTAAATGTGGTTTTCGGAAAGTTAAGTTCAAATAATATCCATATGAATTTCTCCAACGATACCGGTAACACCTGGGGCACCGAAGAACAAATTTCGTTTAACCCAAAATCGGTTCTTTATCCTTTTTTGGCCCGAAGCGGTTCAAACCTTCATGTTGTTTACACCCATCTTAATACTGTTCCAATGGAATCCTGGTATCTTTATTCAGGCAATGGAGGATTAACCTGGAATCAGGAAATTTTACTAGGAAACGGGACCCAGCCTTTTATTGCCATTACCGGTTGCATTGTTCATTCTATTTATTTTGCGGGAACCTGGCTTGCAGGGGGAAAAATATTTTATACGCGAAACCCAAACGGAAACGGAAATTGCTCCAATCTAAACACAACCTCTTTTCAGGAAAATTTTTCTTCAATCCCATTTCAAAATCCAAACAACGGAAAATTTACTGTTGAGGTAAAAAGAAAATCTGAAATAGAAATTTACAATGCGGCCGGTGAAAAAGTGTTTTCGAAAACTGCAACCGGGAAACAGGAATTTTTAGACTTAAATTTAATGACCGGGATATATTTCCTAAAAACAGAAACCGAAAAAGGCTTTGAAGTTAAAAAAATGTTAATCCAAAATTTATAATGTGTTTAGTAATTTTAATAAATCATTTTTCTTCCGGGATGATACCGGTATTGTAATTTTATCTCTCATAATTACAAAGCCTCCCTCCGACTTTCTGTAACTTTCAATATAATCGGCATTTATCAAATGCGTCCGGTGAATTCGGATAAAAGAATAATCTTGAAAAAGTTCTTCGTATTCCATAAGCGTTTTTGAAACAAATATTTTTCTTCCGTCATTTAAAAAAAACCAGGTATAATTAATTTCAGATTCACACCTGATTATATCACTAATATTAATAATATGAATTTCACCCGAAGTGTTTAATACAATTTTTTTTGACTCTTTGGATTTAGTGTTTAAGTTTTCGAAAAAAACATTGAGATTTCCGCTGATGTTTTTCCGTTCAATAGACTCTTCAGCACGTTGAATAGCAACCACAAGGTCTTGTTCATTTACCGGCTTTAATAAATAATCGAGGGCGCTGAATTTAAATGCTTCTATTGCATAATCCTGAAATCCTGTAATGAATATGATTTTAAAGTCAATTGTTTTTAATTGTCGAAGGAGGTCAAAACCGGTACCATCAGGCATATCAATATCCAGCAGAACAAGGTCGGGTTTATGGAGCAAGATGGCTTCCATTCCGGATTTTACATTATTTCCGTATCCTGCAATTTCCACTCCCGGACAAAGGTTATTCAGAGCCTTTGTTAAGGAATCACGGGCATTTACTTTATCGTCAATTATAATAGTTCTGAGCATAGAAAAAAGTTAAAAAAAATTACATCAATTAATTCAACGGAAAAATTATAGAAACTTTTGTTCCGTTAGAAATACCCTTGTTATTTTTTAAATCAAAAACATTATAAACAATTTTTTCTTTGGATTTTTTGTTGTAGTTTTTAATTCTTTCCCGGGTAATTCCTGTTGAAACTGAAAGGTGCTTTTCGGGTTGAACCGTTTTTGCCAGGGCAGCTGTTTCCATTCCCACCCCATTATCTTCAATTGACATTTCAACAAAATTTTCCATTTTTGAAAACCTTACAGATACAAAACCATTCCCTTCCTTTTTATTTAGTATGCCATGTTCTATGGCATTTTCAATAATTGGCTGTGCGAGCATCGGAGGTATGTAGGTGTAATCCGTTTCAATGGTTTCATCCACATGAACGGAATAATCAAATTTATCGCTATATCTCAAATGCTGTAATTCCAGGTAATATTTTATTGTGGCAATTTCTTTTTCCAGCAGAACAAATTCCTGCCCTGAATTTTCAAGAATCAACCTCATAAGCATGGCAAAACTGGTTATGTATTTAGAAGTTTCATCGGCATTATGCCCATAGGCAAAACTCTGAATGCTCATTAAAGAATTAAAAATAAAATGCGGGTTCATTTGCGACCGCAAAAATTTTTGTTCCAGGTCAGATTTTATTTGCCGGGCCCTCAACCGGTTTTGGTTAAAAAACAGGATACCAATAATTAAACCTAAAATCAAAAACCCAGCTAATCCCGATATTAAGTACTGGTTCCGGCTTAATTGTAAATTTTGAATTTCTGTTTGCTGCTGTAACAGAAGATTTTTTTGATTGAGCAAAATAATTTGTTCCTCCTTTTTCTCGGTTTCATATTTTGTTTGCATGTATGCAATTTGCTTGGTGCTGTTTTCATTAAAAACCGAATCTTTCAATGAAATATAAAGGTTATTATACTTCAGTGCTTTTTCAAAATCTTTATTTTCAGTGTAAATGGATGAAATCATTTTATATGCTTCAAGAATTGAATTTTTGCCCCCAGAAATTTTGGAAGCCTGCAAAGAAAAGTCGGCATATTTTAATGCTTCAGGAAAATGTTTTTTTAAGAAATATATATTTGAAATGTTATTGTAGGTGGATCCCAATTGAATTTTTATTCCTAACTCCTTCTGAATTTTCAAAGATTTTAAATAGTAATCAATTGATTTTTCAAAATCATTCTTTTTTTGATTTAACAAACCCAAATAAAGATAACCGGTTGCAATTCCCTCCTTATAATCCATTTCAATATTTAAATCCTGAGCTTTTAAATAATTGGCTTCTGCCAATTCCAGGCTATCCATATCGAAATAAATGGATCCTGCTGTGGAGAAAACTCCCTCAATTAAAAATTTGTCAGTGAAATCCTGCTTAATCAAATACGCCTTTTTTATATATTCAATAGCAAGAGGATAATTTTTCAAACAACGGTAAATTTCACCAATGGAAGTGTAGATTCCCTGCATTCTGTTCTTATCATTTAACTCCTCAAAAATTTCAAGGGCCTTAAGGTTATTTTCAAGGGCTTCTTTAAACTCAAAATCATACCCGTTTAAAACTGCTATATTCATATAAGCTATTCCCATTCCGTTTTTTTTCCCTGCTTCCTTATAAAATTGGAGTGCTTTCTCATAGTATACAAGAGAATTTGAATAATCACCCATTTTAAAAGTAATTCCTGCAAGTCCGTTAAAGGTATTTCCTAATCCCTTTTTGTTATTTAAAATGATAAACAATTCCATTGCTTTTTTATTATACTCCACGGCCTGTACATAATTACTTTTATCAAAATAAACCAACCCCATTTCGTAGTAACTTGTGGCAAGCCCGTATTTAAAATCAATTTTCTTTGAAATATTTTTCGCCTGATCAAGGCATTTCATTGCCTCTTCATTCGAAAATCCTTCGTAAATAATTGCCAATTTAATTAATAAATTCACTTTATTGGTGTCTTCACTCAAGGTCTTTAAAACAACTTTTAAACTGTCAATAGTATTATCTTGTGAAAATGAAATCAAGAAAATAAATAGGAGGAAAAAAATTAAAAATAATTTTTTCATTAATATTTTCAGTGGATTTTTCATACAATCTTATTGTGAACAAATTTAAAAACCTTTTTTAATCACCTGAGTAGGAAATGGCATTAATTACCGATAAACAACCCTCACATACACAAACTTGCGCTACGCTAAATAATTTTAGCAGGTCAAATATGTAATGTAAATTTTCCAACCGGAACCAAGGAATATTTTTACTCACCTAACATCAAAGAACCTATACAATTCCCCTTAAATCTTTAATTATGATTGTTTCAAAATTATTATTCCCATTCACTCTTTTGGCTGTAATATATTTTGTAACAGAAATTCAAATTTCTTCAGCACAGAATAATTCCAAATCCCTTGCATTTAATTATTCTCCAAAAGAAAACATCATCAATGAAAATTACAGCACCTCGGGCAGTCAATTATTTGAAATTGCAAAGGGTACGGTGTGCCCCAGAGATGAGTATAAGGGGAATGATTTGGACCAAATAAAGGAACGATTAAAAGTAGAATTTGATTTGCTTCAGAATCATTTAATAGAATGTTTTTCATTAAACCTTGTAAAGGTGATTATCCCGGGTAAAGAATGGAAAAGGAGTACTTGGGATGAATGGGTTGATTACACCATTTTGCATCATGATGAATCAAAGCTTAAAGTTGCAATTGTAATACAACCAAAAGAAAATCCTCATCCAGAAATGGCTTATTTGATTTATTATAATTTAATTCAAAACCATCTCATGGAAAATAAAATTAATTACACCTGCTTTTATTGCAATGATGGAAATAACCAACCAATGGCATTGCCTGTGATGCTTAAAAATGTAAAATAAAAATGAAAGGGAATTTAAACTTTTCAGGCATTAAATCCTTAGGGAAATAAATGCCTTCTCATTTAGCTCAGTTTTTAAAAAATTTTAACACAGAGAACACAAAAAATTGTCACGGAGTATCACAGAGAAAAAAATTCAAATAATGAAACTTAAACGTTTTGCAGAAAAAAAATCTTTCATTAAAATATTCAAAAAGGTTTTTACAAAGGGTTCGATCAAAATAAATGCTTTACAAAAACATATACCAAAAGTTCCCATCACCTGAATACCAGTTCTTAATTTCCAAAAAGTTTCATTGTTAAATAAACCAAAAACCAAATGAAAACAAACACCTCTTACAACCCAACAAAATCAATGATTTCAAAAGGAATTACACGCAATTTAAAATTCATCCTTGCTATAATATGTGCAGCATCTTTAATTATGAATACCAATACGAAGGCCCAGATTGCGGCATGGGATTTTACCGGAGCCGGCAACTATGTTTCATTTGCAGCAACCTACTTTAATCCCAATCTCGTTTCGGCTAACAATTTAATTACCCGTGGCTCTGGCGCTCCGGCAAGTGCAGGAGCTAACTCATTTAGAACACAAGGTTTTGGGGATAACACTTTCCCAATTGCAACAACAAATACAGATTACTTTCAAATTACATTAGGTGCAGTAACAGGGTATAAGTTATCTCTTTCTACTATTGATGCAAAGTTTAATGGTACTGCAACCTTTTATGCTGCCCCGGGAGTTACTTCCCGTTTTGCTTACAGTTTAAATGGCGGAGCTAATAAAACACTGATTGGCTCCAATGTTACATCTACCTCACTAACAATGAACCAAATTAATTTATCGGGAATTTCTGCCCTCCAAAATGTTCCAGCCGGAACAACGATTACTTTATATTATTACGCCAACGGACAAACAAATTCAGGAGGATGGGGTTTTTATTCATCAGTAGCAGGTTCAAATGGTCTTGCTATTGGAGGCACTTTAACACCAGTTGCAGTTGCAAACTCAATTACCACATCTCCAATTATAGGATCTCCTTTCAACCCAGGTGCGGCAGTTTCCGTCCCCTATACAATCACGGGAACTTTTAATTCAGGTAATATTTTTACCGCTCAATTATCAGATGCATTGGGAAGTTTTGCCTCCCCAGCTACCATTGGGACATTACCATCAATCGTTGCGGGAACAATCATTGCAAATCCTGGTGTGATACCAATAGGGACACCGGCAGGAACGGGATATAGAATACGGGTAATAAGCAATAATCCTGCAATAACCGGAACCGACAATGGAGTTAATTTAACAGTAAATGTACCTTCCAATACCTGGGCAATTTTATCAGCCGGTTTTTATCATACACTTGCTCTTGGCTCGGATGGTAAACTTTTTTCATGGGGATATAACCAATACAGCCAGTTAGGAAACGGTAATACCACGAATCAAAAGAGTCCTTTTCTGGTTCCAAACACTACCCCAGGAACTACATGGGTAAGCATTGCTGCTGGGCAATCGCATTCAATTGCAGTTAAATCTGACGGCACTCTTTGGGCATGGGGAAGTAATAGCAATGGACAATTAGGTTTAGGGAATACATCACAAAAAACAACTCCATTTCTTGTTCCTTCAACTCCGGGAAATAATTCTCCCTGGCAAAAAGTTTTTGCAGGTGCCCAAAGTTCTTTTGGGATAAAAGCAGATGGAACCTTGTGGGCATGGGGCTCAAATAGTTCTGCCCAGCTAGGCGATGGCACAAAAATAAATAAAACCAGTCCGGTACAAATTGGAGGAGCAGGTATTAAATGGGCAAGTGTTTCAAGCGGACTGTATCATACTTTTGCAATAGATGTTTTAGGTCATTTATGGGGATGGGGATATAATTGGAACGGTCAATTATCGGCTGCCAATATGGGTAATACTTATGTTACTCCATTTAGTTTTGTGGGTACTTATAAAGCTGTTTCTGCCGGATATCATCATTCACTTGCTATTTCATTTAATGGCAATTTATATGCTTGCGGAGGCAATCTATCCGGAGAAATTGGAGATGGTACATATGGGCCTTTCGCTATTGCAGCCCACTGGAAGAATATTCTGCCCGGGATAAATAATTGGGTTTCTGTTTTCGCAACTGATGCATCTTATGCTATAAAATCCGATGGTACCCTTTGGGCATGGGGTGATAATAGTTGGGGTCAATTAGGGGATGGAACTAAGACAAATAAATATGTTCCAAATCAAATAGGAATGGCGACAAATTGGGCCAGCATTTCAGCAGGGCAACAATTTGGGGCAGCTCTTCAATCAGACAAGTTAAACTATTGTGGAACCGGTGATAATACTTATGGTCAATTTGGTGATGGTACCTTTACAAGTAAAACCACTTTTTCCTGCCAAAGCCTTGTTACCCCCCGCCTTGCCAATCCAACCAATAGTATTCAGGAGAATAATGCAGAAGAAGATAATTTGAGCATTTCCTCAAAGGATAGAAAAAATTTCAGTGTATTTCCAAACCCATCCACAAGCAACTTCTCCATTCAATTAATTTCAGAAGAAAATACTTTGGCGAAACTCCAACTCTTCAATTTACTGGGAGAACAAGGGTACTCAGAACGAAAACAAATTCTGAGTGGAGAAAACACCTTGCAAGTAATAACCGATAACCTTTCCGAAGGAATTTACCTTTTGAAAGTGTCTGCCGGAGAAAAAAATTACAATCAAAAAGTTATAATCTATAAATAAAACAACCGCCATTGATTACACTGATTTTTTTTGTGAAAACCTGTGTAGCCTTTGGCAAAAAAAACCAAACCAAATGAAACTAAATCTTTACACAGCCCGAACGAAATCAAGGATTTTAAAAAATATCTCCCGCTATTTTGAATTTTTCCTTGCTTCAATTTTAGTGTTTTTTTGGTTTCATGATAAATTAAAATCGCAAAATCTTGAGAGTGCCTTTCCTACCTATTCTCAAAATTTTGATGGGCTATCAGCCACAGGGACATTAAATCCATGGACTGATAATTCTACATTTTTTGGTTGGTACTCCGACCAAACAACTTATGATGCCGGCACTGGTTCTTCAGCTACGGGCGGCATGTACAGTTTTGGGGCCGCTGGGTTTTCTGACCGAGCCCTTGGATTGGTTTCAACCGGAACAAAATCCGAGATGTTTGCCCTTTATATTTATAATAATGATTTATATCAAAAATATATTACTGCATTAAATGTAACATATACTGGAGAGGAATGGAGGGATAACATAAACAGCGGAGGACAACACAAACTGATTTTTGAGTACCAAATTGATGCAACAGATATTAATGCTGGTATTTGGACTCCGGTAACTGCATTGGATTTTCAACAGAAAACTCCGGTTATTACAGGAGCGGTGAATGGAAATGCCCAATCTAACCAAACCCTGATTTCTTATCAATTCCCAATAACCCTAAATTATCAACACCATGTTTTTTTAAGATGGAGGAAGCAAATGCTTTCGAATAGCCCGGGATTAGCCATTGACGATTTAACCATTACTGCTACTTATTGTACTGTACCTCCCGTACAAGGGGTAATGATTACGGGTAATTCAGAAGTTTGTGAAAATGAATTTCAGGAATATAGCATTCCACCGATTCCTGGAGCCCAAAGTTATTCATGGATTGTTGACCCATCTTTAGGAACAATTAACTCAGGGCAATCAACAAACATTGTTTTAATTAAAACCGGAATTGTTTCTGGAATCATTGGAGGTGGTCAAATTTCCGTAAGTCCTGCCAACTCCTGCGGATCAGATTTAAACCCGCCACAAATTTTTGTTACCATGCGTCCAAATGCTTCCTTGGCTCTTCTTTCCGGGGCGGGATCTGGTAACCAAAATATTTGTGTTAATACCCCGCTTTCTCCCGAAATTATATACGAAGCTGGAGGAGGGGCAACGGGGGTCAATATTAATGGCTTACCACTCGGCCTTTATACAGTTGGAAATTTTACCAGCACAAGAATTACTGGAAACCCACTTGTTACTGGGGTTTTCAATTACTCAGTTATAACTTCGGGGTTTTGTGCACAAGCAACCGCAACCGGAACAATAACGGTAAATCCTAAGGCGGATCTTCATTTATTTTCGGGGCCGTATTCGCAAAACATATTCCTTTCTAATCCTATAACAGATGTTGTTTATTCAATTTCCGGAGGTGGAACCGGGGCTTATGCAACTGGGTTACCGCCAAATGTTATTGGCACTTTTGATCAGATTTCAGGAAAATTTACCATCAAAGGAACGCCTTCTTCCGCAGGAACATTCAATTATGCTGTAAACACTACCGGAACTTGTGAACAAACTATGGTTTCAGAAACTATTACAGTAAAAGAAATATCAATAAGTGTAATCAATCCCAAAGATCAGGATGAGTACGATCCTTGTTCCAATCAAATTATTCAATGGAATTCCTATGGTACAACCGGTGGGTTTAATATTGATTACGCTGAATATGGAACAAATAATTGGGTGAACATTGCAACAAATGTTACTGGGAATTCCTATATGTGGAATACTCCAGGTTCTCCTTCCGGTGCTTTGGGTGGGACGTATGTTGTTAGGGTATCTAATTTTAATAATCCAAACATTTCCGATCAAAATGACGGGGTTTTTTACATTGATGGAAATAATGAATTTATTAATGTTTACTCTCCCTCAGGTTCAGGCCAGCAA
>JAHEZO010000060.1 GCA_023250995.1 Flavobacteriales bacterium | reverse complement strand
TTTACCTTGCTCGAAGGGTATAATCCGGGTGCAGGAAATTTTGCAGTTACAGGCAGCGGTGTTCCAAACCCCCTTCCCCTGCCGAGCCCCACCTTCTCACAGATTGGCCAGGTTTTAAAAGATTCTTTTGAGTTGAATAACAGCAACAGCAATGTGGTGCAGATAATTAATTTCCAGCCAAAATTTTTTATTTATCAATTAAATTCCCAATCCAACCCGCTGGGTCAAACACAAAATTTTGTAATTGACACCAGCCTCTTTAAGGTGGATATGGAGATTGATTTGCCCCTTCACGGCACCGCAGTTGTTTTTACAGTTCAGGATACTTTTGATTTTGAACTTCCGGCAGGGGATGATCTGGATTCTCTACTTCTAAGGATGGATATCAATAATGGCTTTCCGTTGGAGGTCGGCCTGCAGGTTTATTTTGTTGATACTGTTATCTCTCCACTTGATACTACCTACCTTGTGGTGGACAGCGTGCTTGCCCCTTTCCAGAACATTCTGATTTCGGCACCAATAGATGCAAACGGAAGAGCAATCGGCTCGGTTGAAAAAACGATTGACCAATGGTTTGATTCTAAAAAACTGAAGAATATTGCGAAAGCAAATAAAATTTTTGTGCGGGGCCAGATGACCACTTCCAACAATGGGAATTCCAATGTAAAAATTTATTCTGACTACAGGCTGGATGTGAAAATTGGCGCCATGGCAAAACTGAAACAAACAATTTCGTTTCATTAATAATTTGATCAGGAATTTGAAATCTGCCATTCATATTAAATTGGTCGCCTTTTTAGTTGGAATTTTAATTTTCAATTTTTGTTATGGGCAGCAGAATTTTTCCATGTACAATCTGCCCCATGTACCACAGCGGATGTATGCCAATCCGGCTCTGATTCCCAAATCAAGAATAAATATTGCACTCCCCTTTTTATCTTCCATTTACCTTGAAGGGGGAAACAGCGGTTTCAAATATGCCGACCTCATTTACCCAAGTTCCGAAGGCGATTCACTTGAATTTGATTTTGCCAACATGCTGAGCAAACTAAAAAAAAATAATTATCTTACCCTGGGGGTAAATGTTGATTTGATTTCTTTTGGTTTTCTGGTAAAGAAAAAAAACTATTTCAGTTTTAATGCCACCGAAAAAGCTTTCCTGCGTTTCAGGTACCCAAAAGATTTTTTCGAATTTATCTGGAATGGCAATTTTCCTTCGGCAGGAGAAACTCTCAAATTTAATTTCGGTCTTGATTTTACACATTACAGAGAGTACGGTGTTAGTTATTCCAGAATATTGAGTGATAAAATTAATGTGGGGGGAAGGTTGAAATTTTTATATGGCATGGAAAACGTATGGACAAAAAAAACTGATGTTACCCTTCATACCGAACCCACCGACTTTGCAATTACCGCAAGTTCCGACATTATTATTAATACTGCCGGTTTTGATTCATCCTCCCTTGAAAACAAAGGAAAATTATTCATTGCCGGTTCAAAAAATCATGGTTTCGGGTTGGATCTTGGGGCATCTTACAAATTAAACGATAAAATTAATTTGTCGGCAAGTATTGTTGATCTGGGTTATATCCGGTGGAAAAAAGGAACCCAGAATTATGTAAGCAAGAACCCCGGGGCAAGTTTTACCTACAAAGGACAAAATCTGAATGATTACATTTCAGATACCACTTCGGTTTCTGAGGGTATCGGAATGATGCTGGATTCAATTTCAAAGTCGTTTGAAATTCAGAAGGAGTCAGGAAAATATACCCATACCCTTCCCATGCATATATATATTGCCGGTGATAATAAAATGAATGAGCACCAGGTTATTTCTGGCATGATTTACGGAAATTTTTTTGATAAAAGATTTCATCCCGGAATTTCAATTTCTAGCATTACGGACTATTACAAATGGTTTTCCTTTTTAATGAGTTACACCATTTATAACCGTTCTTATACCAACCTGGGAGCTGGAATTCGTTTGAACCTGGGATTTTTTCAATGGTATGTTGCTTCGGATAATGTATTTGGAGTAATTTTTCCGCAGCAGGCAAAATATGTAAATGTCCGCACAGGGATAAACCTCACTTTTGGACGCAAAGAAAAAGGAGTGCTTACAAAATCAAAATTTGAAAATGATTACGAGGCACCCGGAAAAAACAAAACGGTTGATATACCCGACCGGGATGGCGATAAGCTAAATGATGTGGTGGATGACTGTCCGGATGAGCCCGGGTCATCAGCAAACCACGGATGTCCCGAAAAGCTTCACATGATAAATGACAAAGGGGATACCATTGCGAGTGCCAAAAAGGACAGCGATGGGAAATTTGTTTTTAATTCTCTGCCTTCCGAAAATGTAAAATTTGCTCTTCAATCGGAAAAGAATCCTTCGGAAATACAAATTCTCATTGGGAAGGAGGAAAAAATCATTAAGCCGGGCAAGGAAAAATTCTATTACCTGCCGCAAAATGAAGCTCAGCTTTTCTGGATTGATGCAAGCGGAAACCCTGTTATTTCTGCCCAAAACAGGGCCGGGGTTTTTGTTTTTGAACAACTGGATGCCGATCCGGGTTCAAAATTTAAATTGATGAATGTTCAGGATTCGGCCACTGAAATTGAAGCATTGTTTAAAGGAAAAAACAGGAAACTGAAGAGAGGAGATGGTGGTTTGTTTTATCTTCCCTCTGAAATACCCACAGTATATATTATGTCGGAAGATGGTAAGCAATTATCGGTGGCTTATCAGAATGACGATGGATTTTTTATTTTTAAAAATCTTCCCAGCGATAAAGGATACTATCTCACTTTGGTGCAGCCTGATGATTCTCCCATGCCCGATGAACTGAAAATTCTTGTTGAGGGGGAAGCCATTAAAAAAGCTGTTAAGGGAGGCGACAACAGATTCCGTTTTGCCATGCTTACCTCTGAAGATGCCCAGCAAATGGGAGTAAAAGACGCCAAGGATGTGGAAGCCAACATTAAAGAAACCGATAAAACGGTGGTAACAAAAGTTTTCCAGAACCTTGAATTTGATGCGAACTCCGAAAACATCAGGTCATCCTCGTTCAGGGGATTGGATGAACTGGTGATTCTGCTCAAAGAAAACCCCTCATGGAAACTAAAATTGGGAGGGCATACGGATAATGTTCAGGATGATGATTATAATTTATTACTTTCGAAAAAGAGGGTGGATGCCGTTAAAAATTATTTGATAAAAGCCGGAATTTCCCCTGAACGGATAATAACCAAATTTTTTGGAGAAAAATATCCTGTGGCAGACAATAATTCGGCCGAGGGCAAACAGAAAAACAGAAGGGTTGAAATGTTATTCATTGTTTCGGGAGATTTAAAAAATTTAGATGATTCTGCCGAAAAGAAGGGCAAAGGAGTGGTATTTAAAATTCAGATTGGCGCTTCGGTAAAACCAATTGAGCTGAAACCTGAAAATTTTAAAGGGGTTGAAAAGGTTGAGCAATTTAAAGACGGAAGCATTTATAAATTTCTTTCAGGAAACACCTCAGATTATACCACAGCCATTGACATTCAAAACAAAATGAAACTTAAGGGATATAAAGATTGCTTTATTGTTGCATTTAAAAACGGGAATAAAATTTCGGTTACCGAAGCAATGGAGATTTTAAAGAAGTAAAGAATATTTTTTTAAACAACCGATTTAAACCGGTATTATGAAAAATAAATTTCATGAAATGGTTCATTTTAATTTAACATTTGTAACCTGAATTTGTAAAAATCTGTGGAATCTGTGGTAAAACATTGTTTTGTTTTTCATCCAGAATATTAATACTTTAGTTTAACCAATAATAAAAAGTCATGGAAAATTTGCATATTAAAGGAAACATAAAATCACCCACCCTCGAATTTAATTTCGAAAAAGGGGTTCTTGATATTTACGGCCGGTCTCACCCGGAACATGCCATCAATATTTACGAACCTGCCTTGCATTGGCTGGATGAATATTCGAAAAATCCCAAACCCGAAACCACAGTAAATGTTTCTCTTGAATATTTTAACACCAGTTCATCCAAGGTGATTTTCGATATATTCAAGAGACTGGAGAAGCTCCACGCCTCAGGAAATAAAGTAACAGTCAAATGGCATTATGAGGAGGATGACGATGACCTTCGTGAGGAAGGGGAAATGTTTTCGGAACTAATAAAGGTCCCGGTTGAATTAATTGCAGTGAAAGAATTTGATTTTGTGTTTTAAAATTACAAGGATAATTAACCTTCAATTTTTTCTTCCACTTTTTGGTCAATCAAAGCAAACTCTACTACCTCAATCATTTTTTTAACATACCTGAATTCAAGTCCTGTTAAATAACGGGGAGGAATTTCGGCAATGTCTTTCTTATTATCTTCCGATAAAATAATCTCTTTTATCCCGGCTCTTTTAGCTGCAAGAATTTTTTCCTTAATACCTCCCACAGGAAGAACTTTTCCCCGCAAAGTAATTTCCCCGGTCATGGCGATATCTTTTTTCACTTTTTTATTGGAAAATGAGGACGCAAGGGCAGTAAGCATGGTAATTCCGGCAGAGGGTCCGTCTTTTGGTGTTGCACCCTCGGGAACATGTATATGTACATTATTTTTTTCGAACATATCTACATCAATCCCGAGTTCAGGAGAATGTGCCTTAAGATATTCAAGGGCTATCATGGCCGATTCCTTCATTACTTCTCCCAGATTGCCAGTAAGAGTAAGTTTCCCTTTTCCTTTTGAAAGGGATGTTTCAACAAAAAGTATATCCCCGCCCACCGCAGTCCATGCAAGACCGGTAACCACCCCCACCACATCGTTTCCAAGGTATTTATCTTTTGAGTGGCCCGGGCCAAGGAGTTTTTGAAGTTCCGATATTTTTATTTGGGAAGTAAATTTTTCACCGGTTACAATTTTTTTTGCCCTTTGGCGGATAGCTTTTGCAATAAGCTTTTCCAGTTGCCTTACTCCCGATTCCCGGGTATAATTTTCAATGATGGCCTCAAGTACCGAACCCGAAAAATTTATTTGGCCTGCTTTTAAACCGTGTTCCGTAATTTGTTTGGGTATGAGATGTTTTTTTGCAATTTCAATTTTTTCCTCCACCGTGTATCCCGTCATTTCAATAATTTCAAGCCGGTCTCTGAGGGCAGCCTGTACGGTGGAGAGGGAATTTGCTGTGGCAATAAAAAGGACCTTTGACAAATCATAATCTATCTCCACAAAGTTGTCGTAAAAGGTATTATTTTGTTCGGGATCTAAAACTTCAAGCAGGGCAGAGGAGGGATCACCTCTGAAATCATTCCCCACCTTATCTATTTCGTCAAGTACAAAAACAGGGTTTGATGATTTTGCTTTGCGGATGCTTTGGATAATCCTCCCCGGCATTGCGCCAATATAGGTTTTTCTGTGGCCTCTGATTTCTGCTTCATCTCTCAGGCCTCCCAATGACATGCGCACGTATTTTCTTCCAAGAGCTTCCGCAATAGATTTCCCAAGTGAAGTTTTGCCCACTCCCGGAGGACCGTAAAGGCAAAGAATGGGAGCCTTCATATTTGCTTTTAGTTTTAAAACAGCCAGGTGCTCAAGCAATCTTTCTTTCACTTTTTCGAGTCCGAAATGGTCGCGGTCAAGAATTTTTCTTGCATTTTTCAAGTCAAAGGAATCCTTGGTGCATTCGTTCCAGGGCAATTCGGCCAGCACTTGCAGATAATTTAATTGTATGCTGTGCTCCGGACCGCTGGGGTGCATCTTTTGAAGTTTATCTACTTCCTTTAGAAAAATTTCTTTCACCTCTTTACTCCATATTTTTTTCTCAGCCTTTTCTTTTAATTCTTTCGTTTCCTGGCTTGCCCCTGTGCCAAGTTCCTCCTGAATCAATTTCATTTGCTGATTCAGAAAGTACTCGCGTTGCTGCTTGTCCATATCCGTTCGAACCTTCGATTGCATTTCATTTTTTAGCTCAAGCATCTGTAGTTCTTTGGTTAGGTATCCCAGGAGGAGATTTCCCTTTTCAACAAGGTCATTAATTTCCAAAAGTTTTTGCTTATCGGCCGATTCAACATTTAAGTTGGAAGAAATAAAATTTACCAGAAAAGAAGGACTTTCAATGTTTTTGATGGCCATAGTAGCTTCGGAGGGAATATTCGGATTTTTCACTATGATATTAATGGCGAGGTCTTTTACCGAAGCTATGAGTGCCTCGAATTTCGAATCCTGAACCAGCGGTTTGGTTTCGTCCAGTGCTTCAACCTTAACTTTTATATAGGGATCATTTTGAATGATTTCCTTAGTTAAGAATCTTCTTTTTCCCTGGATTATTGCCATGGTATTTCCATCGGGCATTTTTAAAATTTTTATTAACCGTGCCACGGTGCCTATTTTATGAAGCTGATCAGCGGTAGGGTCGTCAACCTTTTGGTCAATTTGAGCAATAACACCAACAAGCTTATGTCCTGTATATGCTTCTTGTACCAGACGGATTGATTTGTCCCTTCCAACTGTAATTGGAATCACAACACCCGGAAACAAAACCATATTGCGCAGTGGAAGAATTGCCAACTCTTCGGGCAATTTTTCATTAATCATTTTTTCTTCATCATCACTGGTGAGGATGGGAATAAATTCTGCACCATCGTCAGTCATTGGTGCAAAATTCAGCAGATTCAATTCGTTTGACACTTTTCTTTGCGGTTTTTTGGGTTGTAAAATTTTTTTTTTTGAGGGGTGGGAAAAAGTCAATCATTATGCCATTTGAAATAATCGGAAAAAATGGCTGAAATAAATTAATTGTTATTTTTTTCCGTAAGCATTTACAATTTGCTGAACCAGCTCATGGCGAACGGCATCCTTTTCATCCAGAAAAATAAAATCAATCCCTTTGATTTTTGAAAGGAGTTTTATTCCTTCCACCAAACCTGAGGGCTGGTTTTTAGGTAAATCAATTTGAGTAATATCCCCTGTAACAATAAATTTTGCCGAACGTCCCATTCTGGTGAGGAACATTTTCAACTGGCTTTCAGTGGCATTCTGGGCCTCATCCAAAATAACAAATGCGTGGTCAAGGGTACGGCCTCGCATAAAGGCAAGGGGCGCAATCTGAATTATTCCGGTCTCCATAAGAGAAATAAGTTTTTCATGCGGAATCATATCATGTAAAGCATCGTAAAGGGGCTGGAGGTAGGGGTCAAGTTTTTCTTTTACATCCCCGGGAAGAAACCCCAGATGCTCACCTGCTTCCACCGCAGGGCGGGTAAGAATAATTCGCTTTACTTCCTTGTTTTTGAGCGATCGCACAGCCAGGGCTACTGCAGTGTAAGTTTTCCCCGTTCCTGCCGGACCTATGGCAAAAATCATATCCTTTTTCGAAATTGATTCAACCATTTTACGCTGATTCGGGGTGCGGGCTTTTACAAGAATTCCCCCCTGCCCGTAAACAATTACATCATCAGCGGCAGCTCCGGGCTCTGGGCTCAATTCTAAATTGTTGCTCAGCAAATGGGTAACATCACCTTCGCTGAGGTGTTGAAATTTTTGAAAAAAATTAGAAATTGCAGTAAATTTTGCTTCAAATTGGCGAAGTTCTTCATCATCTCCGATAACTTTAATATTATCACCCCTGGCTATAATTTTTAACTTGGGGAAAAATTTTTCTATCTGAGTGAGGTTGGAATTGTTGATGCCATAAAATTCAACCGGGTTGATGGCCTCTAATCGTAGATTCAGTTCGCTCAAAATATGGGGATGGTTAAATGTTTATTTTTGCAAAGCTATAAAAACAGTTGAACCTTTTTTCTGTTTCAGAATTTAATTTATAGGATGAAATTTATTTATTTTTTATGAAATTTAAGCACACCTTTAGGGTGTAACTCAGGTAAATTATTAATGGCTATCATTACATTAACTTCCGATTTGGGTTTAAAAGATAATTATGTTGCCTCTGTAAAAGCAACAATTCTCAGCCAATGTCCAAATGTTTCCATTGTTGACATAACTCATCAGATTACCAAATTCGACCTTTTGCAAACCGCCTTTGTTATTAAAAATGTTTTTTCTGATTTTCCGGATAAAACGATTCATATCATTGGTGTTATGCCCGAAAGAACAATTGAAAAACAACATGTGGCCGTATTTTGCCGGAATCAGTATTTTATTGGAGCCGATAACGGGATGTTTCCACTTTTTCTTGGTAATGATGAATTAAAAATAGTAGAGATTGAAATTTCTTCTTACAGGTCTTTTTCCTTTCCGATGAAAGATATTTTTGCCAAAGCGGCATGTCACCTGGCTGAGGGTGGAAAATTTGAAGATCTGGGAAAGAGTAAAGAAAAATTGAACAGTATTATGGGATTTAATCCCGTGGTAACGCAGGATACACTCCGGGGGAAGGTAATTTATATTGATGATTTTGGAAATGTAATGGTTAATATCACGGAGGAGCTTTTTCACCAATCAGGAATGCACCGGAAATTTGAAATTATTTTCAGGTCGGGCGGGTACAGAATTAATAAATTAAGCAGAAACTATAGTGATGTTCCCGAAGGAGAAATGCTGGCAATGTTTGGGGCCACCGGTTTTTTGGAAATTGCAATAAACGCAGGGAATGCAAGCGAACTGCTTGGGATTCAACTTAACGATATCATCATGGTTGATTTTGGAGAGATAATTCCTGCCCCTGTGAGAGATAAAAAAAAAGAAGACAGGAGAAAAAATCAGGCAAATAATTAATTTGTTTTAACAAAAAAGAATGAAATATAATTTAAGTGAAATAAATGAAATCATAAGGAACAGGAGAACCATTTACCCCGAACAATTTTCTTTGCGGAAAGTTCCAAAAGAAATTATCAATGCTTTGCTTGAAAATGCAAGGTGGGCGCCCAACCACGGTTTAACCCAACCCTGGTTTTTTAAGATTTTTTATGGTGAAGGGATAAAAAAATTTATTCAGTTTCATTCGGCTTCACTTACTGATAAATTCGACAGTCAAAAATTCGAAAAACTTAAGCAAAGAGCCGAAAAAACTTCGGCCATCATTGCCATTTGCATGAAGCGGAAACCGGCCGAAAAATTTCCTGAAATTGAAGATGTTGAGTCAGTGGCCTGTGCTGTCCAAAACATGTTTCTCACAGCAACCGCTTACGGCCTTGCTTTTTATTGGGGAACAGGAGGTTTAACGTATACCCCGGAAATGCAAAATTTTCTGGGTTTGAGAGAAAAGGATAAATGTCTTGGACTTATCTTTTTAGGATATCCCGCAGTTGAATGGCCCAAAGGCCAAAGAAGGCCTGTGGAGTATTATTCAGAGTGGGTGGAGTAACCACAATAACAATTTATTACGGAAAATGTTATTTTAGCCGGATGATATTTTTCAGATTTATTTTTTAACGAAAAATTATACTGATGAAAAGGATTTTATTTTCGATATTTATTTCTGTTTTGATTGCAACTGTGGGTTTTTCACAGCAAGCTAACGGAACAGCGGCAAAAAAAATTGATGATAATTTTAAAAGGATGTTTGCAAAGGCAACTTCTTTTCTTTTTGATGATAAATTTGAAATGGCCCTCCCAGTCCTTCTTGAAATGGATTCCCTTTACCCCGGAAATGCGAATGTTTATTTTATGATTGGGTTTTGCTATCTTAAATCCCCTGATAATAATTCGAAAAATGCAATAAAATATTTAGAAATGGCTTCAGTAAGCACCTCCCCCGAATATCAGGAAGGTTATTATAAAGAAACAAAGGCCCCCATGGAAGTAATATTACATCTTGCAGAAGCTTTTCAGCAAAACTATGAATTCGGAGCGGCTATTGCCACCTATGAAAGATATAAATCTGATATTAATTTAAAAGAAGTAAACGTGATAAAAGATATTGATCACCAGATTGAGGTTTGTAACAATGCCATGGATATGGTAAAAAATCCGGTGAATATGACCGTTTCAAATCTTGGCGGTACAATAAATTCCCCTTATCCTGATTATGCTCCTGTGGTTTCGGCCGATGAATCTACAATTATTTTTACTTCGAGAAGACCGGAAAGTACAGGTGGAAAAAAAACCGATGACGGAAAATATTACGAAGACATATATATTGCTGAAAAAGACAATTTCGAATGGCAGAAGCCTAAAAACATAGGTGCCCCGATTAACACGGATGATCATGAAGCCACCATCGGCCTATCTCCTGATGGCCAGGAATTGCTGATTTACAAATACGAAAAAAATGTTGGGTTTGGTGATATATTTTTCAGTAAATTATTTGGTGAACGGTGGACGGTTCCCCAGAGGTTTGGCTCTGATATTAATACTCCCTCCTTTGAACCTCATGCCAGCATGAGTGCTGATGGCCAGGTTATTTATTTTATCAGCAACAGGGAAGGAGGTTTCGGAGGAAAGGATATTTACCTCTGCAAAAAATTGCCCACGGGTGATTGGGGATTGGCTCAGAATATTGGTAAAAGTATTAATACCACCTATGATGAGGACGGGGTTTACATTCACCCCAATGGTAGCACCCTTTTCTTTAGTTCGAAGGGGAACAAAACCATGGGTGGGTTCGATATTTTTTTTAGTGAGTTTGATAACGAAAGCAATAGCTGGAGCCCTCCACAAAATATGGGCTATCCGGTTAATACCACCCGGGATGATATTTTCTTTGTTCCATCGGCCGATGGGAAAAGAGCTTATTATTCTTCCCTGAAAAAGGAGGGATTTGGAGATCTGGATATTTATATGATAACGTTTCCGGAACAAAAAGAAATTCCTTTAACAGTGTACAAGGGGATTTTGACGGATGAAAGCGGAAAAGTACCGGCCAATGTTATTATTACGGTGAAAGACAATGAAAATGGTGAGCTGATTGGAAATTATACTCCTAACTCAGCCACCGGAAAATATTTGTTTATTCTCTCCCCCGGGAAAAATTACAATGTTACGTATGAAAGCGATGAGCACCTTTTTCATTCAGAAAATCTGGTGGTGCCCGATAACAGCGATTACAAAGAATTTACTAAACCCGTAGAGCTTAAAACCCTGGTTGCCGGAGCCAAAATTGTACTGAATAATGTTTTCTTTGATTATGATAAAACAGATGTTAAATCACCTGAATCTATTGCCGAACTTGAAAAACTGGTGAAGGTAATGGAGAATAAAAAAATTATGAAAATTGAAATTTCAGGTCATACCGATTCTAAAGGTGCAGAAGATTACAACAAAAAACTTTCTCAGCAAAGAACTCAATCGGTGGTGGATTACCTTACAAAAAAAGGGGTTGATGGGAGCCGGATGATTGCAAAAGGATATGGCTCTTCAAATCCGCTGGCCCCCAATACCCGGCCCGATGGAAGCGATAATGAGGAAGGGCGGGCCATGAACCGGAGAGTGGAGCTAAAAATCCTCGAAATGGAAAAATGAATTGAGAAAAAAAGTTTTTTTTGCCGCTTCCTTTTTTATTTTTTCTTAGGGTTTTTTATTTTTTGGTTACCCTTATAAGATAATTTTACCGTTTACGGTTTTATTGTTTTTTTTTATTCCAAATTTAATTATATTTGTAAAACAATCAAACCTTTAGCCGGCCATGGGTACTGAGGAAACAATCGAAAAATATATGACCACCGATTTGACCACCTTCAAACCTGGTCAGGACATTTATGACGTTGTCCGGTCTTTATTAAAAAATAAAATTTCGGGAGCTCCCGTTGTGAATGATAAATATGAACTTGTTGGAGTAATATCCGAAAAAGATTGTTTGAAAGTGATAGTGGATTGTGCATACCATAACCTTCCACCGGGAAGGGTAGCGGATTATATGACTTCTCTCCCTCAAACTATTCCCTCCAAAACCACTGTTGCAGAAGCAGCTTACAAATTTTTGAACAGTAATTACCGCAGATTTCCGGTAGTTGATCCCAAAGGCAAATTAATAGGCCAACTGAGCCGCAGAGATGTCCTCCGGTCCATTAAGGAAATTAAAGCTACTACCTGGTATGCTGGCAGGACAAAAAAATTTCCAATGAACCCCAATATTGATTATCACGAATAATTACTTTAACCAAATTGTCATCCACCTCAACAATGCCTCAACCATAGTTTCTGCGGATTGTTTTTAACTTTGAAAAAAAATTATTCAAGGTCTTCCTTTTGAAACTGCTCGTTTATTCTCCGAAAATTACTTCCCGGCTTCGGTATATATTTAATTTAGTATTCCGGGATGTCCTCTTAATTAATCCCGATTTTACTTCAAATCCCGAAGAGTTTATTAACTACGGGGGACATAAAATCAGTTATGGTGAATTTCCGTTGAAGGATGAATTGTTTTTTAAGTCCTCTTCATTTCTTTTCGAAAATCGCATTCAGCCGGCAAGTTGTGATTATAAAAATTTATCAGCAGATTTTTTTTCACTTGCATTTTTTCTTGTTTCAAGGTACGAAGAATATCTGCCTTTCAAGCCGGATTCAAACGGAAGATTTGACCCCAGGGATTCTATGGCCTTCAAAAAAAATTTTCTTCAAAAGCCCACTGTGAATATAGGAGCATTGAAAATTAAGGAAGAAATATCCAAAAAATTTCCCGACTTTATCTTTCCAGATTTTAAGTTCAGGTTTATTCCAACCATTGATATTGATAATGCTTATGCCTATTGTGAAAAAGGGTTTGTTAGAACCTTTGGGGCATATACCCGCTCCCTTTTGAAAGCTGATTTTACAGATATTGCAGAACGAACGAATGTTTTGGTTGGAAAAAAAAGGGATCCTTATGACGTTTTTGATTATTTAATAACCCTCCAAAAAGAAAAGGGTTTTAATCCCATTTTTTTTATCCTCCTTGCCGATTATGGAATGAATGATAAAAATGTTCCCCATACCAGTAAGAAATTTCAATCGCTTCTTAAGGGAATAAGTGACTATGCCGAAGTTGGCATCCATCCTTCTTATAATTCCTCCCAAAATAAAGAGTTGTTAAAAACAGAGGTTTCACGTCTTTCGGGGATACTGAACAAAGAAATAACAAAAAGCCGGCAGCATTTTCTGAAATTAAGTTTGCCTGAAACATACCGGAACCTTCTTCAGCTTGGTATCACTGATGATTTCACGATGGGTTATGCATCAGAACAAGGGTTCAGGGCAGGAATTTGCACTCCTTATTTTTTTTATGACTTATTAAATGAGGCAGAAACCGCTCTGAAAATTCATCCTTTTTGTCTGATGGAAGGAACGTTTAAATATTATAAACGGATTCCGGCACATAAGGCACTTGATGAGATGAAACCTATTGTGGATGAAGTAAAAAATGTACATGGGACGCTATACACTCTTTGGCATAATGAGTTTTTTAGCAATGAGGAAGAGTTTAAAGGCTGGAGAAAAGTTTTTGAAGAGTTGGTGGATTATGCGGGTTTTTAGTATATTTTTAAAAATTCAAGGGATCATAATTTTTGATTTTCATTTTTTTTAAGATGATTTATTATTTAAAACATAATGAAATAAACCTTGAGAAATGGGATCGTTGCATAAACAATTCAATAAATGGAAGAGTTTACGCTCTTTCCTGGTATCTAGATACCGTTTGCAAAAATTGGGACGCATTAGTTGAAGATGATTATAATTCGGTAATGCCCATTACCTGGCGGAAAAAATACGGAATTCATTATTTGTTCCAGCCGCATTTTACCCAGCAACTTGGTATTTTTTCCTCTAAAAATCTTTCTCCGGATGAAATTAAAATCTTTTTGAATGCCATCCCTGAAAAATTCAAGTTCGCTGAAATTTGTTTAAACATTGAAAATTCTTCGGTGTTAATTGATGAAAATGAGGAAGGATTTTTAAATAAAAAAGCAGGATTTGATCTGTTTGATTCAAATTCATTAGCCGCCATCAAATATGAAAAAAAAATTAATTGCGAATTGGATTTGTCACAGCCCTATGGAAATATTTTCAAAAACTATTCGGAAAACACCCGGAGGAATATTAAAAAGGCAGAGGAAAGAAAAGTCAAAATTATGTCCGAAAAAATTTCTATTGGTAGTGTAATTGAAATATTTAAAAATAACAAGGGCAAAGAGTTTCCCCATTTGAAAACGGAATATTTTGACATTTTGAAAAACCTTATCCTTTTGGCTGAGGAAAAAAAAATGCTGCATATTATCGGATCATTCAATAACGAGAATAAATTAATTGCCGGAATGGTATTTCTTGTTTATAGGAAAAGGGCCATATTTCTTTTTTCCGCATCAAACCAGTTGGCCAAAGAATCAGGTGCAATTTTTTTGTTAATTGACAGGTATATTTCTGAACATTGCGAAAAACAGTCAATATTGGATTTTGAGGGCTCAAATAATTTAAATTTGGCCAGGTTCTATAAAAGTTTTGGTGCCAAAGAATATGTATTTTTACAACTCAAAAAAAATAATCTTCCGAAATACATCCGATGGCTAAAAAAGTAAATTATCCGGTTCCCAAAGTCCGGATTTTAGGGAAAGGGAATTCCATTTTTAACCAGTTTATTTCTGAAATCCGTGATCAAAAAATTCAGCGTGACAGTATGCGGTTCAGGAGGAACATGGAAAGGATGGGGGAAATATTTGCTTATGAAATAAGCAAGCACCTCACCTATGAAACAAAACTTGTTTCAACTCCGCTGGGGATTTCTAAAGTACCTGTTCTCAAAGATCAACCTGTACTAGGCACCATTCTGCGGGCGGGTTTGCCACTTCACCAGGGCTTATTGAATTATTTTGACCGGGCCGAAAATGCATTTGTTTCGGCCTACAGAAAACATGGGAAAGATGGAAGTTTTAAAATAAAAATTGAATATTTATCAAGCCCGGGAATTGAAAATAAAGTCCTTATTTTATCTGACCCAATGTTGGCCACCGGAAGTTCCATGGTATTAAGTTATGAGGCAATGCTCAACCGGGGAACCCCCCGATGCACCCATATAGTTTCGGCAATTGCCAGCACGGAAGGGTTGGAATATGCCAAAAAAAATCTTCCCTCGGGATTAACCCTTTGGGTAGGTGCTGTGGATGATGAACTTACCGCTCAGGCCTACATTGTACCCGGGCTGGGTGATGCCGGTGATCTTGCTTTTGGAGAAAAAATTTAAGGGATGTCTGAAGCACTTCAATTTACCGGCTGGCTTTTTTTTAGTGCACTAAAATTTTTATTTGCCCCGGGTTCAATTTATGTTGTGGGAGGGTATAGCTTTTGGCAAACTATTTTCATTTCGGTATTAGGCGGATGGATGGGTGTGCTTGGATTTTTTTATTTCGGGAAAATAATTTTCGGTTTCTTTTCCTGGCTTTCGGGCCGCCTCAGCACAGGAGCAAAAAAACCGAAAAGGAAAATGACCAGAATGAACAGATTCATTGTGCAAATAAAAAATCACCGGTTGGGAGTAGTGGGACTTGCCCTTATCACCCCATCTGTTTTTTCTATCCCGCTTGGATGCATTCTTGCCGCAAAATATTTCGGACATGACAAACGGGCTCTTCCCTTTCTCATGGGTTCTGTTATTTTGTGGGCTTTTGTCCTCACTTCTCTTGTAAGCTATTTTGATTTCAGATTTTAAATCCATGAAAAAATATAAACATGTTTTTTTCGATCTGGATCATACCCTGTGGGATTTTGAAACAAATGCCGCTGAAACCCTGAATGAAATTTATTCCCGTTTTAATTTATTTGAAAAAAGGGTACCCTCATCCGAAAGCTTTATCAGAATGTACAAATCAATCAATGAAAGGATGTGGGACGATTATGAAAAAAGAAAAATTTCAAAGGAATATCTCAGAACCAAGCGATTTTATAAAACGCTCCTTACTTTTAATGTGGATGATAGTGCTTTGGCAGAAAAAATAGGAATTTTTTATGTACAGGATTGCCCCAAAAAAAAGAATTTATTCCCCGGGGCAATCGAAATGCTTACCTACCTCCAACCCAAATACCAACTACATATTATTACCAATGGTTTCGAAGAAGTTCAAAAAATAAAAATTAAAACTTCGGGAATTGGAAAGTTTTTCAATAAAATTGTTATTTCTGAAATTGCAGGAAGCAATAAACCCGAAAAAAAAATATTTAACTATGCTCTAAAAAGCTCAGGGGCATTAAGAAGTGAATCATTAATGATAGGGGATAATCTTGGAACCGATATTATCGGGGCTAAAAATTCGGGAATTGACCAATGCTTTTTTAATCCCGAAAAAAAAAATCATCTTGCCGAAGTAACATATGAAATTTCTTCACTCCTTGAATTGAAAAGAATCCTTTAGAAAAAATTATTCCTTCCCCTTGCATTGAAAATATGCATATCTTTGATTTTATTTAAAAAAATATTATGAAAATGAAAAGAATTTCCTTTAGTGGTAAAAACAATGTTTTTTATGATTTATTAAAGCAAAAAGTGGATCAGTACTTTGCCTCGAATAAATTAAAAACCACAGGTAACTGGAAATTATATTCAAAAACAATTATCCTTCTTTTACTTGCTGTCGGAATTTATTCCAGTTTAATTGTGTTTCAGTTGCCCCTTTGGGCAAGTTTTCCTCTTTTCGCTATTCTGGGACTTAATCTTGCGGCCATTGGATTTAATGTAATGCATGATGGAGGGCACGGAAGCTACTCTGCAGCCAAATGGCTGAACAAAGCAATGGCATATTCACTAAACGCCATGGGAGGGAGCTCCTTTTTATGGAATATTAAGCATAATCAGAATCATCATTCC